>CAYMHQ010000001.1:0-26982 GCA_964390275.1 uncultured Coriobacteriaceae bacterium
AGCGCTAGGATTCGAACCTAGGTAGGCATAGCCAACGGGTTTACAGCCCGTCCCCATTAACCGCTCGGGCACACTCCCTTATCTTCTGCTGTCAAAGACGTACCAAGTCGCGCACGCTTTGATGTGGCTGAACCACATCAGCAGGTGGATATACTAGGCGTCGGTTTGTCCCATGTCAAGCGCTTTATGGGAAACCCTAGCAACTCACCTTTCCTACACACCTTCCCGACACCTTGTCCATTTTCGCATGTAAACGGGCAGGAAATAGGAAGGATGGAGCCGATGGCGAGAGTCGAACTCGCAACCTACCGCTTACAAGGCGGTTGCTCTGCCATTGAGCTACATCGGCACCGTCGCCGTCCGGGGACGGCAGGGCGTAACGATACACGACCTCGTGCCTTTCGGCAAACGCGATTCGGGGTGAGCGGCGATTCTTCATAGCACGCTGCGACAGACGGCGCGCTACACTCTGGCCCGACGGTTTATAGGGACGAGATCAATCGGGGAAGGAAAGTGGCACCATGGAACCGCCTCAGGGGGCGTACCGCGACCGCGTCTTGATATCGGGGCACGCGTACACGCTTGTCAGACTTGTGAACCCCGCCCCGGGCGTCCGCGCTGCCAACGGTCAGACCAAATGTCCGGTGGCGATCTGCCGCGACGACGACGGGGGCGAGTTCTACGTGCCCGAAAAAGTCTGGCGCGAGGCCATGGAGTCAAGCGACGGCGGGCCCGGCGAGCGCCCCGCGCAAACTGACACGGCAGCCGGAACGGCGACCGATATGGTGGCCGTGACGGCGAAAAGCCCGGCCGACGCGAAGTTCGAGCTCTTCTTCTCCCTGTTCAGAGGTCGCGCAGATGTACACGCCCACGGATACCGGCGCAAGGACGGCGGCATCGGGTACACCCCGGCGTGCGCGAACGAGTGGAGGCGCGGTGCATGTCCCAAGGCGGCGGACCCCAAGGCCCGGTGCGCGGGATGCGAGAGCCGCAGGTTCCTCCCGCTCGACCGCGCGGTTCTCTCGGCCCACTTCAGGGGAGGCGACGAGAGGCTGCGCGACGTCGTGGGTCTGTACGTCATGAACGAGGACTGCACGACATCGGTCCTCGTGATGGACTTCGACGATGACGGATGGACGGACGCCGTGGCCGCCGTGAGACAGGCGGCGCGCGAGCATGGAATCGAGCCTTCCGTCGAGAGGTCGAGGTCGGGCAACGGCGGGCACGTCTGGTTCTTCTTCGAGCAGCCGATCGAGGCGAGACTCGCGCGCGAGTTCGGTTCCGTGCTCATCACGGAGGCGACCGGACTCGCGAAGGGAGTCGGCTTCGACGCGTACGACCGGATGCTTCCTGCGCAGACGACCATCCCCGACGGAGGCTTTGGGAACCTGGTCGCCCTGCCGCTCCAGGGGGCGGCCATGCGTCGCGGCAACAGCATGTTCGTGGACGAGGGGCTCCTCCCCCACCCCGACCAGTGGGCGTACTTATCCGGCGTGAGAAGGCTGACCGAGTGCGAGGTGCGCGCGGTCGTCGCCGCAGGCGGGACGGCGGGCGCGCTGGGCGCCCTCGCAAGTGCGAACAGCGTCGGGGGCGAAAGCAAAGACGCGGGCGGCGCAGAGGAGCGGAGGCCCCAGACCGCCGAGACGGGACGCCGCCCCCTGACCAGGGCGGATTTTGGAGACGGGGAGCTCGAGATCGTCCGAGGCGGGATGCTGCTCGTCCCCACCGGGCATCTGAGCGCCGCGGCCGCGAACCGCGTGCGGCGTCTGGCGGCGTTCGCCAACCCCGACTTCTACCGGGCCCAGGCAATGCATCAGTCCGTGCACGGAAAGCCGCGCGTCGTGGACCTCGGCGAGCCGTGCGAGGGAGGCGTCGCCCTGCCGCGCGGCTGCGAGGAGGGGCTGGTCGCGCTTCTCGACGCGGCCGGGGCACCGTACCGCATGGAGGACAGGAGGTTCGACGCGAGCCGCACCGTGGACGTCTCGTTTCGCGGGGAGCTGCGCCCCGACCAGGAGGAGGCGGTCGGCGCGATGCTCTCGCACGAGGACGGCATCCTCTGCGCCCCGACGGGATACGGCAAGACGGTCGTCGCGGCGGCGATAATCGGCAGGCTCGGGCTCCCCGCTCTTGTCATCGTGCCGAACACGTCGCTCGTCGACCAGTGGGTGGAGAAGCTCGAGGAGTTCCTGGACGTGCCCCAGGAGCCGGAGCCCCTGCTCACCCCGTCGGGCCGTCAAAGCAGGAGGCGGCGCCCGAAGATCGGGCGGCTCGGGGGCGGCAGGAACAGGCTCGGCGGAATCGTCGACGTCGCCACGTTCCAGTCGCTGACCGAGCGGGACCCGGACACAGGGGAGCCACGGGCGAAGGGCCTGCTCGCAGGGTACGGGGTCGTTGTGTGCGACGAGTGCCACCATGCCGGGGCGCCGCAGCTCGAGCTCGTCCTGAAGGCCTCCCCGGCGCGCCGCGTGTACGGTCTCTCGGCCACCCCGAGGCGCTCGGACGGGCTCGACGCCGCGATCGCCATGCTCTGCGGCCCGGTGCGCCACCGGGTCGACATCAGGGAGCACGCGCTCAGGCAGGGCTTCGAACGGCTGCTGACCCCGCGCATCACCTGCGTCCGACTGCCGGGACTCGAGCCCGGCGCGACGTTCAACCAGGTGCTCGACCAGCTGTGCGCCCACGAGGCGCGTAACGCGCTCATCGTCACGGACGTGAGCGCGGCGCTCGAGCGGGGAAGGTTCCCCCTCGTGCTCTCAAGGAGGCGGGAGCACGCTGCCGGACTCGCGAGGATGCTCGAGGAGCGCGTCGGGTCGCGGTTCGAGGTCCATCTGCTCATGGGCGGCGGGAACGCGCGTGAGCGGAGGGCGGCGCTCGACGAGGTGCTCGAGTCGGCGGACGGTTCGCGCCCGTTCGCGATCGTGGCGACCGCGGGGTATCTGGGAGAGGGGTTCGACGCATCGTGGCTCGACGCGCTCTTCCTGGCGACACCCGTCTCGTGGGACGGCGTCGTGACACAGCAGGCGGGGCGACTGCACCGCACGCGCGAGGGAAAGACGGACGTCGTCGTGTTCGACTACGTGGACGCCACCGTGCCGATGCTCGAGCGCATGTACAAGAGGCGGCTCAAGACGTACCGGAAGATGGGATACGAGGTCGCGGCGAGCGACGAGGGAGACCACGGACGGAGGGGTCCGAGCGCGTTCGTCTCAGCCTCCGACGCGATGGCACTGCTGCGCGAGGACATGGCCTCGGCATGCAGGTCGGTGCGAATCGCGGCGCCCTACGCCGCCGGGACGTGCTGCGCGGCGCTGGCGCCGGCGTTCAGGGACGCAAGGGCGCGCGGGCTCACCGTCGAGGTCAGGATTGCGAAGGACCCCGGGGCCGAGGCGCTGGGGACGCTCGGCACCACAGGGGCGACGGCGAGCGTCGATGAGGGGACGCCGGTCTCGGGCCTCGCGGTGTTCGACGACGCGACCGTGTGGTACGGGACGCTGCCGCTCCTCGCCTTCCCCAGAAAGGACGACTGCAGCGTCCGGTTCCGCAGCGCGGAGGCCGCCCACGAGCTTGTCGAGACGGCGTTCGGCGAAACGGGGACGACGCGCCTGGCGGGAAGAAGCGGAGACGGCGGCGGCGAGGACATGTAGGGGGACAGGCTGCCCGGCGATGGGACGCCCGACCGAGCAGCCGGTGACGGCGGCTTACGCCGCGACGGGGGACGCCTGGGCGCCCGCCATGGCGATCACGACAATCGCGGCGACGGCGACGAGGGCGCCGACGATCGCGGCGGCCTTGACCTTGCCCGAGGCGTTCCTGGACAGGAGGAAGAAGAGCGCCATCGGGGGGAAGGCGAGGCACGACATGCCCGCGGAGACGAGCTTCGCCCCGCCCTCGCGACCGCCGGAGGACGCCTTCTTCCAGACGATCTGGCCGCCGAGCGCGCCGGCGAGGCAGAGGACGACGCAGAGCGCAACCGTGAGCGCGGGAAGGTCGCTCAGCACGGGGACTCTGAGCACGCCCCCCGCGAAGCAGCATCCGAGCAGCTCGACCGCCAGGCAAACGAGCCAGACCGCGACGGCGGCGACCCGCAGGGGAACGGGGCTCTTCGCGCGGGCGAAGTCGGTGCGATGGTCGTCGCCGGTCTTCGCCCACTGCTCGCGGCCCGCCGCGCCGGCGGCCTTCGCGTCGGGGCCGGCTTTGGCGTTGGCGTTGGCTTTAGCGTTGCTCTCACCCTTGGGCATGGAGCGCCCTCCTTTCGATCGACCGCGACATCACGCGCGGTGCGGCGCCGCCTCGCGCGCCTTGCGCGGGAGCGCCATCTCCTTCAGTTTGACGCGCACGTCGACGGGGAGCCTGTCGGCGACCGTCGTGCGTATGCGGCCGCCCGTCGCCGGGGCGACGCGCATCTCGTCGACATGCTCGCGCATCGAGACCGTCTCGTTCTCGAACATGCGGGACGAGAGGCGGTCGACGCCGTTGCCGAACACGGTCGACTGGACGGCCGCGTCGGACGACACGACCGTGACGGGGTGGCCGGCCTCCCGGTGCTGGGTGACCAGGCGCTCGATGACCGCGTCGGCCTCGACGCCCGAGGGCGAGAACACGATGTCGACCCCGGCTGCCCTGCGAGGAGGGCGCTCGGGGTCGGGGTTCCCGAAGCCGTCGAAGACGATGACGGCATGGAAGTTGCCCTGGGCGAACGCCGCGACGTCGGCGACGAGCGCCTGACGCGCCCGCACGTACACGTCGTGCAGGACGGGGTCCGAAAGGTCCTCGTCGACGAGTCCCCGGTACCGAGGGCTCTCGCGTATGACGTTGTACCCGTCGACGACCAGGACGCGACCCGAAACGACACCCACCTCGGTCAGCGCCCCTCCCCCGCCGGTGCTTCCGCGCCGAGCCGACGCCTCAGCCACTCGTAGCATATGGCGGTGGTCGCCTGGGCGACGTTGAGCGAGCCCACGTGCCCGAACTGGGGAAGCGACACGGTGAAGTCGCAGTTCTCGAGGACGAGGCGCGAGATGCCCGTCCCCTCGCTGCCCGAGACGAGCGCCACCCTGCCCCCGAGCGGGGCGTGCCAGATGTCCTCCCGCGCGCGCTCGGACGCCCCGGCGACCCAGAAGCCCGCCTCCTTGAGGAGGGAGAGCGCCTGGACGAGGTTAGGAACCCGGCAGACAGGGATGTGGAAGGCGGCGCCGGCGGACGTCTTGTAGACGCCAACCGTGATCTGGGCCGCGCGCTTCGACGGGATGACGACGCATGCGGCCCCGACGACCTCGGCCGTGCGGATGATCGCGCCGAGATTGCCCTCGTCGGTGATGTGGTCGAGGACGAGCACGAGCGCGTCCCGCTCGCCCTCGGTGCGCCGGATCACGTCGCCGAGCTCGGCGTAGCGGTACGGGGCGACCTCGCAGACGATCCCCTGGTGCGCCCCGTGCGAGCCGCCCTCGGAGGACATCCTGTCGAGGACGCGGCGCTCGACCGGCGAGACCTGGACGCCCGACTCCTCGAGCTTCCCGAGAAGGCCGCCGAGAGATGCCGCCCCCTCGCCGCGCTGGGACGGGGCGAGGACGAAGGCGCGCTTTATGGGGACGCAGGCGCGCAGCGCCTCCTCGACGGCGCGACGACCCTCGATGTAATCGGACAAGCTTCCTCCTCGATGAGATCGGGAACGTTGCAAAGACACGCCCGGCGGGGCATGATGCCGGGCCGGGCGCGATTGCCGGTAGCCGCGTCGAGCGGCCGCCGGCGGTCAAGCGAGGCTACGCGCGGCGGACGCGCGCGCCCTGGGCGGTGTCCTCGATCGCGAGGCCGAGCGACGCGAGCTCGTCGCGGATGGCGTCGGCGACACCCCAGTCCCTCGCGGCGCGGGCCTTGGCGCGCAGGGCGACCAGAGCCTCGGCGGCAAGCGAGGGGTCGTCGCCCTCGTAGCAGCCCTTGGCGCGGGCGAGGTCGACGAGGGCGTGCGGGAGACCCTCGTCCTCGACGGGCTTAGCGGCGGCGATGCCCAGGACGCCGAGGCCCCAGGCAATCGTCGCGGACGCCGCCTCGCAGGCCGCGGCGTCGACCGAGGACCCCGCGGCGTCGAGGTAGACGTTGGAGGCGGACACGAGGTCGAAGATCGCCGCGAGGGCGCCCGCGGTGTTGAAGTCGTCGTCCATGCAGGCCTCGAAGTCGGCGCGGGCCTTGCGGGCGTCCTCCGCGAGGGCGCACGGAGCGGCGGCCTCGGCGGAATGCCCCGCGGCCCACGTCAGGTTCGCCACCGTGTTCCTGATGCGTTCGAGCGAGCCCTCCGCCCCCTTGAGCCGCTCGAACGAGAAGTCGAGCGGGGTGCGGTAGTGGGTCTGGAGCATGAGGAGGCGCAGGGCGTCGGCCGGGTACTCGTCGAGGACCTGCTTGAGCGTGAAGAAGTTGCCGAGCGACTTGGACATCTTCTCGCCGTCTACGAGGAGCATCCCCGTGTGCATCCAGTGGTTCGCGAACGTCTGCTCCCAGCAGCAGCGCGCCTGCGCGCACTCGTTCTCGTGATGGGGGAACTGCAGGTCGCTGCCGCCGCCGTGGATGTCGATGGGCATGCCGAGGTAGCGGTGCACCATGGCCGCGCACTCGCTGTGCCAGCCGGGACGGCCGGGGCCCCAAGGGGAGTCCCAGGTGGGCTCGCCGGGCTTGGCGGCCTTCCAGAGAGCGAAGTCGAGCGGGTCGCGCTTGACCTCGCCGGCCTCGATGCGGGCGCCCACGAGCAGCTCGTCGACCTTGCGGCCGGAGACGCAGCCGTAGCCGGGGTCGGAGCGGACCGCGAAGTACACGTCGCCGCCCGCCTCGTAGGCGTAGCCCTTCTCGACGAGCGTCGAAATCATCGCAATCATCTCGGGAATCTCCTCGGTGGCGCGGGGGCGCACCGTGGGCTCCTTGATGCCGAAGCGGCCCATCACGTCGATGAACGCCTTGGCGTAGGTCGAGGCGACCTCCTGGGCCTCGACGCCGCGCTCGTTCGCGCGCTTGATGATCTTGTCGTCGACGTCGGTGAGGTTCTGGGCGAACGCGACCTCGAAGCCGCGCTCCTCGAGCCAGCGGCGGATGACGTCGAACGAGAGGAACGTGCGGGCGTTGCCGATGTGGATGTCGTCGTAGACGGTGGGGCCGCAGACGTACATGGAGATCTTGCCGGGCACGAGGGGGACGAGGTCGACCTTGGCGCGCAGCGAAGAGTCGTAGAGCTTCATGGGTTACTCCTCAGGTTTGGTTTGCAGTTCGGCGACCTTGCGAGAGAGCTCGGCGACCTGGGCGGTCAGCGAGGCGATCTCGTCGCTCATGGGGTCGGGGAGCTTGAGGCGGTGCTGGCTGTCCTCGAAGCTGTCGCGCTCGCGCTCGAGCCTGCGGGCGACCTCGGCGGGGACGGGGGCGGCGCATTCGGAGGGGCGCTTGCCGTCGATGCGGACCACGTGGCCCGGCACGCCGACGACGGTGCAGTCGGGAGGGACGTCCTTGACCACCACGGCGCCGCCGCCGACCTTGGAGTTGTCGCCGAGCGTGATGTTCCCGAGCACCTTGGCGCCGACGCCCACCACGACGTTGTTGCCGAGCGTGGGGTGGCGCTTGCCGGTCTCCTTGCCGGTGCCGCCGAGCGTGACGCCCTGGTAGATCATGCAGTCGTCGCCGATAATGGTCGTCTCGCCGATCACGATGCCCATGCCGTGGTCGATGAGGAAGCGGCGGCCGATGGTGGCGCCGGGATGGATCTCGACGCCGAAGCGGTGGCGGCTGCGCGTGGAGAGCCAGCGCGCGAGGCCCTTGTGACCGTGGGTCCAGAGCCAGTGCTGGCGGCGGTACGCCCAGATGGCGCGCAGGCCGGGCGAGTTGAGCAGGACGCTTATGGTCGACGTCGCCGCGGGGTCCTTCCCCTTGAACGCGGCGACGTCCTCTTTGATGGAATCGAACACGATGGTCCCCCTAACGGGTCGAGGAAACGCGGGACGGGCTCATGGATGCGCACCGGGAGGGCACGGCGAAGGGCATGCCCCTACCGGTGCCCCTTACACTCCATGAGCACGACGGCCCACGCCTCGATGCCCTCCTCGCGGCCGACGAAGCCGAGGCGCTCGGTCGTGGTCGCCTTGAGGCCGACGCACGAGGCGTCGACGCCCATGGCTGCGGCGAGGCGCTCGCGCATGAGGTCGCGGTACGGGGACAGCTTGGGGTTCTGCGCGGCGACCGTGATGTCGGCGTCGACGAGCTCGAAGCCGAGGTCGCGCGCGAGGTCGAGCACACGGCCGAGCAGCACGAGGGAGTCGGCCCCCTCGTAGGCGGGGTCGGTGTCGGGGAAGAGCTTGCCGATGTCGCCGCCGCGCACGGCGCCGAGGACGGCGTCCGCGAGCGCGTGGGCGACCACGTCGGCGTCGGAGTGGCCGAGCAGGCCCACGCGGTAGGGGATCTCGACGCCGCCGAGGACGAGCCTGCGCCCCTCGGCGAACGCGTGGACGTCGTAGCCGTGCCCGATGCGCAACCCGAGGCCCATGCCGGCTACGCCTGCCCTTCGGACAGACCGTAGCGCTGGCGCAGGAACGCCTGGATCGGCGCGAGGTCCTCGGGGACGGTCAGCTTGATGTTGTCGCGCGGGGAGGCGACGAGCACGACATGCCCGCCGACACGCTCGACGAGAGAGGCGTCGTCGGTCCCCACGAAGCCCTCCTCCATCGCGGCCTGATGAGCCTGGCGGAGGATGTCGGCGTGGAAGATCTGGGGGGTCTGGGCGACCCAGAAGATCGAGCGGTCGGGGGTGCCCACGACGGAGTTGCCGTCGATGACCTTGATCGTGTCGATCGCCTCGTGGCCGCACACGACGCCGTCGGCGTCGAGCGTGCCCTTGAGGACGTTGATCGCGTGGACCACGGTCTCGGGGAGGATGAGGGGGCGGGCGCCGTCGTGCATGCAGATGAACTGGAACTCGGGCGGGACCGCCTCGACCCCGTTCATCGCCGACTCCTGGCGCAGCGACCCGGCGGGGACGAAGTCGACGGGGGTGGCGAGGCCGTAGGGCTCGACGGCGAGCGCGCGGTACTCCTCGATGCGCGAGCCGGGGCACACCACGACGATGCGCCCCACCTGGCTCACCGCGTCGAACGCCTGGAGCGACCACGCGAGCAGGGGCTTGCCGAGCACGGGGATGAGCTGCTTGCCGCCCGGCCGGCCGAAGCGCTCGCCCGAGCCGCCCGCGACCACGACCGCGGCGACGTTTGCCTTCTTGCCGACGCACCCGCGGCCCTGGGGCGCGGGCGCCCCCTGGCTCACTGGCGCGTCGGGTCGGTCGAGCACGCCGGCGAGCGCGGCGGGTTCGATGACGGTGTCTTCCAGATCGCGGTCCCCGGCCATCCGGCCGCTGCAGAATACAGGCATGCTCCTACGCTATCCCTTCTTGCCCCACATGCGATAGAGGCTGTCCACCAGGATGGGCGGGTTGTTGACGCCCATGGTGCCCAGTTTATCAGGGTCGTGCTTGACGTCGTCCATGAGAGCCTGAAGGCTACCATATTCGCTCACGATATGCTCGACCGCGTCGGTGGGAACCGCAGAGGACTTCGAGAGCGTCCTCAGGCCGAGCGGGGTGACGACGCTGTCCTCGAAGAGGTCGTCGTACCCGAGGATGTGCGCGATGCACGCCGGCGAGGACATCTCGCGGGGGCTGAGGGCGTCGAACTCGCGGCGGATCCTGCGCGCGTCCTCCTCCGAGGAGTTGGCGGCGTAGTCGCGGATCGTGCGCGTGAACTCCTCGTCCATGCCGCCCGCGAGCTGCTCGAGCTGCCGGCGGACGACCTTGTCGGCCGTTCCGAGCTGGGGGACGAACGTGCGCAGCTGGGCCGCCGCCTGCAGGAGCAGCTGGAAGCCGCCGTAGACGCGCGTGATGTCCGCGAGCGTGACGTAGTTGTCGAACTCGAGCCGGGTGAGGCGCGAGAGGAGCGCGTCGAGCGAGTCGCGACTCGTCTGCAGGGAGATGACGAGCTGGTTCACGTCGTTGCTCAGCTCGGAGGCGCCCCTCAGCTGGAAGCTGCGCCCGCGGACGTAGAGGTTCACGTGGGCGCGCCGCTCGGAGACCGAGATGACGACGGCGTCGGTCACCATGCTCATGCGCGCCGCGGTGCGGTGGCGCATGCCGGTCTCGGACGTGGGCATGCTCGGGTCGGGGTTGAGGTGGAAGTTCGCGCGGAGGATCGTGGTGAGGTCCTCGTCGATGACGATGGCGCCGTCCATCTTGGACAGCTCGAACAGGCGGTTCGCGGTGAACGCGATGTTGAGGGGGAACCCGTCGTTGCCGGAGGCGAGGACCTTCTCCGAGTCCCCGATGCAGATGAGCGCGCCGAGGCGCCCGGCGAGGATCATGTCGAGCGCGCTTCGCAGCGCCGTCCCCGGCGCGGTCCGCCTGATGGCCTCCTCCATGCGTTCCTGCGCGTCGTGAGCCTGAGCCATGGCGCCCCTCCCCCAACCTCGGCGGTCCCAGACCGCGGTGCCGAATCCGTCGATAAACCCGTCGATGCGATTGTACCCGAACGAGGCTGCGAAAGACGCGGGGCGCGGGCGTGTGTCGCCCGCGTCCCGCGACCGGTACCCCGCCTTAGTCGGAGGCGCCGCCGCCCATTGCGGCGGGAGCCCCCGAGGGCGCGCCGAGACGGGCGCGCGGCGGGCGCACGCGGCTCCCGTCGCCGAGCGTCTCGCGCCTGCGCGGCGCCGGGATCTCGCCCGGGGCCCACGCGAACGTCAGCTTGCCGTCCTGCGCGTCGACCGTCACGACCTCGCCGGTCGAGACGCCCTTCTCGAGGATGGTCTCGGAGAGCGGGTCCTCCACGAGCGACTGGATCGCGCGGCGCAGCGGGCGTGCGCCATATGCGGCGTCGCTCCCCTCCTTCGCGATCACGTTCTTCGCCGCGGGCGTGAGCACGATGTTCATGCCGCGGGAGACGAGGCGCTGGCGCAGGTCCTCGACGAGCAGGTCGACGATCGAGAGCAGCTGCTCGTTCGTGAGGGAGTTGAAGACGACGATGTCGTCGACCCTGTTGAGGAACTCCGGCTTGAAGAGCTTCTTGACCTCGGACATCACGTTCTGGTGGATCGCGCGGTCGTCGAGGCCGCCGCCCGAGCGCTCGAGGGCGAACCCGAGCGGCGTGGTCTTGGCGATCTCGCGCGCGCCCACGTTGCTCGTCATGATGATGACCGTGTTGCGGAAGTCGACCTTGCGGCCCTGGCCGTCGGTGAGGCGACCCTCCTCGAGAATCTGGAGCAGGATGTTGAAGAGGTCGGGGTGCGCCTTCTCGATCTCGTCGAAGAGGACGACCGAGTAGGGCTTCTGGCGCACGGCCTTGGTGAGCTCGCCGCCCTCGTCATACCCCACGTAGCCGGGAGGCGCGCCGACGAGCTTGGAGACCGCGTGCTTCTCCATGTACTCGCTCATGTCGAAGGTGATGAGGGCGTCCTGCGTGCCGAAGAGGAACTCGGCGAGCGCCTTGGAGAGCTCGGTCTTGCCCGTGCCGGAAGGCCCGAGGAAGATGAACGAGCCGGCGGGACGGCGCGGGTCGCGAAGGCCGGCGCGCGAGCGGCGGATGGCCTTGGAGACCTTGGTGACCGCCTCGTCCTGGGCGACGATGCGCTCATGGAGGACCGACTCCATGCGGAGGAGCTTCTCGCTCTCCGCCTCGGTGAGGTTCGTCACGGGGATGCCCGTGGAGCGCGCGACGACGGACGCCACGTCCTCTGCCGAGACGTCGCCCACGACGGCGCCGCCCTGCTCGTGCCACGCGGCCTCGAGCTCGCCGACCTTCGTCGAGAGCGCCTGCTCCTCGTCGCGCAGCGTTGCGGCGCGCTCGTAGTCGCCGCTCGCGACGGCCTTCTCGCGGTCGGCGCGCAAGCCGGCGAGCTTCTCGGAGGACTCCTTGAGCTCGGCGGGCTTCTCGACGGTGTGCAGGCGGACGGTGGCACCGGCCTCGTCGAGGAGGTCGATCGCCTTGTCAGGCAGGAACCTGTCCTGGATGTAGCGCTCGGAGAGGCTCACCGCGGCCTTAACGGCCTCGTCGGAGTAGCGCACCCCGTGGTGCTCCTCGTAGCGAGCGCGGAGCCCCTCGAGGATCGCGAGGGTCTGCTCGGGCGTGGGCTCGTTGATCTGGACCGTCTGGAAGCGGCGCGCGAACGCCGGGTCCTTCTCGACGTACTTGCGGTACTCGTCCGAGGTCGTGGCACCGATGACCTGCACCTCGCCGCGCGACAGGGCGGGCTTGAGGATGGCCGCCGCGTCGAGCGACCCCTCGGCCGAGCCCGCGCCGATGAGCGTGTGCATCTCGTCGATGAAGAGGATGATGGACCTGTCCTCGGACACCTCGGAGATGACGCGCTTGAGCCGGTCCTCGAACTCGCCGCGGTACTTCGCGCCGGCGACGAGCGCCGAGACGTCGAGGCACCACACATGGCGGCTCCTGAGGACCTCGGGGGCGTCGCCCGAGGCGATCCTGATCGCGAGCCCCTCGACGACAGCCGTCTTGCCGACGCCGGGCTCGCCGATGAGCAGGGGGTTGTTCTTCGTGCGGCGCACGAGGATCTCCATGAGGCGCTCGCACTCGTCATCGCGGCCGACGACCGGGTCGAGCTTGCCCTCGGAGGCAAGCTGGGTGAGGTCGCGCCCGTACTCGCTGAGGGCGCTCCCCTCCTCGGCCTGCGAGGGCGGGAAGCCGAAGGCGCCGGGCATGCCCATGCCGGCGGCGACGCCCGCCACAGGGGGCGCGGGCCGCTTGGGGGCGAGCTCGGCGATCGCGTTGCGGACGGCGTCGACCGAGACGCCCATGCGGGTGAGCGCCTCCATGGCGACGCCGTTGCCCTCGCGCAGGATGCCGAGCAGCAGGTGCTCGGTCGCGATGTAGGACTGCCCCATCGAGAGCATCTCGCGCAGCGCGCTCTCGAGCACGCGCTTGGCGCGGGGCGTGAACGGGATGTGGCCGGCCGGGACGGGCTCGTCGGGCTTCTCGGCGACCTGCTTGATCTGCTCGACCGCGGCCTCGTAGGTGACGTCGAGGCGGCGAAGGGCCTGCGCGGCTATGCCGTCCTCCTCGCGGATGAGGCCGAGGAGAAGATGCTCCGTGCCCACGTACATCTGGCCCAGCTTGCGGGCCTCCTCCTGCGCGAGGACCATCACCTTGCGAGCGCCGTCCGTGAACTTCTCAAACATGAGGGCGCCTCCTTCTCGAAAACGTGAGCGACCCGGGTGCGGTCGACTCAGGATATCTAAATAAACCGACTGAGGTTTTCTGCCATCCTTCTTATACCGGGAGGATGTTACAAATACAACCCGAACGCAAAAAACCCGCTTCACTACACAGAACCGGCCGCGCTGCCGGCAGGGCGGCGGGGCCTAGCGACCGCAGTCGCAGTCGTCCGGGCTGCAGTCGGGGCAGCCCTCGCAGTCGTCGCAGTCGCCCTCGCAGCCGCACCCCTCGGCGGCGGAGTAGCCGAGGAGGTTCGCGAGGTAGGCGGGCGCCTCGGCAATCGGCACGCGGCGCTCGTCGTGCGAGCCCATGTCGCGCACCGTGACCTCGCCCGCGGCGACCTCGTCGGGGCCCATGACCGCGATGACCGCCGCGCCGAGCTTGTCGGCGAGCTTGAACTGACCCTTGAGGGAGCGGCCCTGGCGGTCGGCCTCGACGACGAAGCCGAGGTCGCGCAGCCCCTGGACGAACGAGAAGGACGCCTCGGCGACCTCAGGGCCTGTCGCGGCGACGAACACGTCGGGCTCGGTGGGGGCGGGCAGGGGCGCGTCGGCCGCCTTCATCGCGAGCGCGATGCGCTCGAAGCCCGCGGCGAACCCGAGCGCGGGGGTCTCGCGGCCGCCGGCGACCTCAACGAGCTTGTCGTAGCGCCCGCCTCCGCCGATGGCGTTCTGCGCGCCGAGGCCGTCGACGACCTGCACCTCGAACACCGTGCGCGTGTAGTAGTCGAGGCCGCGGACGAGACGCGGGTCCTCGACGTAGGGGATATGCAGCAGGTCGAGGTAGCGCTTGACCTGCGCGTAGTGGGCGCGGCAGTCGGGGCACAGGGCGTCGGAGATCTTGGGCGCGCCCTCCATGACCTCGTGGCAGCGGTCGTTCTTGCAGTCGAACGCGCGCAGGGGGTTCGTCTCGGCGCGGCGGTTGCACTCCTCGCAGAGCTCCCCGCTGTGGGCGCGGATGAACGCGGCGACCGAGTCGCGGTAGGCGGGGCGGCAGGCGTCGTCGCCCATCGAGTTGAGGAGCAGGCGGACGCTGTCCGCGGGGATGCCGAGCTCGTCGATGAAGCGCATGAACATCGCGATGAGCTCCGCGTCGGCGGCGGGGTCGGAGGCGCCCAGGCACTCGGCGCCGATCTGGTGGAACTCGCGGAGGCGCCCCTTCTGGGGACGCTCGGCGCGGAACATCGAGCCCGCGTACCAGAGCTTCGCCGGGGCGCCGCCCTGGGGGACGAGGTTCCCCTCGACGAGGGCGCGCACCGTGCCCGCCGTGCCCTCGGGGCGAAGGGCGAGGCGCTGGTCGGCCTTGAGGTCGGCCGCGCGACCCTCGGTCACCTTACGGTAGCCGTCGGGCGACAGGACCGTGAACATCTCCTTGCGCACCACGTCGGTCGCGGTGCCCAGGCCGTGCACGAACACGTCGGACTGCTCGAACATGGGGACCTCGATGGGGCGGTACCCGTACGACGTGAACACCTGATCGGCGACGTCGCGCATGTAGCTCCACAGCAACGCATCGGCACCGACCAGGTCCTCGGTGCCCTTGGGCTTGTTGACAGGCATTGTCCCACTCCTCGACGGGTTGAAAGGGGCGCGGCTCGGCGCGCCGGATCGTACGTTAGACAGTCCGATTCAGGATAGCATACGCAAAAAGGCGCCCGACGAAGGGGCGCCCAAGTTAAGGCACAAGCACAGAATCGCGAAACCCCCGCAGGATACCAGCCCGCGCGAAAGGGGGCCGGGCGCGCCGCGGGGCGCGTCAGGCGTCGCACGGCGCGGCCTCGCTTCAAGACGCGGCGCGACGGGGGTTCTTGGGCTTGATGTGCAGGTCGAAGTGGTTGCGCTCGAACTCGAAATGGCCCTCGTCGCGCAGGTTGCCCAGCTCACGGGAGAGCGCGGCGCGGTCGACGCACAGGTAGTCGGCGAGCTCCTGGCGGTTGAACGCGATGTCGATGGACGAGGAGCCCTGGCGCTGCGACTCGTACTCGAGATAGGCGAGGACCTTGCCGCGCATCGTGCGCCTGAGCCGGATGTTGAGCGTCATCATGAGCTCGGCGTCGAGCTCGGCCACCGACTGCGCGAGGTTGCGCTCGACGAGCGAGACATACTTCTGGCAGTGCTCGCAGCGGATGGGGAGATGGTCGGTGTTGAAGAGGATGAGGCGGCAGTCCTCGCGCGCGACGACGTCGAACGACGACCACGACGGCGAGCCGAAGACGCGGCCGTACGAGACGACCTGCCCCGGGACGAACAGGTGCAGGATAGACTTGTTGCCCTCCTCGTCGTAGACGTAGCCGTCGGCGCAGCCCGCGACGAGATAGGCCGCGTGGTTCTGCGGGGCATTCGCCTCGCGGATGAGCTCGCCCTCGTCGTAGGCGATGTAGGTGGCCTGCAGGCACGAGAGAACGCGCGGGCGCACACCGTCTTCGATGCCCTTGAGCAAAGGCAGGTCCGGCGGAATCTCTTCGACAGGCAGAATATGGCGCATGGTACCTCTCCTCCCAAAGGACGCAAGCGCTGCGCTCGCGACGGGAACGCGTGCGAGCGGTTGGTTCGGGAGGCAATTATACGCGACGCGTCAAGGGGGAGGGAGATGAAAAACCGAAGGGAGCGCCGGGCGCCAATAATTCTCGCACAAGAATAAAGGCGCGGGAAGGCGCGGGACGCCCTCCCGACCCGCCCCACCCCCGGGAGCCGACGCCGCGAGGGCGAGGCGGACCGGGGGCGGAGGGCGGAAGGGCGCCTCGCGCGGGGCGGTGCGGGACGGGGCCTAGCGGGCCCAGGAGGCGCGGACGACCTCGACCGGCCTCAGGAGCTCGACGTCGACCACGGTGCCGGCCTCGACGCAGGTCTCCTCGAGCGGGAGCGTGAAGAGCGCGTCGGTGCAGGCGATGGTCTGGGGCACGCCGGCCGAGCGCGGGAGCGCCGAGGCGACGAACCCGCCCTCGCCGTCGTCGGAGAGCGCCATGCGGCTGACGCGCTCCATGGGACGGGGGAACTTGACGTCCTCGGCGAGCCTCGCCTTGACGGTGGGCTGCTCGTAGACGGGCTCGCCGAACCACTGGGCGACGAGCGCGCGGATGAGCCAGTCCATGCACAGCCATGCGGCGCCGACGGGCCCGGGGACGTTCACGACGGGCCTGCCGTCGATGAGCGACATGCCGACCGGCCTGCCGGGGACGCAGCGGACGCCGTGCTTGAAGAACGTGCCGCGCTCCTGCATGAGCTGGGAGTTAAAGTCCTCCGAGCCGCGGGAGGAGCCGGCGTTCACGATGACGATGTCGGCCGCCTCGAGCGCGCGGTCGAGCGCCTTCGCGATCGAGTCGCGGTCGTCGGACGTGATGGGGTAGACGACCGCCTCGGCGCCCCACTGCTCGAGCATGCCCCTGACGAGCAGGCTGTTCGCCTCGAGGTTCTGGCCCCTCTTGGGGAACGAGCCCCAGGGCACGAGCTCGGTGCCGGTGGGGATGAACGCCACGCGCGGCGCCGCGAAGACCTTGACCTGCGCGTAGCCGCCGACGGCGGCGGAGGCGACGACCTCGGGCGTGAGGCGCGTGTGGGCGGGGACGATGGGCGTCCCGGCCTTCGCGAGCGACCCGCACGGGGAGACGCCGTAGCCGGGGACCACCTCGGCGGGGTCGACCGAGAAGCGGACGGTGCCGCCCTCGACGAACTCCGCCTGCTCGACCGCGATCACGGCGTCGAACTCGTCGGGGAAGTCGTCGCCCGTGTCCGCGCGGACGTAGTCCCTGCCGTACTCCCAGCCCGACGTGTCGGGCATGCCGGCGGCGAAATCGGCCGAGCGAACCGCCACGCCGTCCATCCGCGACGAGCGGACGACGGGGATGCTGTACTTCACCGTGAGATCCTCGGCGAGCACGCGCCCGAAGGCGCGGTCGAGGGAAACGGTCTCGACGCGCGGCTCGGGCTTCCAGAGGTTCGCGTACGCCTGAACCGCATCGGCGCGCGTGACCGACTCCTCGTACACAAACTCCATGTTACTTCTCCTGGTTCTCGCCGTAGTGGATGATCGAGGCGACCTCTTCGTCGGTCATGTCGTACTTGAAGAAGGTGCTGTAGAAGTACTTGATGTCCTCGGCGAGCTCCTCCTCGGTGTAGAGCTCGGGGTAGAGCTTGTTCATCGCCCACATGACCGTGAGCGGCTGCTCGACGGTGCGGTTGCCCCAGACGTGGGCGACGGTCGGGACGACGTAGATCTTGCCCTCCTTGACGGCGGGGAGCTCGGCGATGTTGGCGTCGTTGAGGATCTCGTCGACGTTCGTGTTGCTCGAGAAGATGACCTCGGGCTGCCAGGCGAGAAGCTCCTCGAGCGTGTACTCGAGCGAGTTCTTGGTGTGGCGCTCCTTGGTCACGCTGCGGCCGCCCGCCGCGGAGATCCACCACTCGGAGATGATGTGGGGGTTCGTGAGGGACTCGACGTCGCCGTAGATGCAGGCGACGCGGGCGTCCTCGTCGGCGATGCCGGAGGTACGCTCGGCGGCCTTGGCGACCATCTCGTCGAAGTACGTGCAGTACTCCTCGGCGACGTCGGTGCAGTCGAGGACCTGGCCCATGAGCCTGACGGCGATCTTGACGTCCTCGGTGTCGTTCCAGTTGAGGACGATGCAGGGGATGCCGTTGTCGGCGAGGACCTGGGCGGTGTCCTCGGTCATCGTGACGCAGAGGTCGGGGTTGGCGAGCATGGTGGCCTCGAGGTCGACGCCGTCGGCGGTCTCGAGGAGCGGGCCCTCGGCGATCTGGGGCGCGAACTTGTACTGCATGGCCCACTTGTCGTTCTTGGTGAAGTTGGCGGGCATCTGGTTGACGATGAGGTCGCCCTTGCCCAGGCACTCGACGAAGGCGTTGAGGACGCCCACGGAGCCGAACGTCGCGATGGTGCGGACGTCGTCGGCGACGACGACCTCGCGGCCGGCCATGTCGACGACCTTGACGAACCCTTCCTCGTCCGCGGGCGTGACGGACGTCTGCGCCTTGGCCTCCTCGCCGGACGCGCGATTGAGGCCCGCGAGGGCGAGGACGCCCGCGAAGGCGCAACCCAGGGAACCGGCGACGAACTGACGACGACTGACATGCTGCTCGAACATAATGACCCTCCTTGTTGATAGGCGGTAACGCTGGACGTTTGGTGCATCGGCGCGGGAACGCGCGCCTATTCCAACCCGACGGCGGGCAGACCCGCGTCGAGCAGTGGAACGCATGTCTTGACGAGCACCCCTCCCCCGATGTCGGTGAGGCCCACGCGGACGGGGGTGTCGTAGAGGGCGGAGAGGCTCTCGCTCGTCACGACCTCGTCGGGCGGCCCCATCGAGACGATGCGGCCCCCGCTCATGAGGGCGGCCTTGGAGCACGCGAGGAACGCGTGGTCGGGGTAGTGGGACGTCATGAGGATCCCCAGGCCCTCGCCCGAGAGCTGCTTGATCGCGGCGAGGATCCTCACCTGGTTGTGGTAGTCGAGGTTGGCGGTGGGCTCGTCCATCACGAGGACGCCTGCCTGCTGGGCGAGGGCGCGCGTGACGAGGACCATCTGCTTCTCGCCGCCCGAGAGCTCCTGGTAGCGCCGGTCGGCGAGATGGGTCACGTTCAGGCGCTCGAACGCCTCGTCGGCCGCGTCCCTGTCGCGCGCCGAGTGACCGGCGCCGCCCGACAGGTAGGAGACCCTGCCCATGAGGACGACCTCGCGCGCCGTGTAGGGAAACGCGAGCGAGGAGTGCTGGGGGACGTAGGCCATGTGGTGCGCGCGCTGCCGGGGCGTGAGGCGCGAGACGTCGACCCCGTCGACGGACACGGTGCCCGCGGAGGGCTTCGCGAAGCCGAGGAGGCACCGCAGGAGCGTCGTCTTGCCCACGCCGTTCGACCCGAGGAGGCACAGGATGTCGCCCGACTCGACCGAGAGCGACACGCCCTTGAGGACCTCGCGCCCGAGCCGGTAGGAGAACCGGATGTCTTTTGCCTCGAGCATCTAGCTCCACTCCTTCCTGGTCTTGACGAGGAGGAACGCGAAGAGCGGGGTGCCGATGAGCGCCGTGAGGACGCCGAGCGGCAGGTCGGAGACCGTGGAGCGCACGAGGTCGTGGATAAGCATGAGGAAGATGCCGCCGATGAGGAACGAGCCCGTGACGAGCTTGGGGTACGAGGCGCCCGTGAGCGTGCGCGCGATATGGGGCACGACCATGCCGATCCAGCCGACGATGCCCGCCACCGAGACCGCGCACGCCGTCATGAGCGTGCTCGCGACGATGACGACGGCCTTGACGAGCGTGACGTTGACGCCCATGGAGAGCGCCTCGTCCTCCCCCGCCGCGAGCGCGTCGACCTGGTGGCGGAAGAAGAACAGGAGCGCGAGGGAGAGGATCACGGCCGGCAGCATGACGAGCAGGTCGTTGTTGTCGCCCTTGTTGAGGCTGCCCATGAGCCAGAACGTGATGCTCGGGAGGACGGAGTCGGTGTCGGCCACCGTCTTGACGACCGAGATGCACGCCTGGAAGAAGCTCGACACGACGACGCCCGCAAGCACGAGCACCGTGAGGTTCGACTTGCCGAAGACGGCGCCGATCCCGTAGGCGAGCGCGACGGCGACGACGCCGCACACGAACGCGGCGAGCTGGATCTCCCACCAGGTGCCCCCGTTGAGCATCATCATCGCCGCGCCGAAGCCCGCGCCGGCGGAGACGCCGAGGATGTCGGAGGAGACCATCGGGTTCTTGAAGACCGTCTGGTAGCTCGCGCCCGAGACCGAGAGGGCCCCGCCGATGAGGACCGACAGGGTGATCTGGGGGAAGCGGACGTTGGTCATGATGCGGTCGACCACGTCGTCCCAGTACTGCTCGACGGGCATGACCTTGGACCGCAGGATGTCGATGACCTCGCCGGCCGAGATGTCGACGCTGCCGATGAGGAACGAGGCGACGTAGACGACGAGGAGCAGTGCGACGAGGACGGCGACCTTGACCGCGAACGGCACACCCCTCTGGAGGAACGCGAGCGCGCGGCGGCACGCGCCAGCGGGAGGCGCTCCCGGCCCGCCCTGGTTCTGTGAAGCGTTCGGTTGGTTATCCATGGTGACGACCCTTCAGCGTCTGGACTTAGACGGATGCGCGCGGGGCGGCCGCCGGGGACGCGAGCGCCTCCGCCACGGCCCGCGGGAAGGCGGGGCCGAGCGGCAGGACCGGCTCGACGTCGCAGAGGCGGCTCGAGAGCGCGGGGCACACGAGCGGAACGAGGCGGCATCGCGACCCGGCGGGCAGGAGGCGCGCGAGCATCGGGTCGGCAACGAGGAGGTCGCACCCCTCCCCCGCGAGCTCACGGGCGAGGGAGTCCTCGTCGAGGTACGCGCACGCGACGTCGGGCGCAGGCCGCGGGGGTCTCGGCAGCAGCGTCGCCTCCCGGACCTGAGGGATCCCGCAGTCCTCCCTGAGCGAGCGGGCGATGCCGCGCGCGAGCACGGGGTCGGCGACAACGAGCGCGCGCAGGCCGTCTGCCTGCGGATTTACGGAAGTCTCACGTTCGACCTCAGGCTCACCCTTGACTTCAGGCTGAGGTTCAGGCTTCGCCGCCGGCGTGGCGAGAGACCCCTGCCTGCCTGCGGCGACGCGGCGAAGCTCCGCCTCGAAGCGGGCGAACGACCGCTCGCCCGCGAAGGACCCGAGAACGTAGGGGATGCCGAGGCGAGCCTCCATCCAGCGCGCGAGGTCGAGGCCGCACGAGGTGAGGACGACGTTCGCGGCGGCCTGCGAGGCGCGGGCGAGGTCCTCGAGCGAGGAGCCCATCGCCCACGTGGAGAGCACGCGCCAGCCCGCGCCCTCGAGCATGCCGACTGCCGCGGAGACCGCCTTCTGCGAGACGAGGTCGAGCGGCGTGGCGCCGAGAAGGTTCACGGTGCCAGGAAGGGGCGCGGGCAGGTCGCCGGGCGCGGCCGTGGCGGACGCGGCGCCAGGAAAGACCACCTTTCGGGCGAGCTCGGTCAGGGCGCGGGCGGCGCCCCGGTCGTAGTACTCGGTGCCCGTCGTCGCGACGCCGAAGGCCGGGACGCCGCAGCGCTCCCCCACCTTGCGGGCGACGGCGTCGTAGTCGGTGCCCACGATCATCGTGTTCGGCGTGCCCACGACGGCAACGAACGCCCCGCCCACCGCGCGATGGGTGCGCTCGATCTGGTCGAGGAGGAAGTCGTCCTTGCCCAGGAGGCAGTCCATGTCGGTGAGCCCGGAGGTGAAGACCCGCGAGCGCGCGGACCACGCACGCGGCTCGTCGTAGGAGACCGTGTTCGAGGCGCAGCCATGGGCCCCGTGCACAATGACGAGGCCGCCGAGGTCATAGAGCGCCGAGACGGCGCCCGAGTAGTCGGACGCGAACGTCGGGAGGCTGTGACGGAGGACTCTCATCGGACACACCCGCTTTCGTCGCAGCGGCGCACGCGCGAACGGCGCCGGTAGTACTCCTCGGGGGACAGGGGGCGCTCGACCGCCTCGCGCAGCTCGTCGAGGAGGTTGAGGGCGTGCGAGAACCCGAGCCAGCCGCGCTCGCCGTCGGGGTCGATGACCGAGCGCGCGCCCGAGAGCCTGCCCGCGTCGAGGCCGAGCGCGACGTCGGCGTCGAGCGGGAGCCTGCCGGCGAGCGCGAACGCGGGGTGGCCGCCCGGGTAGACGGGGACGCTCGGGTCGATGCGCTGCAGCTCCTCGATGTAGGTCCAGTCCTGCGCGCTCACGCGGTTGGCCAGCACGAACGACACGTGCGCGCCGAGGCGCGCGAGGAAGCAGGCGGTCTCGAACGGGGACATCTCGTCGCCGACGGCCACGGAGAGGCCCGAGAGCCACGGCCGCGCGTCCTCGAGACGCTGCTCGGCGGCGGCGCGGTACGGGGAGACGTCGACGGGCCGGCCGACCATCGCGGCGAGGCGCTCGATCTCCTCGGCCTGATGCTCGGGCAGGAGACGCGAGCGGACGAGGGCGAACGGGATGCCGAGCACGCGCTCCATTTCCTTGCAGACGGGGCGGCCGAACGGCCTCAGACAGAGGTTGAGCGCGGAGCGACGCATGTCGAGGAACTCGTCGTAGGTCGCGCACGCGCGCATCTGGCGCACCGTGGGGTAGCCCATGTCGCGCAGGATCGCGAACATGTCGGAGGACTCGTCGACGCGGGCGAACCCGGCGATGAGGTTGACCGCGTCCGCCTCGCGCTCGCCCTGCGGCACGGGGCCGGCGTCGGTGAGCAGGCCGTACACCGAGCGCTGGAGACGCACGGGAGGCGGCGTGGACGACCGGCCGCAGATGGGCGGCAGGTGGAGGTCTCTGAACTGGATGCCGCGTGCGGCGTAGATGTGCGTGAGCTCGCGGCAGACGCCGGCGAGGTCGGTGCCGAGCAGGTCGTCGACGCACGTGCCGCAGACGAAGAACGCGCGCGGGTCGCGGTCGAGGCGCGCCAGGACCTCGGCGACGCCCTCCTTGATGAGGTCGGCGTTCACGCCCATGACGAGCTCGTCCTCGCTCAGGTCGAGGAAGAACACCCGGTCGCGGAAGCCGTCGCGGTAGCCCACGACGGAGCCGTGGCGCGCGCAGGAGCGCGGGGCCGCGAACAGGATGACCGACTCGGGCACGCTCCCCGCGAGCTTGAGGATGCCGCAGCCGCCCACCTCGGGCGAGATGAAGTGCAGCGCGTCCTCGGAGAAGAGTGCCTCGTCGGTGCGCATGAAGCGCGCGGTGGGGTCGTGCTCGGCAAGACCGCGCGGGTCGGCCGTGGCGCTCGTGGTGAAGTCGGCGCGCCTGAGGCTCCCCACGGGGATGGCCTGCCCGGCGGCCCACTCGTCGAAGTCGGGCGCGGCGCCGCACGCGGGGCCCGCCGGCCCTCCCCCACCCATGGCAAGGACGTCGATGCTCATGATCACTCCTCCATGAGAAGGCGGGCGAGCTGCTGGAACGTGCGCGCGACGGGCAGGGCGGGGTCGTACTGCTCGACCGTCATGCCGCGCTCCTCGGCGAGCTGGATGTGGGGGTCGCGCGGGATCACGGCGAGCACCTCGGTGCCGATGCGCTCGGCGAACTCCCGCACGATGCGCTCCTCGTCGGCCACGTTGCGCGAGTTGAGCACGAGGCCGCGCAGCCGCGCGTACCCGCGCCCGCTGAAGCTGTCGAGCGCGCGCCTGATGTTGTCGGCCGCGTAGAGGGCCATCTTCTCGCCCGAGGTGACGATCACGACCTCGTCGGCGTACCCGGCGCGGATCGGCGTCGCGAAGCCGCCGCACACCACGTCGCCCAGCACGTCGAAGAAGACGTACTCGGGGTCGTACACCTCGAACGCGTCGAACTCGCCCAGGGTGTCGAACGTCTTGATGATGCCGCGCCCCGCGCAGCCGCTGCCCGGGGTGGGGCCGCCCGCCTCGACGCAGACAACGCCGCCGTAGCCCACGTGCGCGATGTCGGCGAGACTCGGGCAGACGCCGTCGTTCGCGAGCAGGACGTCCATGACCGAGCTCGGCGCCTTGCCGCCGAGCAGGGCGAACGTCGAGTCGGCCTTGGGGTCGCACCCGATCTGCATCACGCGGTGGCCTGCGTCGGCGATGCAGGCCGAGAGCGTCGCCGTCACCGTCGACTTCCCGATGCCTCCCTTGCCGTAGACGGCTATCTTCCTCATTGGTGCCTCTCCTCCTCGTCGGATACCCTGATGGGGACCACGTCGCGCACGACCGCGCCGTCGGCCTCCACGCTCGCGAACGCCACCTCCACGTGGAAGACGTCGCGCATGTTCTCAGCCGTCACCACGTCGGGCGTCGGCCCGTAGCGGTACAGGCAGTCCGCGCCCAGCATCAGGGTCTTGTCGGCGACCTTGAGCGCGTGGATGGGGTAGTGCGTGTTCATGACAGCCGAAAGACCCTGCCGGTGGACGAGGTCGTCGAGCATGTCGAGGATGACGAGCTGGTTGCGGAAGTCGAGGCCCGTCTCCGGCTCGTCGAGCACGAGGAGCTGGGGCTGCGTGGCGAGGGCGCGCGCGATGAGGACCATCTGGAACTGGCCGCCGCTCATCTGGTTGCACGGCTTGTCCGCCAGGTGCGAGATCCCGATGCGCTCCATCGCCTCGCGGGCGATCGCGACGTCCTCGGGCCGCGGCTGGGTGAACGTGCCGATGTGCGCGCTCCTGCCGATGACCGTCATCTCGAGGCCGGTGAAGCCGTAGGAGGCGTCCTTGGCCTGCGGGATGTAGGCCATCTGCTTCCACACGTCCTTCTGGGGCAGGGAGTCCATGGGCTTGTCGTCGAGGTACGTCCCGCCCGAATTCCACCGCTGGAAGCCCATCATGCACTTGAGCAGCGTCGTCTTGCCGATGCCGTTGGGGCCCAGGACCGCCATGAGCTCGCCGGGGCGCACCTCGAACGAGACGTCGCGGAGGACGTCGGGGCCCTGCTTGTAGGCGAACGTGCCTTCGCGGACCGAGAAGATCATCGCATACCCCCTCGCGTCCTGCGCAGCAGCACGATGAACACGGGCGCGCCGATGAGCGCGGTGATGACCGAGATGGGGAGCTCGCTCGTGAACATCGTGCGGCAGACCGTGTCGATCGCCAGCATGAACAGCGCGCCGAAGACGATGGAGAACGGCACGACGAACCGGTTGTTGTTCCCGCACAGCATGCGCGAGCAGTGCGGCACGAGCAGGCCGATCCACCCCACCTGGCCGCACATCGAGACGCACGACGCGGTGATCATCGTCGAGGCGAGCACGGTGAGCAGGCGCAGGTTCGTCACGTTCACGCCCGCCGCCTTCGCCTCGTCCTCGCTCAGGGTGAGGATGTTGAGGCGCCAGCGCAGGGCGAAGATGATGGCGATGCCCACGATGATGAACGGCAGGCCGAGCGCGAGCGACCCGAAGTCCTTGCCCGAGAGCGACCCCATGAGCCAGTACGTGATCTCGGGAAGCTTGTCGTTGGGGTCGGCGGTGTACTTCATGAGCGAGATCGCCGCGCCGAAGATGGCGGAGACGACCACGCCCGCGAGCACGAGCATCACGATGTCGATCTTGCCGCGCCGGTGCGCGACGCTCACTGTGAGCGCGACCGAGAGCAGGCCGAACGCGAGCGCCACGATCTGGATCATGATCGAGTTGAGGCTGAGGAGCATCGCGAGGACCGCGCCCACGCACGCGCCGCTCGTCACGCCGAGCGTGTCGGGCGTCGCGAGCGGGTTGGCGAACAGGCTCTGGAACGCCGCGCCGGCGCAGGCGAGCCCCGCGCCGACGAAGAGCGCGAGCACGACGCGCGGCAGGCGGATGTTGTAGACCACCGAGCGCACGGTCACGTCGAGGCTGTCGGTCGAGTTGGTGAAGAACGCGGCCAGCGCGCCCGCCACCTCCCCCAGCGTGAGCGGGTAGCGCCCGAGCGTGACGCACACCATGCCGAGGAAGACGACGAGGGCCGCGAGGCCCGTGAGCACGGGCCTCGCGTATTTCTGGACGGTAAGCTGCCTATTTGACAAGGTGGGAGTCCTCGTAGATGCTGTCGATGTCCTCGTCGGTCAGGTCGTAGTTGTAGCCGAGCTTGTAGTACTCGCGCGTCTTCTCCTCGAGGTCGATGTCCTCGAAAAGCTCGGGGTAGCAGATGGACGCCATCCAGAGCACGACGATCGGCGCGTCGGGGTTGGGGGTCATCCAGCTCCACATGCCGAGGTTCGACGAGTAGACCCTGCCCTCCTGGACGGCCGTGAGCGGCTCGAAGTCGCAGCCCTCGACGGTGTTCGTGAGCACCTCGGTGGCGGTGCAGCCGGCCTGGCCCTTGCCGGTGAGGAAGATGATCTCGGGCTGCCAGGTGTAGAGCATCTCCATGCTCACGGAGTCCACGGCGCTCACCTCCTCGTCGGCGACGTTGATGACGTTGATCGTCTTCATCCAGTTGTGGCCGAAGAGGTTGCCGCCCTGGCCGTGGTCGCCACCCGAGACGCGCGGGGTGCCCTGCGAGACGTTGAAGAGGCACATGACGCGCTTGCGGTCCTCGTCGGCCACCTTGGAGGTGCGCTCCTTGACGAGGTCGATGAGGTCCTGCCCCCACGCGATGACCTCGTCCATCTTGCCGGGCTCCTCGAAGACCTGCTCGAGGCCGCGCAGCCAGTCGACGTAGAGGACCGCGGGGTTGCCGGAGGTGCTGAAGCCGAAGCTGTAGAGGCCGGCCTGGTCGAAGAGGGTGCGGTGCTTGGAGTTTTCGTAGTTGTAGAGCACGATGTCGGGGTGCAGGGTGAGGAGCTGCTCGATGTTGAGCTCGCCGTCGGTGTAGTAGCTCGTGTCGACGTCGAGGATCTCGGGCGCGATCTTGGGGAGCAGCGTCTGCTGGATGACCTTGTAGACGGAGCCGGAGAGGCCGATGAGGCCCTCGGCGGAGCCGCCCTTGTACATGACGTAGGTGGAGGCGAGGGGCACCTGGTCGATGACGCAGGTCTCGATGTTACCCGGAATCATCCCCGTGTTGCCGTCGGGGTCGGTGATCTCGTGCAGCTCGGCGTCGGCGGCGCCGGCGAGGCCGGTCCCCTGGAGGCCGAGGCCGGCGGTGGCGGCCATCGCGCCGGCGAAGCCGGCGAGTCCGAAGAACGAACGACGGGTGATGCGCTGAGACATGGGTGCGTCCTTTCTCGATATGTGTCGAACACGCACCGGGCGGCGCGGAGGCGTCGCGTCTCGGTGCGTTCGGGTTGACTATAGACGGCGGCAAACTCGGTTACCGTTGCCTTTGCAACAGCGTTCGACAGTTTGTGAAACTAG
>CAYMHQ010000001.1:27082-32628 GCA_964390275.1 uncultured Coriobacteriaceae bacterium
CGCGCCGGGAGCGGCAGGAGGGACCACGCAGCACGCGACCTCGCGGCCGCCGCGCGAGAGGTCACCGACCCAGACCTCGACGCCGTACGTCCTCAAGAGCTCCTCCTCGGTGAGCACCTCGCGCACGGGGCCCGAGAGACAGCGGCTCGCGCTCTGCAGCAGGACCACCTGCGACCGGAGCGCGAACGCCTGGGCAGGGTCGTGGGTCGTCATGACGACGCCGATGCCGGCCTCGGCCAGCTCCCCCACGAGCGCGAGCACGCGCGCCTGGTTGCCGAAGTCGAGGCTCGCCGTGGGCTCGTCCATCACGAGGTAGCGGGGCTCCTGGGCGAGGGCCCGCGCGACGCACGCGAGCTGCATCTCGCCTCCCGAGACGCCGGTGCAGGGCTTCTTCGCGAGATGCTCGATGCCCATGCGCGCCATCACCTCGCGCACGACGCGCCGGTCGTCGGGACCCGGCTGCTGGAGCAGCCTGAGGCGGGGCGCCCTCCCCATGAGCACGAACTCCCCGACCGAGTAGGAGAACGGCAGCGTCTGGCTCTGGGGGACGTAGGCCACGGCGCGCGCCACCTCGGTGCGCGACATCGACCCGAGGGACCTCCCGTCGACGCGCACCTCCCCCGCCTTCGCCGGCAGGAACCCGAGCAGCGTCTTGAACAGGGTCGTCTTGCCAACGCCGTTGGGGCCCAGCACGCAGAGGACCTCGCGCGGCTCGAGCGAGAAGCTCACGTCGCGCACCACCGTCTCGTCGCCGTACCCGCAGGAGAGACCGATAGCCTCGAACGCCATCACCGCCACCCGCCTTTGAACCTGAGGAGGAGCGCCACGAACGCCGGGGCGCCGATGAGCGCCGTGAGGATGCCGATGGGGATCTCCATCGCGAAGAGGCCGCGCGCGATGTCGTCCATGAGCACGAGATAGAGCGCCCCGCCGAGGAACGACGCCGGGAGGAGCCGCCGGTAGTCGGGCCCGAAGAGCATCCGCATGAAGTGCGGGATGACGAGGCCCACCCAGCCGATGATGCCGCCCACCGCGACCGATGCCGCCGTCATGAGCGTGGCGCACACGATGACGAGGGCGCGCACGCGGTCGGTGTCCATCCCCAGGGCGCGCGCGTCGTCGTCGTCGAGCGAGAGGATGTTGATGCGCCACCTGAGGCACCAGAGCACCGCGGCCCCCGCCGCGACGGGGAGCGCGAGAACGCCGACCTCGTTCCACGTCATGCTCGAGAGGCCGCCCATCAGGAAGAACGTGATGCCCGGCAGCTGGCTGTAGGGGTCGGCGACGTACTTGGTGATCGAGATGCACGCCTGGAAGAGCGCGGCGATCACGACACCGGTGAGCACGAGCACCGTGATGTTCGCGACGCCCCTGCCCACCGCCATGCTCACCGCGTAGGTGAGGAAGACCGCGACGAGCCCGCCGAGGAAGGCCGAGCCCGTGACGACGGCGACGGGCGCGGCGACGAGCATGGCGCACGCCGCGCCGAAGCCCGCCCCCGCGCTCGCGCCGAGGAGGTCGGGGGACACCATGGGGTTGCGGAACATGCCCTGGAACGCGGCGCCTGCCATGCCGAGCGCGCCGCCGATGAGCAGCGCCCCGATGACGCGCGGCATGCGCATCCTGAAGACCACGATCTCCTCGTTCGTGAGGTCTCCGCCCGAAGCGAGCGCGCCCACCGCGTCGGGGAACGACGCGAGCGTCGAGCCGAGCAGCGGCAGGTCGATCCCGTAGCGCCCCACCGCGAGCGACGCAAGCCCCGCGGCGAGCGTCACCGCGGCGAGCGCGACGAGGCCGAGCGCCCCGAGGCGCCCCTCCGAGCCGCCCGTCTCCCTCTCCGTACGTCCGTTCCCCATGGTGCCCCCTCCGTGCCTCCCTCGCGCCTTACGCCTCGTAGCCCTCGGGGTTCCTGTGGTCGAGGATGCGCTCGACCTGGTCGTCGGTCAGCTCGTAGTCGAAGAACTCGATGTAGAACTCCTTGAGCATCTTCGCCATGTCGACGTCCTCGAAGAGCTCGGGATGGACCGTCTTGGCGATGTAGACAAGGTAGAGGATCTTCTGGATGCCGGAGTCCCAGAAGAAGACGCCCGTGGGGGTCGCGAAGACGCGGTTCTGCTTGACGGCTTCGACGTTGTCGAAGTTGCCCGTGCCGAGCGCCTCGGCGATGGCGTCCTCGGCCGAGGCGTTGCCCGACGAGCCCGCGTGGTCGACGAAGATGTAGTCGGGGTTCCAGGCGAGCAGCTGCTCGGAGGTGACCTCGATGTTGGAGGAGCCCTCAAGCTCGACGCTCACGAGGCGCGCGCCGGCGAGCTTGAGCACCTCGACCATGTCGCTCTTGGCGCCGTAGCCGTGGAGCAGGTCGGTATAGGCGAGGTAGACGCCGGGGCGCTCCTCGTCCTTGACGTCCTTCGTGCGCTCCTCGACCATCTTGACGGTCTCGTCGAAGTACTCGGCGTACTTCTCGGCCTGCGAGAGCGACTTCTCGTCGTTGAAGATGGCGCCGTAGAGGCTCAGCGTGTCGGCGATGTCATGGAAGGCGCCCGTGGAGCTCATGGGCACGGCGACCATGCCGGCGTTCTGGATGGCCTCGGCCTGCTTGGGGTTGGGGAAGCAGAAGACGAGCTGCACGCCCTGCGCGACGAGGTCCTCGACGTTGAGGTCGCTGTGGGCGTTGGGGATGCCGGGGATCTCCTCGAGGCGCTTGTAGATGACGTTCGACCAGGGCCAGCCGGTGAGGTGGAAGTCGCCGTCGCAGGTGATGCGGTCCTCGGCGCCCACGGCGACGATCTTCTCGTAGGACGGGCCGAAGATGGCGGCGACGCTCGTCACCTCCTGGGGGAGCTCGATCTCGGTGCCGTCGAGGTTCTTGACGACGCGCTTCTCCTCCGCCGAGGCGGGCGCGACGCCGCCGACGAGCCCGAGGCCCGCGGTCGCGGCGAGCACCGCCGCGGAGAGGCCGAGGAAGCTGCGACGGTTCATGGTCTGGGTGAGACGCTGCATAGGGTTACCTCCATCTGGATGTTGCGCCGCTCCCCCGTTGGGAGCGGCCAGCTGCGAAATCGCCGTACGGGGCCGTCCCTCAACGGCCCGTCTCGTACGACCCGTTCAACCCGAGCCGCTCGGCCATGGAGACGCCGAACGGGTCGGAGTGGTCGGTGAAGAAGTGGGCGACGCCCGGGAGCGCGACGCGCGCGACGGCGTTCACGCGGGCGAGCCAGGCGGGGTCGCACGCCGGGTGCGACGCCATGGCCGTGTCGGGGTAGGGCTCGAAGGGGAGGATCGAGACGGACTCGGGTTCGAAGGAGCCGATGAGCCCGATGCCGCGCGCGCAGTCCTCGGCGGTCTCCCCCAGGCCCACGAGGAAGCCCGTCCAGACCTCGAGCCCGGCCTCACGCGCGAAGTCGAGCGCGCGGAGCCTGTCCTGGAGGCTGTCGCCCCCGGGCCTAAAGCTGCGGTAGACGGTTTCACTTGGCGACTCCAGGCCGGTGAGCATGCCTTTCATGCCCGCTGCGGCGAGGTCGAGGTGGCTCTGGCGGTCAAGCGCGCCGAAGAGACCGTAAAGCTCAAGTCGAGGTTCAGCCTCATGGATCGCGGCAACTTGGGCGATGAACCGCGCGGGGAGGCGGTACCCCATCCACCCCGTTGCGGTGAACGCGCGGCGCACTCCCCCGTCCGCGATGCGGTGCGCGGCGGCGATTGCCTCCTCGCGCGTGGCGTCGAGGACGAACGGGTCGCGGCCGAGCGCCTTGAAGTGCTCCCACTTGCAGTGGCGGCACCCGGGGCGCGTCGTGCAGGCGCCCGAGAGGATGATCGGCGAGGCGCCGACCGGCAGGGCGGCGTCCCCGAGGGCGGCGACGCTCCGCGCTGCGGTCTCACGCGCGCGGGAGACGAGCTCGTCGAGCGGCAGGTCGAAGAGCGCGCGGACCTCGCCCGGGTCAAGGGCGGCGCCCGGGCGGGCGACGGCAGACGAGCCGGCTTCGCCCCCGGACAGAGCGTCCGTCTCCTCAGCTGAATCCATGGGACCCCTTTCCCTCGAACCTTCGCCGCAATAAACCGGCCCGGCCACACGCGCGTGTGCGCCGCATGACCGTCGGCGGCTTCCGCGCCGGAGTATAGCGTAACTATGCTTGACGAAGGATAAAGATGGCGCATTCAACACGCCAAAAGGCAACGGCGCCCGCCTCGAGACGAGGCGGGCGCCGTTGCAAGAGAGGGATTGGCGGGCAGTGGAGGATTGCCCGCCTAGAGGAAGTCGGGAACGTAGCTCTTGAACTGCCGTTCCCGATGAGGCGACCTCAGTATATGTCTAAGCTCACGAAATGTCGGTTGCATTTGCTACCCGCTCACGACTTTTTTCATGAACACATTCTGACGAAACCCCAGGTAGATGGCTTGTTCTGGGACAGATCGGGCAATATCCACAAAACAGCCGCGCCGCATGGTGTACCATGGTCGCCCGCTCGCCCGGCGCAGCGCCGAGGAGCTCAGACATCAAGGAGGAAGACCCACCGTGCATCTCTTCAGGAACGACTACTCCGAGGGGGCGCATCCCCTCGTCCTCGACGCGCTCGTGCGCAGCAACATGGAGCAGACCGAGGGCTACACCTGCGACGCCCACTGCGCCCGCGCCGAGGGGCTCATCCTCGACGCGTGCGGGCTCACGCGCGACGAGGCCGACGTCCGCTTCGTCCCCGGCGGGACCGCGACAAACGTCATCTGCCTGAACGGTCTCCTCGACCGCCCGTACGACGCCGCGGTCTGCACGCCCGACGGGCACATCAACACGCACGAGACGGGGGCGCTCGAGGCGACGGGCCACAAGGTGCTCGCGACGACCGACGCCGACGGCTTCCTGACCGTCGACGCCGTGGACGCCGTCGTTCGCGGCAACGCAGCCTTCGGCAACCACATGACGCGGCCCGCGGTGCTCTACGTGAGCGACACGACCGAGCTCGCCGGCGTCTACACGCGCGCGATGCTCGAGGAGCTCTCGGGCTACGCGCACGCGCGCGGGATGAAGCTCTTCCTCGACGGGGCGCGGCTCGGCAGCGCGCTCACGAGCAGCGCGAACGACCTCACCCTCCCCGAGGTCGCCCGCCTGTGCGACGCGTTCTACATCGGCGGCACGAAGAACGGCCTCCTCTTCGGCGAGGCGGTCGTCGCGCGCGACCCGCAGCTGCGCCGCGATCTCCCCTGGCTCATGAAGCGTCACGCGAACCTGCTCGCCAAGGGGCGCCTGCTCGGTGTGCAGTTCGAGGCGGCGTTCGAGGGCGGCCTCTACTGGGAGTGCGCCCGCAACGCGAACGAGCAGGCGGCGCGCCTGCGGGAGGGCCTCGTCGCCCAGGGCTGGGAGGAGTGGGCCGCGAGCTTCTCGAACCAGCTCTTCTTCGAGGTGCCGGCGCGCGAGGCCCAGGCCATGACGGACGGCCTCGGCTGCGAGGTCTTCTTCGACCACGGCGCGACCCGGGTCGTGCGCTTCGTCACGTCGTGGGCCACCACGGCGGCCGACGTCGACGAGGCGCTCGCCTTCACGGCGGGCCTGAGGG
>CAYMHQ010000001.1:32728-65120 GCA_964390275.1 uncultured Coriobacteriaceae bacterium
GCCACCACGGCGGCCGACGTCGACGAGGCGCTCGCCTTCACGGCGGGCCTGAGGGTCCGCACCGAGGGCGGCAGGGAGGCCTAGCGCCCGCTCCCCTCCTCGGTCTTCTCGGCCGCTTCGGACTTCTCGGCGGCCTCGGCCCGGGCGCGCACGAACGGCAGGAACTGCCAGCGCGTCTCGCTCGTGATCACCGCCAGGAAGATAAGAACGAACCCAGCGAGCACCTTGCCCGTGAGCACCTCGCCCGCGAACGCGACGCTGAAGAGGACCCCCGAGGGCGACTCCATCGAGAGCAGGAGCGAGGCCGAGGAGGGGGACGTGTACTTGGTGCCGACGTTCTGGAGCAGGAGCGCGACGCACGTGCACATGACCGAGAGATAGACCATCGAGCCGACGATGCCGGGCGTCCACACCGAGGCCGCGGGCGCCGTCTCGAACAGGGCCGAAACGACCCACGCGAGGACCGCGGCGCCCACGAACTGCCACACGGTGAGCACGAACACGTCGCGAGAGCTCGAGAACTTCGACGTCGCGACGATGTGGAGCGCGTAGAACACCGCGGCGCAGAGCGTGAGCGCGTCTCCCATGCGCATCGAGAGGTCGCCCGAGAGCGACACGAGGCCGATACCGGCGACGCACAGGACCGCCGCGACGACGTTGCACGCGCCCGGCCGCACCTTGTCGACCGCCCAGTAGAGGAACGGCACCATCACGCAGTAGACGCCCGTGAGGAAGGCGTTCTTGCCCGCCGTCGTGTCGGTGAGGCCGATCGTCTGGAGACAGTACGCCGTGAACAGCAGCGCGCCGAGGATGAGGCCGCGCACGACGGTCTGCGCGTTGAGGTTCGCGAGGACGCGGCGGCGCATCGCGACGAAGAGGATGACCGACGCCCCGGTGAAGCGGATCCCGAGGAGGAAGTTGGGGGGCAGCGCGTCAAGCGTGTCCTTCATGATGAAGAAGCTGCTCCCCCAGATGAGCGCCGCCGCGAGGCAGCAGAGCTTGGCCGCCCACCCCGGCATCGCGAACCCGGCCTTCGTCTCGCTATTCATCGATGTCCCTCCCGTCGAGCGCCTCTGACAGACGGTCCTCCCCCGTCGCGGGGTCGAGCCCCACGGTGAGGAGGGCCTCCACGAGCGACTGGATGCGCCTCAGGTCGCCCGGCTCCACGTACTCCGAGGTCGAGTGGGCGCGCCGCATGCCGTTCGCGATCACGATGCCCGAGATGCCGCACGCCTCGGATATGTTGTTGTCGCTGCCGCCGAACGTCGTGAACCCCTGCGCCTCGGGCAGGCCGCACGCGCGGCACGCCTCCTCGAAGTGACGGACGAGCGGGTGGGAGAGGTCGCAGCGGTACGCGTGGCACGCCTCGGCCAGCGTGACCTCCACCTCGCCGCCCAGCCGCGCGGCGGTCTCCTCGAACACCGCCCTGACGCGCTCGGAAAGCTCGACGGCGCGGGCGTGGTCGAGGCTGCGCACCTCGCCGCGCACGACGCAGGTCTCGGGGACGATGTTCGTGCCGCACCCGCCGGAGACGATGCCCACGTTGGAGGTCGTCTGCGGGTCGACGCGGCCGAGGTCGAGCTGTGAGACGGCCTCGGCGGCGATTCTGATGGCGCTCACGCCCTTCTCGGGCTCGAAGCCGGCGTGGGCCGCGCGCCCGCGGACGTCGGCGGTGAAGTAGATGATCGTGGGGGCCTGGTAGGCGAACTGGTTCGGGTCGCCCGAGTAGTCGAGCGTGTACGCGACGGCCGCCTCGCAGCGGGAGAAGTCGAACGCGCGGGCGCCCACGTTGCCGATCTCCTCGGCGACCATGCACGCGAGCTCGACGGGGCGGTGGGCGACGCCGCGCCGCTCGAGCGCGTCGACGGCCGCGATGACGGAGGCCACGCCGCCCAGGCAGTCGGCGCCGAGCACCGTGTCGCCAGCGGACTCGATGCGCCCGTCGGGCTGGACCAGCGCGCGCTTGCCGAGCGCCGGCTGGACCGTGTCGAGGTGGGTGATGAAGAGGACGGGCTCGCCCACGCCGGACAGGGTGCCGAGGAGGTTGCCCGTGTTGCTCCCCGTGTGAACGAGGCGCAGATGCCGCAGTATCTCGGGGAAGAGGCCGGAGAGGGCGTGCCGCACGCGGCGGCTCGCCGCCATCGCCGTCACCATGCCGTCGTTCATGCCCGCGGTCGAGTCCTCGACGACCGTGAAGCCGACCCGCTCGAGCTCCTCGCGGACCCGGTCGGCCATCGCGCGCTCGCCCAAAGATGGCGAGTCTATGGACACGAGTTCACAAAACAAACGTTCAACGGGAGCGAGCTCGAAGCCGCCCCTCACGTCGTAGCAGCGCGCTTCGACGGCCGGCGAACCGGGGAGAGCCATGGCGCACGGACCTTTCTCGCAAGGGCGGATGCCGAGACGGGTCTGAGCCGTCCCGGGGCGCGGCCCTCGGGTGTTCAACTGCGGTTGGATGGGACGAGCTATTTATAAAACAGCAGGTAGATGAATCGCACAAAAAAGGCCACGGCTCATAAAGAAACCGTGGCCCCCTCTCTGTGCAATGGAGCCAGATATCGGACTCGAACCGATGACCCCCGCTTTACGAGAGCGGTGCTCTACCAACTGAGCTAATCTGGCGCACCCTGACGCTGCCGTGAGCAACGCAAAAGGCGATTGATGATTCTATACGAAAGACCCCCCACAGCGCAAGCGAGACGACTCAGAAATCTTTCAGTATCACGAATGCACCACACGCAAAATGGCCTTCAGCTTTCCAAGCTGGGCAATTAGGTATAATACGCCGAATGAATCGGAATTCCGACGCTTCGGAGGACCACATGGCGCAGCCATTTTGGCGTACGGACGGGAGGCTTTCTGCCGCCGGGAACAGCGTACGCACACATAGCACGGGCACGCTTGCGGGCGCCGGGCGCCCCTCGCGGGCCGCTCTCGCCGCCGCCGTCGTCGCACTCGTCGCGGCGGCTTTCCTTGCGCTCCTCCTCCCCCAGGGGGCGGGCGCCGAGGCCCCCGACACCCAGAGCTCGCCCGTGACCGACGCCGAGCCGAGCGAGCTGCAGCAGCGCGTCGAGTCGACCGCGGCGGCGTACAACGAGGCCGTCGAGAAGCGCGAGGCAGCCGAGCAGCAGGTCGCCGAGTGCGAGCAGCGCATCGCCGAGCTCGAGGAGGAGCTCCCCGCGGCGCAGGACCGCGCGGCGGACGCCATCTACGCCACCTACCGCTTCCACCAGAGCACCGACAGCTTCCTCGAGCTCCTCCTCTCCTCCGACGGGCTGACCGACTTCATCAGCACGCTGGCGTACCTCAACTCGGTGAGCGAGTACAACGTGAGCCAGATCGAGGAGCTGAACGAGCTCACCCGCGAGCTCGAGGCCGAGCGCGCGACGCTGGAGACGACGCTCGCCGAGGCGCAGGCCGAGGAGGAGGCTGCCGAGACCGCGCTCGCCGAGGCGCAGGCCGCGCGCGAGGAGGCCCGGCGCGTCGCCGCGGAGAAGGCCGCCCAGGAGCAGGCGGCGCTCGCGGCCCAGGCGGCAGCGGCGGCGAGCCAGACGTCATCCGCGACCTCGCAGGACGCGACGTCGGGCGACGGGCAGGAGGCGGCCGCCGACCAGGGCGGCGTCTCGGGCGACGAGACCGCGGGCGGAGGCGACGCCGCCGACGCAACCGTCCCCGACGAGAACGGCGGGGAGACGGTCGACCCCGACCCGGTTGTCCCCGACGACTCGGGCGAAAACTCGGGCGGCGACACTGCGGACGAGGTCGACTGGAACAGCGACCGCGCCGCGTTCATCGACGAGTGGGGCGCGCGCATCGACGCGTACCTCTCCTGGTCGACGCTCGCCGGCTACGGGCGCGTCTTCGCCGCGGCCGCGTGGGACTACGGCGTCGACCCACGCTGGTCGCCCGCCATCTCGTTCGTCGAGAGCACCTGCGGCGCCTACTGCTTCCTGCCGCACAACGCGTGGGGCTGGGGCAGCGTGAGCTGGGACAGCTGGGAGGAGGCCATCTACGCCCACGTGGCGGGCCTCGCGCGCGGGTACGGCTACACGCTCACCTACGAGGCCGCGTGCACGTACTGCCCGCCGAACGCCGACTACTGGTACTGGACGGTCCTCGAGCAGATGGAGTCGATCTAGCGCCGGGGCCGCGCGCGCAAACACGTGCAGACACGTGCAGACAGGACGGGGCGCCCGCTCGAGAACGTTCGAGCGGGCGCCCCGTTTTTCGCTGCCTTCAATGGCCGCGCCAGTCAATGGCTGCGCCTGTCCAAGACGGCGCCGGCGTCCCTACCCCTGGCGCAGCGTCTCGGCGACCGCGGCGATGAACTCGCCTGTCCCGAGGACCTCGACCTCGGGAAGCGTCGTGATACGCGCGAGGTCGCCGGTCATCCTGCCGGCCTCGACGGTGCCCAGGGTCGCCCTCTCCAGACGATCGGCGAAGTCGCAGAGCTCGGGCGTCCCGTCGAGCTCGCCGCGCTTGCGCAGCGCCCCCGACCAGGCGAAGATCGTCGCGATGGAGTTCGTCGAGGTCGGCTCCCCCTTGAGGTACTTGTAGTAGTGGCGCTGCACGGTGCCGTGCGCCGCCTCGTACTCGTAGACCCCCGTGGGCGACACGAGCACGCTCGTCATCATCGCGAGCGACCCGAACGCGGAGGACACCATGTCGCTCATCACGTCGCCGTCGTAGTTCTTGCAGGCCCAGATGAACCCGCCCTCGTCCTTCATGACGCGCGCCACGGCGTCGTCGATGAGCGTGTAGAAGTACCGGATGCCCGCCTCGTCGAACCGCGCGCGGTACTCGGCGTCGAAGAGCTCCTGGAACACGTCCTTGAAGCGGTGGTCGTACGTCTTCGAGATCGTGTCCTTCGTCGAGAACCAGAGGTCCTGGCCCGTCGCGAGCGCGTACTCGAAGCAGCTGCGCGCGAAGCTCTCGATCGACCCGTCGAGGTTGTGCATGCCGAGGACCACGCCGGGTCCCTCGAACTCATGGACGAGCTCGCTCGCGACCGTCCCGTCGGCGCCCGTGTAGACGAGCTCGACCCTGCCGGGGCCGGGGACGCGCATCTCGGCGTCGCGGTAGACATCGCCGTACGCATGGCGCGCGAGCGTGATGGGCTTCTTCCAGTTGCGGACGCACGGCTCGATGCCCTTGACGAGGATCGGCGCGCGGAAGACCGTGCCGTCGAGCATGGCGCGGATCGTGCCGTTCGGGCTCCTCCACATCTTCTTGAGGCCGTACTCCTCCACGCGCGCCGCGTTGGGCGTGATGGTGGCGCACTTGACCGCGACGCCCAGGCGCCTCGTCGCCTCGGCGGACTCGACGGTCACCGCGTCGTCGGTCGCGTCGCGGTTCGGGAGGCCGAGGTCGTAGTACTCGGTCTTAAGGTCGACGAACGGGCGGATCAGCTCGTCCTTGATCATCCCCCAGATGACGCGCGTCATCTCGTCGCCGTCCATCTCGACGAGCGGCGTCTTCATGGCAATCTTCGACACGGCAGGGCCTCCTCGGTCTCGCGCGCGGCCTCGCGATCGCGCGGCCTGGCTCACATGTTGGGGAGGCAATCATATACGCGGCCTGTGAAAATCGCGTAGGAATCTCGTAACGTGTGTGATACGCGAGGTTGAAATCCGGCGGCGCAAGCTCTTGAATGCTGCCGCACACGACATGACGGCGACCGGGAGGTGCGCCGCCGCGACGAAAGGACGAAAGGACGGGACGACCATGGACGCTGAGGCACTCGCACGGCCCCGCTTCACCCATATCCTGTGGGACTGCGACGGGACGCTCCTCGACACGATCTCGGACCTCGCGGCGGCGGGCAACCACGTGTGCGCGCTGCACGGATGGCCGCAGTTCGACGAGGCCGAGTACCGGCGCAAGGTGGGGAACGGCCAGCGGGTCCTCGTGAGCCGCATCGTCCCGCCCGCGCTCGCCGGCGACGAGGCGCTCCTCGAGCGGGCCTACGAGGAGTTCTGCGCGTACTACGCGCTCCACAAGGAGGACAGCACGGCCCCCTACCCCGGCATGGTCGAGGCGCTGCGGGAGCTGCGCGACGCCGGCGTCTCGATGGGCGTCCTCACCAACAAGAACCAGGCCGAGGCGGAGAAGCTCGTCGCGAAGTTCTTCGGCGACCTGCTCCCCGTGGTGCAGGGGCGCGTCGACGGGATGCCCGCGAAGCCCGAGCCGCCCATGACGCTCGCCCTCATGGGGCGCCTCGGCGCGACGCGGGAGGGCGCGCTCATGGTGGGCGACACGTCGGTCGACGTGGCGAGCGGGGCGAACGCGGGCCTCGCGACCTGCGGGGTCCTCTGGGGCTTCCGCGACAGGGCGGAACTCGAGGGGGCGGGCGCGACATACATCGCGGCCCGCCCCCGGGACATCGTCGATCTCGTGCTCGGACGGTAGCCGTCCCGCCCGCCGGCGCCGCCGGACGGACGCTAGTCGGAGCGCCTCACGAGATAGCAGTGGTGGATCTTCGCGTTGCGCGCGTAGTCCTCGGGGATCGTCCCCTCGGTCACGTCCTCGATCGACACGCCCGCCTTCGCGAGCGCGGCGACGTCGGGGGTGAAGCCGCGCAGGTTGCACGAGAACAGGATGGTCCCGCCGCGCACGAGCAGCCGCGACGCGCCGATGAGCAGCTCGACGTGGTCCTCCTGCACGTCGAAGCCGTCGCGCTTGCGCATGCGCGCCGAGTTCGAGAACGTCGGCGGGTCGATGTAGATGAGGTCCCAGCGCATCCCCGTGTGGCGCGTCTCGGCGATCCACGGCATGACGTCGGCCTGGACGAACTCGTGCGCGCGCCCGCCGAAGCCGTTCTGCTCCATGTTGCGCCGCGCCCAGGCGAGATAGGTGTTGCTCAGGTCGACCGTGGTCGTCTGGTAGGCGCCGCCGTCCGCAGCGTAGCAGCTCGCGGTGCCCGTGTACGCGAACAGGTTGAGGAACCTCGTGCGCGGGGCCATGTCGCGGATCATCGAGCGGACGATGCGGTGGTCGAAGAAGAGGCCGGTGTCGAGGTAGTCGGAGAGGTTGACCTCGAAGACGAGACCGCCCTCCTCGACGAGCGCCGTCCTCCCCTGGCTCCCGCGGCCGGCGTACTGCGAGCCGCCCTTCTCGCGGCGGCGCACCTTGAAGAACACGTCGTCGGGGCTCACGCCGAGCACGCGCGGCGCGATGGCGAGGGCGTCGGAGAGGCGCCGGCGCGCGATGTCGGGGTCGACGCTGCTCGGGGCGGCGTACTCGCTCATGACGACCCACCTGCCGGGCGTGGCCGCGCACCCCTGGTAGAGGTCGACGGTCACGGCGTAGTCGGGCAGGTCGGCGTCATAGACGCGGTAGCAGGTGATCCCGTTGCGGGAGGCCCACTTCGCGCGCTGCTTGGCCACCTTTGCGAGGCGCGCCGCGAACTGGTCGCTCGCGGGGACGAGCACGGAGAGCCGCTGGCCGTCGGGCAGGTCGATCTGGCACGCCTCGGGCGCGGCGCCGCGTGCCGGCACGCGGGCGGCCTCGTCGTCGCGCCCGCCGCGGTCGTCCCCCGAGGAGGGCTCCGCCGGTCGCTCCGCCCGGCGCGCGGCCCGGGGCTCGCGACCCTCCGCGGCGGCCCGGCGGGCCTCCTGCGCGGCGCTCGGGTAGACGAGGACGTCGGCGTCGTCCCTGCCGTTCACGACGTGGCAGCAGAGGTCGGGGTCGATGCCGAGCGAGTAGGTGAGCATGTCGCCCGAGCACAGGGCCGCGACCGGCGACTCGGAGAGGGCCGCGGAGCGCGTGAGCGACGCGAGCGACGCGAGACGCGCCGGCAGGTCGCCGTTCACCGCGGCGGTGTCGTCGGGGACCGCGCAGGCGACCACCGAGTCGGGCAGGCGCCCCTCCCCCAGGTCCGCCTCGCTGAACGACCGCGCGCGCACGGCGAGGGCGCCCGCGACGCCCGTGCGGGACGCCATGTCGGCGATCTCCCCGCGCACGCCGCCGTCGACCGCCGCGACCATGACGAGCCTGCCCGCGCGACGGCCCTCCTCGAAGCGCGACTCTGCCTCGCGCAGCACCTCGGCCCAGGCCTCGGCGTCGTGCCCCGCCCAGCCGGTGAACCCCCAGTGGCGCCTGGAGAGCCGAGGCGCGCGGTCGCACGCGACGCACGCCGCCTCGACCGCGAGCGCCGGCGATGTCCCGAGCGGGTCGACGAGGCGGGCGCGGTCGGAGCGGCGGCAGAGCTTCTGCCACCCGGCGAGCGTGAGGATGAGCGCCGCCATGTCCTCGCGGACGAAGCTGCTCCTGCCGGCGACGGAGCGGTCGCGCGCGGGCACGCGGTACCCGTGGTCGATGAGCGAGCCGCCGCCGAGGTCGATCCCCAGCGTCGCCTTGCCTTCGCGCACGGTCACGGCGATGAGGACGTCGGGCTGCGCGGTGTCCACGCTCGGCCTCGACCCCCTCACCTCGCGCAGGTGGTCGCACACGGCGTCCTTCACCCTGAGCGAGCAGAACCTCGTGTCGCGGATCTGCCGGCTGCCGCCGCGCGTCTCGACGGCGATGGTCGCCCCCTCGCCGATCTGCTCCTCCCACCGCACCTCGAGGCACTCGGCGTAGAGGTCCTCGACGGAGTCGCACAGGATGCGCTCGAAGACGAGGACGACCCTGCTCGCGAGCCTCGACCAGAGGCAGACGCGATACCCCTCGCGCAGCGTCCCGAAGAACGACACGCTGCCCCTGAGGGGCCTCACGCGCCTGCACCCGAGCACCTTGAGCTCGTCGGCGAGCACCTGCTCGAAACCGGCGGGGCACAGAACGGAGAACTCCCGCAGCTCCTCGTCGACCATGTCTGCTACCGTCCCTTTCCGGGGCGCCCGCCCTTGGGGGCGCCGTCGTCAGATCGCCTGGGCCCCGCCACGCTCACCATGTCGCGGGAGGCCATCTCTTCCTCGGTCATGCCCGCCTCGCGGGCCCTGCGCGCGGAGTCCGCGGCCGAGACCTGGTCGCGGTTCACGCGGAAATACTCGTCGTGCTTGCGCCAGACGCCGACGGACTTGCCGTACCCCATCTTGAGGCCAGCGATCCCGCCGCCGATGAGCCCGAAGCCGAGCGCAGAGACGGTCACGAGCCCCAGCGCCGAGATGAGCGCCGAGAGCAGGACGCCCCCTACGACCACGGCGAGGTTGCGCAGCCAGTACTGCCTGTCGTCCGCCGCGCCCTCGCCGAGCGTCGAGCCGACCTTCCACCCGACGACGATGCCGAGCACGCCGAACAGGAGCGCGACGACGATCACGCCCATTCGCCACCGCCGAACTCGTACGCCGAGGCCAGCCGGGCGTCATCGTCGTCCTCGTCGCCGTACGCCTCGTCATCCTCGCCGTACGCATCGTCGTACCCGTCGTCGTCAGAGCCGGCGTACCCGGCAACTCCCCCGGCGACCTCGGCGTCGCCGTCGAGGCCCGACACGTCGGACCACGAGAGGCCGAAGCCCGCGCAGGTCTCCTCGTCGGAGTAGACGAGGTCGACAGCCTGCGCGCCCATGCGCCCGCCGCCCATCTCGTCGAGCATCCGGTAGAGCTGGCTCGCCGTCTCGGCGCCGGGGAGCGAGAGCCCCTCCTCCTCGGCCGCCTGGAGCGCGAGGCCGAGGTCGCCGAGGAGTGCGCCCGCCGCGAGGTCGGAGGCGGTGTAGTCGGCGGCGGCCATCAGGGCGCCGTAGGGCGCGGCGGCCGCCGAGACCGCCCCGGTCGCGCCGAGCGCCTCGAGCGCCGTCTCGGGATCGAGGCCGCCCTGCCGCGCGAGCGCGACCGCCTCGGCGAGGCCGAGCATCCCGCAGGAGAAGGCGACCTGACTCGCGAGCTTGGCCGCCTGGCCCCTGCCCGCGCCGCCCGTGCACACGACGCGGCCCGCGAGCGCGTCGAGGACGTCGCGCACAGGAGCCACGGTCGCCTCGTCGGCGCCGCAGAGCACCGTGAGCCGCCCCTCGCGGGCCGCCTGCACGCCGCCAACCACCGGCGCGTCGAACGCGTGGCGCTCGGACACCTCGGCGATCCCGTAGACGTCGCGCGCGAGCTCGGGCGTGACGGTGGTCATGTCGATGAGGTACGCGCCCTGCCGGGACGCGTCGACGAGGCCCCCGCGCGAGAGGTAGAGGTCCTCGACGTCCTCGGGGCCGCCGACCATGGTGATCGCGACGTCGGCGTCGCGCACGGCGTCGGCCGGGCCCTCCGCGAGGCGCGCGCCCAGCTCGACGAGCCGCTCGCATCTTTCGGGCTCGCGGTCGTACACGGAGAGGTCGAAGCCTGCCGCGATGAGGCGGCGGGCCATCTCGAAGCCCATGGACCCCGTCCCGATGAACGCGATCCGCCTGCCTGTCTCAGCCAAAGATGGCTCCTTTCACATGATTGGTGTCCCTAGCGTGTCCCTGGGGCGCCCCCGGGACAAAGGCGTCTGCGCACGTGGCTCGAGGCCCTACGCGCGGTCCTTCCCCCAGAACGAGATCGCGAGCATGCCGGGCCCCACGTGGGCGCCGACCGTGGGGTTGAGCGGGAACCGCAGGATGCGCGGGCACGCGTCGCCCAGCTCCTCGCGCACCATCCGCTCGAGCGCGTCGGCGTCGTCGGGGCAGGCGGCGTCGGTGATGCCGATGCAGCCGCCCGCGGACGCGTCATAGGACTTCGTCAGCTCCTTGAGGAGGTTCTTGACCGCCTTCTTGCGCCCGCGCGAGACGCCGCAGAAGCCGAGCGCGCCCGCGAGGTCGAATGTGAGGTTCACCCGGGCGTCGAGCACGGCGCTGAGCGGCGCGGCGACCTTGGGCACGCGTCCGCCGGCGACGAGCCAGTCGAGCGAGTCGATCGTGAAGTACCCGTGCACGCGGCTCCTGTTCGCCTCGCACCAAGCCGCGACCTCGCGCATCGACGAGCCGGCGTCGCGCAGACGGCACGCCTCGACGGCGAGGAGGGATGCCGCGAGCGCCGGGAGGCAGTTGTCCATGACGACGAGCTCGAACCCGGGATGGCGGCCGAGGACCTCCTCGGCGGCCTGCTGGGCGTCGAGAATGGAGCGCGACAGGGCGTTCGTGAACCCGAGGTAGAGCGTGGGGACGCCGTCGCGCGCGCACTCCTCGAACACCTCGATGAAGACGCCCGTGGGAATAGCGCTCGTGAGCACGCGCTCGCCCGCCGCCATCCTGCCGTAGAACTCCGCCGGGGTCATCGACTGGAACTGGTCGTCGAGGCGCTCCTCCCCTCCGATCACGAACGGGAACTCGATGACGTCGACCTGGAGCTCGCGGGCGAGGCCCGGCGTCACGTCCGAGCAAGAATCGATGATGATGCGGCAGTTCGGATGGCACGAGTGCCTCTTGAACAGCGCCGACAGGTCGTCCATTCCTTACACCTTTCTCGACGAAAGCCCACGGGCGGCGAAATCGACCGGAGACGCGTTGCGAATCCTCTTACCTTACCCGTTCGGCACGCGGCCCGGGGCGAGGGAGGCCACATCCCAGACGAACCCTACAAATAGGCCCGACCCACAAAAAGGCGCCCCGCCGGATGACGGGACGCCGATGGTACATCAGACCATGGAAGCGCGGAGAACGCAGGGGCGCTACGCCATCGGCCTGGCAGGCGCGACAGGCTTGAGGATGCCGTAGCCGCCGTTCTTGCGCCGGTAGATGACGTTGACGTCGCCCGTGCCCTTGTCGGTGAAGACGAAGAAGTCATGCCCGAGCAGGTCGGTCTGCAGGAGCGCCTGGTCGACGGTGAGCTCGGTGAACTCGATGAGCTTCTCGCGCAGGATCTCCTCCTGCTCCTCCTCGACCGGGGCCTCGGCCTCCTCCGCCGGCGCGGGGTTCGAGAGGTCCTCGAAGACCTCGGACAGCCCGTCCTGCTTCGCGCCGAACGCGTCATGGACGGACGCCTTGCGCTGGCGGCGGTCGATGACGCGGGTCTTGTACTTGCGGAGCTGGCGGGAGACGCGGTCGGCGGCCATGTCGATGGCGGCGTACATGTCCGAGGCGGCCTCGCTCACGCGGACGACGGCGCCCTTGACGAACACGGTGACCTCGACGACCTGCGGAACCGGGTTGCTCGGGTTCTTGCCGACGCGCAGGACGACCTCGGTGTCCATAGGGATGTCGAAGACGCCCGTGGCGGCTTCCATCTTCTCCTCGACGTGCGCGCGAAGTGCATCGGTGACCGCGACGTTGCGACCGGTGACGGAGATACTCATAACAACTCCTATCCCTCGACGGAACCTGTCCCTAGCATACCCCATTTCGCGAGACAGATAAACCGAAAGGTTCGACGTTCCGAGAACCGCACCGCCCGCCGGCGCCTACGAGCGCGCCCAGGCCTCCGCGCCCCACTCGCCGAAGTAGGAGCTCCACTGGTAGAAGGCGTCTGCGGAGGGAACGTACGCGACGATCTCCTCCGAGGTCACCTCGTAGGTCGACGTGACGATCGCCGCGTCGCGCTGCAGGTCGTGCTCCTCGCCGAGACCCGCGGGCGTGAGACGGAACGCCTGCGCGCCCTCGCCGAGGGCAGAGGCGTCCACCGTGTCGTCGGGCGCCATGCGGTAGCGGCACACGGTGTAGACGGGGCTCGTGGACTGATAGGAGTACCAGGTCAGGACGCCGGCGGCATCAACCGCGAGCACGCCGCGGTACCCGCCCGCCATGGCGACGTAGGAGAACGTCCCCACAGGCCAGTCGCCGCCCGCCTCAATCGCGGCCCGCACGGCCGCCTCGGCGTCGACGAGGGGGTAGGTCGCGCCCCCGTCGAAGCGGCTGATCCTCGCCGCTGCCTCGGCCGAGTACCCCACCCGCACCGTGGCGCTGCCGCAGACAATCTGCTTCACCTGATCGCCCGTGAGGTCGCTGTTCGCCGACCACACGAGTGCGGCGACGCCGGCGACGATCGGCGAGGCGAACGAAGTGCCGGTGGCCGGCGAGTAAGCGCTGCCCAGCGTGTCCTCCCCAAGGTTCGACTGCCACGCCGGCACGACGGTCGAGGGGCTGTACACGCGCCCGGGCGCCGCCACGTCGACGCGGTCGCCGCCCCCGGAGAAGCTAGCGAGGCGGCAGCTGCCGTCGCACAGGGGCATGGTTCCGCCCACCACGATGATGCGGCTGCTCACACGCTCGTCCTCGATGCCGCTCAGGAGGTCGTAGCGCGCGTCCTGCCCGCCCTCGAAGCCCTCGTCCGCGTAGATGCCGCTGGTGGAGTTGTAGTTGCCCGAGGCCTTGCAAATCACGAAGTCGTGGCCCTCGTCGAGCAGCGAGGAGAGCGTCTCGGCGAGCCGGGCGTTCGCCTCGGCGAGGGACGTCCTCGCCTCCTCGTCGCCCTCGTTCGCCCTCTTGCTCAGGTCGTAGACGCCGTTCGAGCAGTTGACGACCCGCGCGCCCCGCTCGCCGATGAGCCATTTGAGCCCCGTCTCGAACAAAAGGGCGCCGTCGGCCTCGGGATACCCGTCCTGACGCCCCGAGTTGAGCTGGTCCTCGGCGATGCCGTAGGAGCAGCTCACGAGGCCGCAGCCGTACGCCACGCCGACCGTGCCGCCGAAGTCGCCCGTCCCGTTGTTCGCCCGCGCCGCGATGATCCCCGCGACCCTGGTCCCGTGGCTATTCTCGGCCCAGCCTCCCTCGGGTTCGTCCTCCTGCCACGAGGAGACCGGCTCGGGCAGGTCCTCGTGGTCGAGGTAGACGGCCGTGTCGAACACGCCCACCGTGACGCCGGCGCCCGGCGTCCCCGGGCAGAGCTCCCATGCCTGCGGGAGGCGCACGGCGTCGTAGGCCCATCGGGCGGGGAGCGCCTCGTAGGCGTTGTAGGTTTCGGTGAGCCCGGAGTCGCTGCAGGGTATGTACGCCCCGCTGTCGCTGTAGCAGAGCTTCCAGCTCGCGTCCCACACGGCGTCGTTCGTGGGCTGGGGATAGTCCGCGGCGTTCGCGAGCCACGCGATTGCGTTGCCCTCGGTCTCGTACCACGCCTTGTCGGCGAGCGCCGTGGACGCGCGGAGAACGGACGGCAGAACGGCACCCGCACCGGCGAGCGCGGCGAACGTGCAGGCCTCGCGCCTGCTCAGCTCGATTGTCATGACCCTGTTCCTTTTACGCAACCTGGTTGGAAGTGGTGATGGAGGGAAGGTCGCCGACCCAGCTCTCGCGGACGACGCGCAGGACGCCGTTCGACGTGATGGCGTCGAGGCCCGACTGCACCGCGGCCTGGAGCGCCGAGTTGGAGGCGGGGATGGCGACGCCGCGCATGTCGGGAAGCGCGAGGGCGCCCGCGAAGGAGATGTCGTCGTAGGCCGTCGCGAGGTAGCCGCCCATCAGGGAGTCGCAGGCGACATACTGCACCTCGCCGCCCTCAAGGGCCGCGAACGCGTCGTTCAGCGTGTCGTAGGGGACCAGGGTGGCGGTGGGCACGGCGGCGGCGAGGGCGCGCGCGGCGACCGAGTCGGAGCGGACGGCGACGGTCGCGGTCGAAAGCTCGGCGACGGTCGTGGTCGCGAGGACGTTCTTCCCGAAGACGGCGGGCGCGGACTCGAGGTAGTTGCCCACGAGCACCTCGCTCGCGGGGACCTGGGACGAGGTGACGCCCATCACGATGTCGCACAGGCCGTTCGTCGCGGCCTCGTAGTCGGTGCCCACGTCGACGAACTTCGCCTTGAGGCCCATGGCGTCGGCGAGCGCGAGGGCGGAGTCGACGTCGATGCCCTGGATCTCGTCACCCGAGGAGGAGCGCCACGCGTAGGGCGCGTTGCTCGCGTTGACGCCGATCGTGAGGACCCCCGCCTCGAGCGTGTCCGACGCGCCGAGCGTCGAGGTCGCGCCGTTCTGCAGGGCCTCCTCCACGGACGGGTACGACGACGAGCACCCCGCCGCGAGCATCGCGCAGCACGCGACGACGGCGACGACAACCATGCGCGCGATGCGCCGAACCGTATGAGACTGGGCCATGTGAATCCGTCCCCCTAGCCTTCCCGAGGCGCGCCGCGCCCCATAGCAATCGACAGCGTTCCTCCCGATTGACCTGGTATTTGACCCCACACCCGCATGCCGGGGCCTTCGCTCGGGGAGCCGCGGCCCCCTTCACTGGCAGCCCTCTCGTCCGCGGGGCGGTCGCCCCTGAGTAAACGGACGGCATGTCTTACCTCTAGGACGCGCCATGCTCGCGCCCGTGCGCACACGGACGCTTACGTGGATCCTTTCGACCGCGTCTGCCATGGACTAGGGCCCGACGGTTCGGGCCCGCAACCACAAACTCGGGAGGAACCGCATCATGATAGCAAAGACGCGCGGGGGCCGGTGCCGCGTTTGACGTGCTCACACAGGCGAAACACGCAGCATACACGGGGTCTGCGCCGCGGGCGACCCCGACTACCAGGCGCGCGCGACCGTGGCGCCCGCCACCCACACGGCCCCGCCCGCCCTGAGCGCCGCGGCCGCCGCACTGAGCGTCGCCCCCGTCGTGAGGACGTCGTCGACGAGAAGCAGGCGGGCACCGTCGAGGGGAACCACCGGGACGAGGGAGCGGCGGGCGTTCGCGGTGCGGTCGGCCCGCCCCAGGCCGCGCTGGTCCTGGGGCGCACGGCGCGCGAGCGCGTCGAGGAACGGGACGCCGAGACCCTCCGCCACGGTGCGCGCGACCGCCTCCATGTGGTCGAACCCGCGTCTCGCGTACGCCTCGGGCGTGCAGGGGACGAACGTGACCGCGTCGACGCGCAGGGCAGGCGAGCCGGGCGCGGCGGGCGCACCCTCGAGGATGCGCGAGCGCTCGACCGCCTGGACAATCATGCGCCCGAGCAGCGGGGCTGCCCTGCGCTCCCCCGCGTCCTTGTACACGCGGATGAGGCGGTCGAGCGGCCACTCGTGGATCCCGTAGCAGCAGACGGCGTCGAGGCACTCGAGCCCGTCGCCGGTCCCCTCGCCCCCGTCCGCCCCCTCCTCAGAGGCGCGCGCGACGCACCCGTTGCACTCGGTGCACACGAGCGAGCCGAACGGCGCCCCGCAGCGGCGGCAGGCGCGGTCCTGGTCGATCGCCGGGAGCGCCGCGGTGCACTCGGGGCAGAGGAGCGAGCCCGGGGCCTCGCAGCCCGCGCAGCGCGTGGGCCAGAGCGTCTCGGCGACACCGTCCGCGACGTATCGGGCCGCACCGAGGGCGGCCTTCCCCAGACCGAGCGGCCCCGCCACCCGCTACAGCCCCATGTTCGGGTCGGCGTCTGCCGTGAGGGGGCTCGTCTCCCCGCGCTCGAGCTTGCGCTTCGCCACGAGGGCGATCATCGCAGCGTTGTCGGTGCAGGCCGAGAGCGGCGGCAGGGTGACGCGCACCCCGCGGCGCGTGAACTTCTTGAGGAACGCGGCGCGCAGCTCGGGGTTCGCGGTGACGCCGCCGCCCGCGCAGAACTCGCGCACGCCGCACGCCTTCACCGCGTCAGAGGCCTTCTTGACCTGCACGTCGATGACCGCCGCCTCGAAGCTCGCCGCGAGATCGGGCAGGTTGATGGCCCTGCCGGCCCTGTTCTCGGCCTCGATGTAGGTCACCACGGCTGTCTTGAGGCCCGAGAGCGAGAACCGGTAGTCGTGGCTGTGCATCATGGCGCGCGGGAACTCGATGGCGTTCGGGTTCCCCGTCTTCGCGAGCCGGCTGATGACCGGGCCGCCCGGGTAGCCCAGGCCGAGCGCCTTCGCGACCTTGTCGAACGCCTCCCCCACCGCGTCGTCGAGCGTCTCGCCGAGGACCTCGTAGTCGCCCCAGTCCTTCACATGGACGAGCATCGTGTGCCCGCCCGAGAGGAGGCTCGCAACGAACGGCGGCTCGAGGTCGGGGGACTCGAAGAGGTTCGCGAAGAGATGGCCCTCGAGGTGGTTCACGCACACGAGCGGCAGGTCGCACGACCACGCGAGGCCCTTGGCGAACGCGACGCCCACGACGAGCGCCCCCACGAGGCCCGGACCCTGCGTGACCGCGACCGCCGAGAGGTCGGCGGGCTCGAGCGTGGGCAGGCCGAAGCTCTCGCCCGCCTGCGCCATCGTCTCCTCGAACACGCCCACGATCGCCTCTGTGTGCTTGCGGCTCGCGATCTCGGGGACAACGCCGCCGAACCGCGCATGGAAGTCGATCTGCGTCGCGACCACGTTGGCGCGCATCACGCCCGCGCCGTCGATGACCGCCATCGCCGTCTCGTCGCACGAGCTCTCGATCGCGAGGATGAGGGGGCCGGCGGCCCTGACGGCCTCGGCTGCCTCCTCGGGGCGGGGCGCGCTCTCGAAGGGCCAGGGGCGCACGCTCGGGCGCGGCGCAGGGTCGCTGTCCTGGGGCGCCGTGTCGACGAGGGGCAGGTCGGCGCGCATGGTGAGCGCGTCGCCCCCGTCGGCGTAGTACCCGCGGCGGACGCCGACCTGCGCAAAGCCGAGGGACTCGTAGAGCCTCCTCGCCGGCTCGTTCACCCGCGCGACCTCGAGGAAGGCCGTCCTGGCGCCGAGCATCTGGGCGTCGTAAGCGACGCGGCCGATGAGGCGCCTCGCGAGCCCGGAGCGGCGGCGCGACGGGTCGACCGCGACGTCGGCGACCTCGAGCTCGCCCTCGACGACCGAGCCGCCGGCGAACGCCACGATCTCGCCCTGGTCGTGCGCGACCCACCAGATACCGCCCGCGGCCTCGAGCTCGTCGCCGAACATGGAGGCGTCCCAGCACGCGTGGCCGAGCTCGTCGGTGAACGCGCGGCGCTCGACGGCCGCCACCGCGGGCAGGTCGTTCACGCTCATGGGGCGCAGCTGGAGGTGGATGTCGCCCAGGGCGTCGCTGACGCCGGTCACGCTCACGGTCGCGGGCACCGCCATGCCGAGACGGACGCGCTCATTCTCCTCAGCGTCCGAAAGACGAGTGTAGACGGGCAGGACGAGCGCCGGATCGCCGTTCGGGGCGTCCGGGCGGGAGAGCAGTCGGCGACCGGCCAGGAGCAGGCCCTCGCCGCTCGGGTACCAGACCTCCTCGGGGGCGAACCGCACGAAGCCGGCCTCCTCGTAGAGGGCGCGATACTTCGCGAGGGCGTCGCCCGCGAGCGTGATCTGGGCCATGTCGGGCCGGTCGGACCACAGCGCGACGGCCTCGGGCGCCTTCATGACCCGCTCGCACGGGAAGAGGCGCTCGACGCCCGCGTCGTCGACCCGGTAGAGACCCGGGTACACCTCGCGGCGCATCGCGTCCCCCACCACGCCCACGAGGCCGCGGACCCCGTGCCTCCAGGCGCCCCACGCGACGGCGTCGAGCGTCGAGACCCCGTAGAGAGGCGCGCCGAGGCCGCACGCGACGCCCTTCGCCGTCGCCACGCCGATCCTGACGCCCGTGAACGAGCCGGGGCCGGTGCCTGCGAATACCGCGTCCACGTCGCCGGGGCCGAGCGCGAGGCTCCCGAGAAGCTCGCCCGCCGCGCCGACGAGGCGCTCGTTCGCGTGGCGCCGGCACATGGCGTCCGCCGAGCCGAGCAGGTCGAGGTCGAGGTCCGGGGCGCCTTCCGCGGAACCCTCCGCGGACGCGGGCGCGAGCGACCCCACGGCGCACGCGAGCATGTCGGTTGACGTGTCGACCGCGAGCACGACGCGCGCAGGGCCCACCGCGGACGACGCCTCGCGGGAGGCGGCCTCGGCCGCGCCCTCCCCGCCGGTCAGAAACGCGCATCCAGTCACAGATAAGCCTCGACTTCCCGGGTCGCGAGGACCCGCTGGACTACAAAAGTATGAACCCGCCGAATGCGGGGGCGACGCCGGTCCTGACGGACCGTCAGCAGATGTCGCAGGCAGCCACCTCGACGGCCGCTACCTCGTCGCCCGCTCCTTCGCCGCCTCGGTCTCGAACCTGCGCAGCAGCGCGGCCGACCTCTCGCCGGACTCACGGAGCGTGAGGGTGCGGGCGGGCTCGGCCTCGGTGCCGCCGGGCGCCGCGTCGCCGGCATCCCCCCTCGTTATCTCAACCGTGAGGAGGTCGTCCCCGAGCTCCTCGGCGAACAGGTCGCCCCACTCGACGACGCACAGCCCGTCGCCCTCGAGCGCGTCGAACACGCCGGTGTCCTCGAGCTGCGAGGCGTCGTCGAGCCGGTAGAGGTCGAAGTGGTAGAGGGGGATGCGCCCGCCGTCGTGCACGCACATGATGTTGAACGTGGGACTCGAGACGTTCGACCCGTCGCCGAGGCCGCGCGCGACGCCGCCGGTGAGACAGGTCTTCCCGGCGCCGAGGTCCCCCGCGAGGACGACCGCGTCACCGGCCTGGGCCGCGCGACCCAGAAGCTCGCCGAGAAGCGATGTCCCCTGCGAGGACCGCGTGCGGTAGACGCCCTCCGAGACACGCTCGAACAGCCCCCCGCTCTCCGCCCCCGCGCTCGCCATGCGTTCCGTCATTGGACGCTCCCTCCCGTGCGCGGCGCGCCCGCGCATCCCGTGCCGCCCGCGCCGGCGGGCGACTGCCAGGCTCCCGCCCGCCGTGCGCCCGCGGGGTTCCCCGCCGCGGGGTTCATCTCGATGTCCCGGGCGACGACCTCCCCGCGCAGAATCTGCCCGAGCAGGCTGAAGTCCGCCGCGAGCTCGGGCATCTTCGTCTGGTCGCGGAGCACCGCCGCCGGGTGAAACGTGGGCAGCACCGAGAAATGGCCCGTCTTGTACACCTTGCCGCGCAGACGCGTGATGCCGGCCTCGGTCCTCAGGATGAAGCGGGTCGCGGGGTTGCCCATCGTCATGATCACGTCGGGCCAGATGCTGCGGATCTGCTCTCGCAGGTAGGGCGAGCACACCTGGACCTCCTCGGGGCGCGGGTCGCGGTTGCCCGGCGGACGGCACTTGAGGACGTTCGCGATGTAGACGTCCTCGCGGCGCAGGCCCGCCTGCTCGGCGAGCATCCGGTCGAGCAGCTCCCCCGCGCGCCCCACGAACGGCAGGCCCATCTCGTCCTCCGTCGCGCCGGGCGCCTCGCCCACGAACACGACGCGTGCATTCGGGTTGCCCACCCCGAACACGATGTTCCTGCGCGTCTCCCCCAGGGGGCAGAGCCGGCAGTCGCCCAGGACCGCGCGGATCTCCTCCAGGGAGACCTCGCGCGCCCTCTGGTGCTCATGCCCGGGAATCCTCAGAACAGCTCCCATAGAACAGCCCCCGTATCGAGACTCCGACCGCCGCGCCGGATGGCGTTTACACGTAGACCTTGGGGAGGCGCTGGTCGAACATGCAGGCGACCTCGTAGTTGATGGTCCCCATCTTCTCGGCGATGTCGTCCACGGTGATGGCCTCGTCGCCGTCGCGCCCCACAAGCGTCACCTCGTCGCCGATCTCGACGGGCTTGATCTTGACGCCCTTGGCGAGCTCGAGGCCCGGCTCGACCTCGAACATGCACTGGTCCATGCAGATGTTGCCCACCTGGCGGTACCTGCGCCCGTCGTAGAGGACCTCGGCGCGGTTGCTGAGGACGCGCGAGTAGCCGTCGGCGTACCCCAGGGGCAGCGTCGCGATCTGGATGCCGGGGCGGGCGACGCGGTACGTCATGCCGTACCCCACGCCCTCGCCCACCGCGGGCTCGGTCACGCGCGTCACACGGGCCTTCACGCTCATGGCGGGGGCAAGCTCGATGCGGTCGCGCGTCATGTCGCAGGGATGCAGGCCGTAGAGGCCGACGCCCACGCGCACCATGTCGAAGTGCGCCTCGGGGTGCAGGACCGTGGCGGGCGTGTTCGCGCAGTGGACGGTCCCCGGGTCGACGCCGACGTCGCGGATCGACTGCACGGCGTCGCGGAACCGTTTGAGCTGCTGGGCGTAGTCCCAGTTGGCGATCTTGTCGGCGGTCGCGAAGTGCGTGAAGACCCCGTCGAGGACGAGGCCGCGCAGGCGGTCGGCCACGAGGACGAACTTGCTCGCGTCGTGGTAGGGAACGCCGATGCGGTCCATGCCCGTGTCAATCGCGAGCTGGTAACGCGCAGTCTCGCCCCGCTCGAGCGCCGCCTCGCCGAGCTTGGCCGCGAACTCGAGGTCGTACACCGCCGGCATGATGTGGTTTGCTACAAGCGTGGAGACCGAGGTGACGGGAGGCTGGGCGAGGAGGATGACCGGCTCGGTGATGCCCCCCTCGCGCAGGGCGACGCCCTCGTCGACGGTCGCGACCGCGAACACGGACGCGCCTGCGGCCTTGCACGCCTGGGCGACCCTCACCGCGCCGTGCCCGTACCCGTTCGCCTTGACGACGGCGCACATCCTGGTGCTCCCCTTGAGGCAGTCCATGAACGCGTGCGCGTTGCGACGTATCGCGTCGAGGTCGACCTCGACCCATGCCCACCTGTTCTGCGGCAGTTCACGTGAATCAGCCACGTCGCATTCCTCCTAGCTTGCTCTCTCGCACTCCGATGCGGCGGCCAGCATGCCGCCGTCGACAGGTCTTCGACCCGTACCGCGCCCGGGCGCCATGGAGACGGACCCGGACGCGGCTATTGTAGTCCCAGCGCGCTACCTCCGGCGGCGCGGTTTCGCGCTCGGTCGTTTGTCCACGGGAGTCACCGAACCGTCGTCGATGCGCATCGTGGCTCGCTCGTGGAACTCCTCGACGCGACGGTCCTCGATCTCCTCGGGCGTGAGCCGGCGCGCCCCGAGCGGGGCCTCCCCCGGCTCCGCGGGCCTCACGGGCTCCATCACCGTCGTCGCCCCCTCGGCCTGACCGGCTCCGGCAGCACCCGCTGTCCCCGCCTTCGAGACCGCCCGCGCGAGGAACGGCGGGACCTGGTCGGTCACCTTCGCGGCACCGCGCGTCTCGCCGGCGGGAGCGGCGGGGACGCCCTCGGTCGCCGGGGTCTCCTCGGGCGAGGCTTCCTCCTCGGGGGCCTCCGGCTCATCGTCGGCCGCGTCGTCGGCGTCATCGGCCCAGTCAGCGTCGTCGGCGTCGTCGACGTCCGCTTCGGCCTCCTCGAACGCGGCGACGGCAGGCGCATCCTCAGCGGACTCGTCCTCCGCCTCGGTCGCGAGGTCGTCGGCGTCCTCTTCGGCGGATGCCGGGTCCTCCTCGAGATCCTCCTCGGATTCTTCACCCGAGTCAGGCTCGGCCGGGGCGCTCGCGATCGCGACCCCCGCGAGGAACGGCGGAACGGAACCGCCAGGATGAGCGACCGGCTCAGGGGAGACGGCCGCCTGCGCCTCGGCGGTCGCGGGTACCTCGGCCGCCTGGGCCTCGGCCGCCGGAACCTCGGGGGCCGGGGCGGGGGCGACAGGCTCGAAGGACGCGGTCACCGCCGGCGACACGGCGTCGAAGGAGGAGGTCACGGCCGCCGAGGAGAGAGTCGGGGCGGACGCCGGGACGGTCTCGGGCTCCACCTCGGTCTCCGCCTCGGGCTCGTCCTCGAAGAGCTCCCCCTCGAGCGCCTCGTCCGCCGCGAGCTCCGCTTCGACGGGCGCCGAGACCTCGTCCTCGGGGACGCCCACCGCGGGAAAGACGGTCGTGGTCGCGGCGCTCGCGGACGGGGCGGGCCGGACGGGCACAGACGCAGGGGCGGGCCGGACGGGCTGCGCGGACTGGGCGGCCGGGACGGGACGGGCCTCCTGCGCAGGCTCCTCGAGGTCGTCCCCGAAGGAGAGGATCTCGCCGGGCGCCGAGTCCGCGCGCTTGTACGTGGCATCCGACCTGATGAGGCGCTCGACCTCGGGGGGAGGCGTGATGCGGCTCTCGTCCTCAAAGGCGAGCGTGCCCTCGAGCCTGCTCCCGGCATCCTCGCCGCGCAGGTCCGCCGCCTCGCGCACGGCCTCGGCGAACTCGTCGCGCGCGAGGCCCACCTTCGCCGCGACGTCCGGCGCGATGACGCCCCTCGTCCCGAACTCGCCCTCCGCCAGGCGGGCGGCGGTCCCGTGGACGCGCGTGCCGGCGGCCATGAGCATGAGGAGCGCGCCCGAGGCGGGCGTCTCGCCTCCGGAGGATGCGACCTCCTGGGCGAGCAGGCTCGCGAGCAGGCCGGCGAGGACGTCGCCCGTGCCGGCGGTCGCGAGGGACGCGGGGCCGGGCTCGGGGACGACGGTGCCGTCGACCATCGCGATCGAGGAGAGGGGCCCCTTCGCGACGACGCAGAAGTCGGAGGAGCCCACGGCCCACGCGAGCTTCTGGGCGCCGTGCATGGCCTCGGCGAACGACGGCACGGGGACCACGTCGGACCCCAGGAGCCTGCCGAGCTCGCCTCGATGGGGCGTGAGCACGAGCGGGCGCTCGCGCCTGAGCGGCTCGGGATGCTCGACGGCCGAGCCCGTGCAGACCTTCACGAGGGCGTTCAGCGCGTCGGCGTCGAGGACGAGCGGGCACTGCTCGACGAGGAGCCTGCGCACGACCTCGCACGCGCCGAACGACGTCGTCATACCGGGGCCGCACAGCACACAGTCGGCCTTCGCGGCGAGCGGGGCGACCTTGTCGGCGGCCTCGGCGGAGAAGGCGCCGTCCGCGTCGGCGGGCAGCCCCACCACGGGGATGCTCAGCAGGTGCGCCTGGGCGACCGGCACCACGGGCTGGGGGACGGCGAGCGTCACGTAGCCCGCGCCCGCGCGCGCCGCAGCGAGCGCCGCCATGACCGCCGCGCCGGGGTAGCGCGACGAACCCGCGACCACGAGCACGCGGCCGCGCGAGTACTTGTCCTGCAGCGGATTCGTCTCGATGAGCGCGTCGGCGTAGTCGGCGTCCTCGAGCATGAAGGCGGCAGCGGCGTCGGAGAGGTCCGCAAGGCCCTCCCCGTCAGTCGCGAGGCTCGCCACAACGACCATGCCGCTCGCGGCGCGACCCTCGCCCGAGATGAGCCCAGGCTTCACGGCGAACATCGTCACCGTGACGTCGGCCTCAAAGTGGGGGCCCTCCGCCATGCCCGTCTCGGCGCTGATGCCGCTCGGGATGTCGACCGCGACCACGGACCCCGCGAACGACTCGTCGACCGCCTTGACCCACATGACGTACGGACTCGGCATGACGCCCTTGAAGCCGGTTCCGAACACGGCGTCCACCACGACGTCAGCGGACGAGAGAAGCTCGTCGAGCTTGTCGCGGGAGGGGTCGACGTGGACGGGGACGCCCATCTCGACAGCCCTCGCCGCGGCGCGCCGCGCGGCCTCGCTCTTCATGACGGCGGGTGCAGCCGCGGAGACGACGCTCACCTCGTAGCCGTGGCGCGCGAGGTTGTCCGCCGCCACCCAGCCGTCGCCGCCGTTGTTCCCCATGCCGCAGAGCACGACGACCGACCCGGTCTCCACGAGCTTCGCCGCCTGCAGGGCCACGACGGCGCCCGCCCTCCGCATCAGCTCCTGGGCCTTGAGGCCCTTCTCACCGAGCGCGGCCTCGAACTCGCGCACGTCGGAAACATCCATCACAGGTTGCACGAAGCATCACTCCCCTTTGCGGTCCAACTCGTCGAGCAGCGACTTGGCCTCCTTGAACCGCGCGGCCAGCATCGCGGATTCGTCCACCTTCTCGGTGCGCGCGGGAACGGCCTCGCGCGTCACGGCGAGCGCGTTCGCGACGGCCACCCCCCGCGTGTGCGTGACCGAGATGTGGACCTCGGTCACCCCCTGCCCCTCGGCAGCCTTCCTCGCTCCGCCCGAGAGAATCGCGAGGGGCTTCCCCTTGGAATCGTGCCCCACCGCGACGTCGCGGAAGCCGACCCCAGCGCCGAACCCGACGCCGAGCGCCTTGAGGACGGCCTCCCGCGCGGCGAAGCACCCGGCGAACGCGGCGTCCGGGTTGGCCCTCCTGGCGCAGTAGTCGCGCTCCTCCTGGGTGAACACACGCTCCGCGAACCGCGGCGTGCGCGCGAGCACCCGGCCCATCCGCTCGATCTCGACGATGTCGACGCCGATCCCCAGCACCGCCATGGCTACTCCGTCGTGACGGACTTCGCGAGGTTGCGCGGCTTGTCGACGTCGCAGCCGCGGTTAAGCGCGACCTGACGAGCAAGCATCTGCAGGTAGACGGCCGCGACGACCGGCGAGACCCACGGAGCGCACGGCGGGAGCCAGAGCACGGTGTCCGAGAGGGAGAGGACCTCGTCGTCCCCCTCGGTCGCGATCGAGACCACGCTCGCGCCGCGGGCGTCGATCTCGGCGATGTTCGAGACCGTCTTGGACCTCACGACGTCCTCGGGCACCACCACCACGACCGGGAAGCCGGGCTCCAGCAGCGCGATGGGCCCGTGCTTCATCTCGCCGGCGGCGTAGGACTCTGCATGGAGGTAGCTGATCTCTTTGAGCTTGAGCGCGCCCTCCGACGCCGTCGAGGAGTTGAGGCCTCTGCCGAGGAAGAGCGCCGAGCGCGCGCCGTCGAAGACGCGGGACGCAGCGGCTGCGGATCCGGAACGGGAGAGCACCTCGGAGAGGAGCGCGGGTACGCCGGAGAGCTCGGCCCTGCGCGCCGCCAGGCAGGCCGGGTCCGCGCCGTGCGCCGCGGCGACCTTGAGCGCGAGCAGCGCCATCGCGACAAGCTGCGCAGTGTACGCCTTAGTGGAGGCCACCGAGACCTCGGGGCCCGCGTGGAGGTACATCGTGTGGTCGGCCTCGCGCGCCGCCGTCGACCCCACCACGTTCGTCACGACGAAGATGTTCGCCCCCATCGAGCGCGCCTTGCGCGCGGCCGAGAGGGTGTCGGCCGTCTCGCCCGACTGCGTGATGACGACGCACAGGTCGCCCTCGCCCACCACGGCGTCGCGGTAGTTGAACTCGCTCGCGACGTCGACCTCCACGGGCACGCGCGCCCACGACTCGACGAGCCCCTTCGCGTAGAGGCCGGCGTGGTAGGAGGTGCCGCATGCGACGACAAGGACGCGCCTCGCGCGCGCGGCGACCTCGAGAGGAAGCTCGGGCAGCGGGTCCTCGCCATCCTCGAGACGCCCGGCGAGCAGGCGCGAGGCGACCTCGGGCTGCTCGTGGATCTCCTTGTCCATGAAGTCGTCGAACCCGCCGAGGGTCGCGCTCGACACGTCCCAGTCGACGTGCATGGTCCTCGCCTCGCACGGCCTGCCGCACTCGTCGACCACCTCGAAGGTGCCGTCGGCGCGCAAGAGAGCCGCCTGCCCGTCCTCGAGCGCGACCACGTCGCGGGTGTACTCGAGGAGGGCGGTGAGGTCGCTCGCGGCGACGCAGCCCTCCGGGGTGCCTGCCACGACGAGGGGCGACCCCTTGCGGGCGCAGACGAGTTCGTCGGGATGGTCGGAGCTCGCGACGAGGAGGGCGTAGGCGCCCTCGAGCCGCGCGCACGCCGCGAGGACCGCCGCGAGCAGGTCGCCCTTGTAGAGCGACTCGACCAGATGGACGGCCGCCTCAGAGTCGGTCTCGCTCAGGAACACGTGGCCCTGCGCCTGAAGCTCGCTTTTAAGCGAGGCGAAGTTCTCGATAATCCCGTTGTGGACGAGCGACAGCCGCCCCGTGCAGTCGGCGAACGGGTGGGCGTTGCGCTCGTTGGGCGCCCCGTGGGTGGCCCACCGCGTGTGGGCGATGCCGCAGGTCCCCGGCAGCGGGTCCTTCTCGGCGGCCTCGATCAACGCGGACACGCGGCCGCTCCTCTTGAGCAGACGCAGGCTGCCTTCGGGGTCGACCACGGCCAGACCGGCGGAGTCGTACCCCCGGTACTCGAGGGCGACGAGCCCCTTCAGCAGAAACGGCTGGGCCTCACGCGACCCCACGCACCCAACAATCCCGCACACGCGAAACCTCCTCGTGTCAAATCCCGTTTCAGAACCCGCCCGGCGCCCCGGCGCTAGCGCCCGTCGAGGCTCGTGCGGACGACCTCCGCGATGCGCTCTGCGCACCCAAGCGCCAGCTCCTCAGAGAGCGCCTCAACCATCACGCGGACGAGCGGCTCGGTGCCCGATGCGCGCACCAGCACGCGACCGTCGTCGCCGAGGACGGCCTCCTCCGCCGCGATGGCCTCGACGACCGCGGGGTGCGTCGCGAACTCGGACTTGCGCTCGGTCCTCACGTTCACGAGCGACTGGGGGAAACGCGTCATGACCTTGGCGAGCTCTGCGAGCGGCAGGCCCGTGCGCTTCATGATGCCCATGAGCTGGACCGCAGTGACAAGGCCGTCGCCGGTGGTGTTGTGATCGAGGAAGATGATGTGGCCCGACTGCTCGCCGCCGATGTTCGCGCCGTCCGCAAGCATGCGCTGCAGCACGAACCTGTCGCCCACGGCCGTCTGCACGACGTCGATCCCCATCTCCCGCATAGCGCGGACGAGGCCGAGGTTGCACATCACGGTCGAGACGACCTCGGGCACCGGGAGGGCGCCGCGGGCCTTCATGTCTGCCGCGCAGATGGCGAGCACGAAGTCGCCGTCCACCTCGTCGCCGTTCGCGTCGACGAAGAGGACCCGGTCGGCGTCGCCGTCGTGGGCCACGCCGAGGTCGGCGCCCGTCGCGAGCACGGCCTCGCGTACCGCGCCGAGGTGGGTCGAGCCGCAGCCGACGTTGATGTCCATGCCGTCATAATCCTCGTTGAACGCGACCACCTCCGCGCCGAGGCGGCGAAGGGCCGCGGGCGTCGACACGCAGCTCGCTCCGTGGGCGCAGTCGACCGCGACCTTGAGGCCCGCGAGCGAGGTCCCCGCACGCGAGACGACGAGGTCGACGTAGTCCTTGGCCGCGTCGGGGAGCTCGACGACGGTCCCGACGCCCGCGCCCACGGGAAGCGGGGTCTCGAACGGCTCGCGCGTGGCGAACTCGGTGAGCGCCGCCTCAGCCTCGTCGGTCGCCTTCATGCCGTCGGGGCCGAAGAACTTGATGCCGTTGTACTCGGGCGGGTTGTGGCTCGCGGAGATAACGACGCCGCAGTCGCCCTGGTAGGCGCCCGTGAGCATGGCCACCGCGGGCGTGGGCACGACGCCGCAGCACAGCGCGTCGCCGCCGGCGGCGGTCACACCGGCCGCGAGCGCGCTCTGGAGCATGGTGCCCGACCTGCGCGTGTCGCGACCGACAACAACGCGCTTCCCGTACACGGAGACGGCGGCCGCGCCGAGACGGAAGGCGAGCTCGGCCGTGAGGTCGGCGTTCGCGACGCCGCGCACGCCGTCGGTCCCAAACAGTTGCTTCGACATGTTCGTCACTCCCCTGGTGTTCGAAAGACCCGCGACCGGCCCCGCCGCAGCGCGCATCGCGCGACGGAGGGGCGGGCGCGGTGACCGGGTCGCGCCCGGTGCGAACCGGGACGCGATACAAAAAGACGGGGCTTCCAGTGCAGCGGAAACCCCGTCCGAACAGTGCGATATAAGTACGGTTTAGCGCTTCGAGAACTGCGGACGCTTGCGGGCCTTCTTGAGACCGTACTTCTTGCGCTCGACCACGCGGGCGTCGCGGGTCAGGTAGCCGGCCTTCTTGAGGTCGGCGCGGTAATCGCCGGCCTTGAGCAGGGCGCGGGCGATGCCGAGGCGCAGGGCGCCGGCCTGGCCGGAGATGCCGCCGCCGTCGCACAGGGCGATGACATCGAAGTGGCCGAGGGTGTCGGTCACCTTGAGGGGCATGCAGGCCATGTCGACGAGCTGCTTGCGGCCGAAGTACTCAACCGCATCACGCTTGTTCACGGTCACCTTGCCGGTGCCGGGAACGATATGGACGCGGGCGACGGCGTTCTTGCGACGACCGGTGCCCCAGTAAACTGCTTCGTTGGTCTCGGTCATCTCAGTTACGCCTCCACGGAAATCTTACGGGGGTTCTGCGCCTGATGCGGATGCTCAGGGCCGGCATAGACCTTCAGCTTGGTGAACTGCTGACGGCCAAGGGTGTTGTGGGGAAGCATGCCCTTGACGGCGCGCTCGAGGATGCGCTCGGGGTGCTTGGCCATAGCCTCTTTCCAGGTCTCCGTCTTGAGGCCACCGATGTAACCGGTGTGATGACGCCAGATCTTCTCTTCCTCTTTGTTGCCCGTCAGACGGACCTTGTCCGCGTTGACGACGACGACGAAGTCGCCGGTGTCAACAAAGGGGGTGAACTGGGGCTTGTTCTTACCGCGCAGGATAACGGCGATCTGCGTGGCAAGGCGGCCGAGAACCATGCCGCCGTTCTTGCCTTCGGCGGCGTCAATCAGGACCCAGTCTCGCTGGACCTCGCCAGGCTTGGCGTAGTACGTGGTCTTCACGTAAAACTCCTCCAAATCGTACAATCGAAAACGTCACTAAACAACAGAAGTTTCACGGGGCTATCTGAGAAAGTGAACTTATGAAGCATAGTTACCCGCGCGCCGCGTGTCAATCAGAGAGGCGGCAAATAACCTAAGTAATCACCGTTTCTCAAAAGAAAGCCGCGCGGCGTCTCTCGGCGTCGCGCGGCTATTCAAACCGCCCGCGAGGCACGGGGTCTCGCGGGCGGGCGTCTTTCCGGACGTGCGGCTAGGCCTCGGGCTTCTCCGAAGCGTAGAACTTCGCCTCGTCGATGAGGTCGATGATGGCCTTGCCCTCGATCGTCGGCATCGACAGGAACGTGGCGATGGAGTCGACCGGCTCGGTCAGGTCGGAGAAGTGGCCCTTGTCGTTGAGCTCCTCCGTGTCCTGGACGCGCCAGAAGTGGTCGTTCACGTCGGTCAGGTAGTACGTCTTGCCGTCGTAGTCCATGAACGCCGAGTGGTTCGCGCGCAGATACGTGGGCAGCTCCTCGGCAGTCACGCTAAACGGCTCCAGTGCCTTCTGTCCCATCGTTAGCTCCTTCCTTGTCATGGCGCGACGGCGGTGCGCGCCGCGCCTATCCCGTAGAGAACGCATCCGAGATCCTTACCCGCATACTATAATGCATCCCGGCCCATACTCTCCCACCAAACGAAAAAAAGCTCCCCACCGGTGTGAGAAGCTTTCTTTCGTGGTAGCCCCAGCGGGGTTCGAACCCGCGATCTCCGCCTTGAAAGGGCGATGTCCTAGGCCGCTAGACGATGGGGCCAGCAGAAGTAGATTATCTGCCATCGCACGCCGCAAAGCAAGACCGCGAACGCGCATAGCGCGCATCACCGCAGGCTCTCCAACAATTCGCACACAACCTCAGGCGAGGCCGCCCGCCTGCTGGCAAGCCTGCCCGCCTACTTCTCCTCTTTGTCCTGTCGGCGCTCGATGGCGTCCTTGAGCGCGTCGATGTCCTTCTGGGTGCGCTTCGTCTTCGCGAGCATGGCAATCACGAACACGAGAAGAATCGCCCAGATGAGTGCATAGGCGCCGATGACATAGGGCGCCGAGGGGATGATCGTGGAATATACCTCTTCAAGAATCGGGTCCATGACGCGCATCCTTTACTCTCGTCAAACGTTATCGTGGTTCGCCGGGGCCGCAGCCGCCGGGATGGGGTCCTACGCCTCGGTCTCCTCGAGCAGCCGCTTGAGCTCCTCGACCTCCTCCGCCTGCTCGGACGTGCGCAGGCGCAGACGGTAGATGCCGAACCCCACGAGCGCCATGCCGAACATGCCGCACAGGAAGGGGATGAGCATGTCGGGCGTGAGACCCGAGTCGGTGCGGAAGACGACGGGGTGCACCGAGGAGGGGATCATGCGCGTGATCATGAACGAGATCGGCGCGTCGATGGCGGCGACGACCGAGAAGACCGCCGCGAACCGCGCCCTCTTCTCGGGGTCGTCGAGGGCGGTCCTCAGGATGAAGTACGCGATCACAAGCAGCATGAGGATGAAGTACGTCGTGAGCCGGGGCTCCCAGACCCACACGGCGTTCCACTCGAACTGCGTCCACAGGTCGCCCGAGGCCATCGTCGCGAGGATGAAGACGAGGCCCACCTCCATGCAGACGCGGGAGCGCAGGTCGTAGCGCGCGTCCTTGGTCGTGAGCAGGCGCACGCCGTACACCGCCGCCGCGATGATAAACCCGAAGGAGGCTATCGCCACCGGGACGTGGAAATAGAAGATCTTCTGCGAGAAGAGCTGCTTGTTCGTGACGATCTCCCCGTTGATGGGGACCGAGGCGCCGCCGCTCAGCTCGGCGCCGTTCACCATGGGCGCCCTCAGGAACGCCCAGAGGAAGTCGAACGTCGTCAACACGAGACCCGCCAGGACGCACACGATGGCGATCGTCTCCCAGGGAAGACGCCTCCCCCGCGCCGCGCCTCCCGCGGCCTCGCCGCCTTTAACTCCGCGCACCTTCCACCTACCTTTCGATACCGCGTTACACAACCGAACACACATTTCACCGCGGCACGGTCAGCCTCGGGGCCTTTCCCGGAGCACCGGCCGCGGACAGAGCCGCAAAAAGACGAGGGCGGCTCAGACGCCCACCACGAACTCGTAGAGACCCCAGGCAGCCGCCACCATGATGGCGTCGTACCCGCCCGCCATGGCGAGGGAGCGCCAGAACACCACCATCTGGCCCTCGATTCCCAGGAACGCGACCGATGTCGAGGACACGCATGCGTACAGGAGCGGGAAGATGACCGGGATGAACAGGATCGCGAGCAAGACGTCCTTGCCGCGCGTGTCGATCGTCATGGTTGCGAGGAACGTGCCGACGCCCGCGATCCCCACGGACCCCACGAGGAGCGGCAGGACGATGTAAGGGATCGTGGGGGCGAGCTCGGCCGTCCCCAGAAAGAAGAAGAAGAACAGCGGGACCGCGATGACCTCGACGGCGAGGAGGAAGATCAGGTTGCTCGTCGCCTTGGCGAGGAAGATGATCGGGCGGCTCACCGGGGCGAGCAGCACCCCCTCGAGGCAGCCGTTGTCCGTCTCGTGGCTGAACGACCTGTTGAGCCCGAGGAGCGACGTGAACACGATGAGCGCCCACAGAAGGCCCGAGGCGACGTTGACGATGTCGAGGGCGTCTCCCGTCTGCGAGAGCGCGGCGCCGTAGACCGTGAGCACGAGCAGCGCGTAGACGCCCATCGAGACGAGCATGTCGCGCGTGCGCAGCTCCATCCGCACGTCCTTGGCGAGCATCGCGCGGTACTGCTGCCAGCCCGAGGGCGCACGCCGCGAGACCGCGCCGCCCGCGTCCCCGCCGGGGTTCGCCGCCGTGCGCTCCGCAGCGACCTCCGCAGCGTTTTCCGTCTCCGCCATGTCACGCCACCCCCATTCCCACGGTCGAAAGGTACAGGCTCTTGAACTCCGCCTCGTCGAACGTCGACTTCTCGCCGAACGAGACGACGCGCCCCCTCGCGAGGATGAGCGCGTGCGTGCAGAGCGAGAACCCCTTGTCGAGGTCGTGCGAGACCATGACGAACGTCCGCCCGTCGCGGACCCGGCCGATGAGCTCGTCGAAGAGCTGCACCGCATGGGGGTCGAGGCCCGAGTACGGCTCGTCGAGCAGAACGAGGTCGGGGTCGTTGATGAGCGCCCGCGCGATCGAGAGGCGCTGCGTCATGCCGCGCGAGAACGAGCGGGCCGGGTCGTTGCGCCGGTGGTCGAGCTCGACGAGCGACAGGAGCTCCTCTATCCGCTCCCCCGCGTCCTCCATTCCGTAGAGCCGCGCGAAGAACG
>CAYMHQ010000002.1:0-1102 GCA_964390275.1 uncultured Coriobacteriaceae bacterium
CGCCGGAGGCCGAGCCTTGGGTGCTTGTCGAACCGGAGGCGCCGCCCGAGCAGGGACCACCCGAGCCGGCGGATCCGCCCGCGGCCGCGGGGCCCGAGGCAAGCTGGCCGGTCGCGGCGCGGGCGCCCGAGCCCGCCCCGGCGGCGCGGCTCCCCACGGTGCCGTTCTCCCCCGCCTTGCGCGCGCGGGTGCTCAGCTGGAAGCGGATCTTGTCCGCCTTCATGTCGAGGCCCTCGCGCTCGCACAGGCGGTTCCATTCCTGCAGGTACATGGGGGCCATCATCGTGAACTCGTACATCCAGATGCTCGCGTCCACGTACACCACCAGCTCGCGCGAGGCCCGGTTCTGCCGCAGGAAGAGGCCGTGCGTGTGCGCCTTGAGCTTCTTGTCGCTCATCTTGCGCCACAGCCGCATCGACCGTGCGCTGTCGCAGCCGGCGCCCACCTGCCCCTGGAGCCGGTCGAGCACCGAGTCGACCGCGCCGCCGAGCCCCGTCTTGCCGATGGGCTTCCCCACATAGTCGCGCGGCAGCCCGCCGCGTCCCAGGCCGCGCAGGCGGTAGGGCGCGGCGACAAACTGCGCGCCGGCGTAGTCGAACTCGTCGTCGAAGCCGTTATCCCTGTCCCACACCGAGCCTCACCACTTTGGTCTCCTCGAGCTCGCCCTTGCTGAAGTACTCGAGGTTCGTCGTCGTCACGACGGTCTGCATGCCGCATTTTATCAGGTCGAACAGTCTGCTCCGCCGCTCGGCGTCGAGCTCGCTCATCACGTCGTCGAGCAGGAACAGCGGGTAGGCGCCCTGCAGGTCGCGCACCATCTCGACCTGGGCGAGCTTGAGCGCGAGCACCATGGTGCGCTGCTGCCCCTGCGACCCGAACTTGCGGGCCGAGCGCCCCTCGACGTAGAACGCCACGTCGTCGAGATGGGGCCCCACGAGCGTCTGGCACCGCCGCAGCTCGTCGGCCCGGCACGCCTCGAGCATGCGCCGGAACGACGCCTCGACCTCCTCGCGCTTGGGTGCGGGCGACGGGGCGGCGCTCGAGGAGGCAGGCGCATCCGGACCCGACGCGCCACCCGATGAGGCAGACACCCCGCCAGGCG
>CAYMHQ010000002.1:1202-30240 GCA_964390275.1 uncultured Coriobacteriaceae bacterium
ACCCGCCGCGCCAGGCTCGCCACGAGCGAGTACCGGTACAGGAACAGCATGCTGCCGGCCACCACCAGCGAGTTCGTCCACGCGTCAAAGAGCGCCGGGTCGAGCGGGACCCCCGTGCGCGCCGCGTCCTTCATCATCGAGTTGCGCTGCAGCAGGGCCTTGCGGTAGTCCGAGGCCACGCGCGCGTACGTCTTGTTGATCTGCGTCCCGAAGCCGTCGATCAGCTCGCGCCGCCCCGCCGCGCCGCCTTTTATCGCCAAAAGCTCGTCGGGGTAGAACAGAATGGCGGGGATGATGCCGCACCCCTCGCTGTTCGGTCGGCGCTTCCCGTTGAGCGAGAGCAGCTTCTTCGAGGGAAAGATGTCGTACCCCACGTCGAGCGTGCGCTTCTCGGCCTCGGCGTGCAGGCGCAGCGTCGCCGACGGCTCGCCCTCGAGGATGAGGTCGGCGGGCGAGGGATGCCTGAACGACGTCCCGGTCGTGAGGATCTGCATGCCCTCGATGCAGTTGGTCTTCCCCACGGCGTTGGGGCCCACGAGGACGGTGAGGTGCGGGTCGGGCTCCAGCACGTACTCGCGCATGTTGCGAAACGCGAGGTACCCGACCCGCTGAATGACGAATGACATCGAACGGCTCCGCTCGGCTCAGCCCATGCCGCGCGCCTAGTAGCTGGTGCGGACGGGCATGACGAGGTACAGGAAGTCGATTTTGCCGAGGGTCTTGAAGATACCCGGCTTGTTGGGGTTGTCCATCTCGAACATGAGGTACGCGTCGTCGGCGGCCTTCTGCACGCAGTCGTAGATGAACCGCGAGTTGAAGGCGATCATCTGGTTCTCGCCCTCGGCCTCGACGGGGATCTCCTCGCGCGCGTTGCCCTGGTCGGGCAGGTTCGAGGTGAGGATGAGCAGCCCCGCGTCCACCGATATCTCGAAGCGGATCTCGGAGTTGGAGGCCGTCATGGCCTTGATGCGCTGCATGGCCTCGTACAGCGTGTTGACCTTGACCTTCACGCCCGTCACGTACGAGCTGGGGATGAGCTTGCGGTAGTTGGGGTAGGTGCCCTCGATGCGCCGCGTCACGTAGACCACGTCGCCGAACATGAAGACGATCTGGGTCGAGTTCGTGCCGATGGTGATCGTCTTGTAGTCCGAGGCGAGGCTCAGCACGTTGCGCAGCGTCTTGGCGGGCGCGATGACCTCGAAGTTGCTCACGTCGCTCGCGATCTTGGTCTCTGCCACGGCGAGACGCACCGAGTCGGTGGTCACAAAGCGCACCATGTCGGGCGTGATGTTCACCAGGATGCCGTTGAGGATGGAGCGGTTCTTGTCGGTGCTCGCCGCGACCGCCACGCGCGAGACCATCGACGAGAGCGACTCCATCGAGACCTCGACCATGCTGTCGAGGTTGTAGTCGGGGAACTGGGGAAAGTCCTGCGGGGCGAGCGTGTTGAGGTTGTACGACGACTTGCCGCAGCGGATATTGAGCATCGAGCCGTCGACCTTGAACGAGATCGCCATGTCGGGCAGGTGCCCCACGATGTCGGAGAGAAGCTTGCACGGGACCACGACGCGGCCGGGCTCCTCCACATTGGCGATGATGTGCTGGCTGATGCTGACTTCCATGTTGGTCGTCTCGAGCTTGAGAGAGGCGTCAGCTGCAGTGATGAGGATGCCTGAGAGGATGGGAAGGGTCGAGTTCATGTCCATTCCCTTGACCACGCGGTCGAGAGCGGTCTTGAGCGAGTCGCGATCGATGATGAATCTCATGTTTGTGCCTTGCCTCTCTTTTATATATACAGGGTAGTAATTGTAGTAGGGACGTTTGAAAAGCTGAAGAACTCGCGTTTTCGCACCTCACGAGCCGTTTTTCTTTTCAATCCGCCCCCATGCTGGTTTCAACTGCCCCTAACATCGCCAATCAGCCGCGGACTCGACACGAGTCGTTTTCACCTTATCCCAACATCCTTTCCACCGGGTTCCTAACCGCCCGCCCAATCCCTCTCAACACAACTTTTCACAACCATTCAACACTATCAACACCTGCGCCGCAACACCCGCCACACCTCGCTAATCGCTGATCTCCTTCTTGAGGCGCTCCAGCTTGTGGAAGTAGCTCCTGTCGTCGACCATCCGCTTCTCGACCGTGCTGATGCCGTAGTAGACCGTCGAGTGGTCCCTCCCGCCGAGCTCCGAGCCGATGGTCTCGTACGACTCGTCGGTCAGCTGCCGTGCGATCCACATGGTGACCTGCCGTGCCTCGCTGATGGCCTTCGTACGCGACTTCCCCTTGATGTCCTCGATTGTGACCCCGTATGCGTCGCTCACCGTGTGAAGGATCGAGGACAGCGTGATCGTGTTCGACGAGCGGTAGTGGTTCTTGATGAAGTCCTTGATGCGGTCCGGAGACAGGACGGTCGGGTCGTCGGTCGAGGCGGCGAAGAGGAGCGTCGTCACGAGCCCCTGCATGCTGCGGGGGTTGTTGGGGGCGAGCTGCACCATGAGGTCGAGCGACTTGCTCGGCAGGTCGATGTTCTCGAGGCCGAGCTTGCTGCGGCACCGCTCAAAGTAGCTCACGAGGATGTTGTGCTTCATCTCGTACGTCGGCGCCTTGATGTCGATGACCGCACCGCTGTTGAACCTTGTGCGCATGCGCTCGTCGAGCGACAGGTAGTCGGGCGCCACATCCGCCGCGAGCACGATGCGCTTCCCCGAGAGGATGAGCGCGTTGAAGATGTCGAAGAAGATGGTGACCGAGTCCTGCTTCGACTCGAAGTGCTGGACGTCGTCGACCAACAGGACGTCGACCGCGCGGTAGGCCTTGAGAATCTCGTTGCCGTGGAGCTTCTTCGTGTGCAGGTCGTCCATGAACTGGTTCACGAACGCGAGCGCCGGCACGTACTGCACGTTGAGCGACGGATGGTGTTCGCGCATGTAGTTGAGGATGGAGAGCAGCAGGTGCGTCTTGCCGTTACCACTGCTGCTCCAGATGAACAGCGGGTTGGGGTTCGCGATCGAGTCCGGCTGCTCGGCGATCGCCAGCGCCATGTGGTAGGCGATCGAGTTGCTGTCGCCGACGACGTACGTGTCGAAGACGAAGTCGGAATAACCCGACTTGACGGCGTCCTTCGGCACCCCGCCGTCCTCCAGGATTGGAATCACAGCGTTCTGCTGCACGATCTCCGGCGTGGCGAGCGTTTTGAAGTCCGCAGACGAGGGGTCGCCAGCGGTTTCGCCGGTAATCGACGGGGCCGGGGATGCACTGGGCTCGTCCTCGTCGACCTGCGTCCCGCGCCGGGTGTCCGCAATGCCTTCGGCACCCACGGCGCCCGCGGCGCCCGTATTACCCGCGGCGTCCGGTGAGCTCACGTGGCTCACGGAACCCTCCGTCCCGCGGCTTGACGCGGGTTCGGCAAGGCTCTCCCTCGCGGTCTCCGTCTCCGCGAGATGGGAGTTCGTGATGGTGTTCCAGGGCGCCACGGTCGCCTTGTTGGTGAAGAACGACCTTCCAGCCGCGGCCTCGGCGCCGGCAAGGGCGGCGGGGGACATTCCCTTGTGCGAAATGACCGGCTGCTCCTCAATCTCCTCCGCCGCCTCGTTCGACGGAATTGCCGTCCTATCTGCGGTTTCATAAGATGTTTCACGTGAAACATCTTCCTGCGAATCCGGCGAATGTTTCACGTGAAACATTGCGGGCTCGTTTGCTGCCTCCGCTGCGGGCATAGCCTGTTGCATCGGCGTCTGCACTGCCGCGCCGGGTGCGGTGGGAGTGATTGGCGCCGCCGGTGCGGTCGTCGCGACGGGCACAGTGGGCGCGGTGGGCACGGTGGACATGGCGGGCGCGCTCTGCGCAACCGTCGCGGGGACCGGAGCCTTCTGGTCACCGACAACGACGTTGAGCGCGATGGGCTCCATCGTGATTTCCTGCAGGATCGACTCGATGACGGGACGGTACTCGCCCATCACCTTCCGCGCGGTCCAGTTCTGGCCGGTCGAGACGAGCATCACCCCGTTGTCGAGCGAAAGCGGGGAGAGGCGTTCGATCCACGGAACGATCGACGTGTCCTCGAGCTCGCGCACCATGCCGAGCACGTCGGTCCACAGCAGGGAGGCATCCTCGTGAGAAAGGTTCATCTATATACCTTACCTTCCGTCACTCGATAGATAAGAGAACATGCGGGATCCTTCGCCGGTGAGGATGTACTTCGCGCCCTTTTTGATGATGAAGCCGGCTTCCGATATCTCCCGGAGCTTTCGCGAGGCCGTCGGGGCTGAGATGCCGAGCTGCTCGTTGAGCTCCTTCGGGCCGATTTTGTCCAGATTGCTAAACAACAAGAGGATGTCTTTCTGGTCCTTGGTGAGCGGGGCGTGTGCGTCGATGCCGGACTCCGCGGCCTCAGACGTCTCGGCGGGAAGTCCGGCCGAGGTCGGCTTGCCTGCGGGCGCGCTTTGGTACGGGTTGGGCTGACCTCCATGTTGGGGTCCGCCTTCGTCGTCGGTGCTTTGAACACCCAGCTGTCCGTATGGAGCCTGCCCGTACGCCGCCTGGCCGTATGGCGGCTGGGTGCCGAACTGACTCCCGATGCTCCCCCAGCCGTTTGCCTGCTGCTGCGCCGGATGGCCAGACCCCGGGTAGGCTGAACCGGGATACCCCTGGTAGACGGGATATCCCTGGTAGGAAGGATACCCTGCATATCCGGGCGCGCCCGGATTGGGGGTGTAGGGGCCCGCCTGTCCGGGGTTGCCCTGCACGCCGGCGTAGGGGTTGGCGTAATAGCCACCGTAGGTGTTCCCGTACCCGTAGGGGTTCCCGTAAGCGTACGGGTTCCCATAGGGCGCGGCGTATTGACCGGCCCCCGGGTTCATTGCGGCCGGGTTCATCACTGTCTGGCCGGTCGCCGCTGGGTTCGCTGACTGCGCGGGCATCTGACCCTGTGCCACCATCGGGTTCGTCGCCGGAGTCGACCCCTGCTGCGGGGAAGAGATTTCCGGGGAGTCTGCCTGGACGAGGGAGACGGTGACCGTCGTCCCCCGTCCGAGGTTGTCCTCGATCGTGAGCGTGCCGTGATGCAGCTTGATCCACTCCTCCACGATGGGAAGGCCGCTGCCGACCCCTCGGATGAAGCGTTTCATGGGTGATGTCGCCGAGGAGAACGACGGTTTGAGCGCCGCGGTCTTGTTCGGGATGCCGGGACCTTGGTCGCAGACCGCAATCGTCTTTCCTTTATCGAGAATCGATATGGTAGGCTCAGCAAAAGATGCGTGAATAAGGTTCTCCACGAGCTCGCGTATGACCTGGAACGACCACACGTCGCAATGGGGAATCACCAGCTCGTACACCGTCTTCGTTATCTCGGCGAGATACGTCCGGATGTCGGAAGGCTCCACCATGACCACGCGCGGGGGCATGACCATGTCGTCGTATATAGCTATGCGCGCCGAGGTGGTTGGGTCGGCGATCTCGGTATCGCTGAAATCCTGCCGGTTCTCAACGAACGGGAAAAAATCTTCTGCCATACGCCCCTCGGTTCCGGTTCGAACAATAAGGATGACATAGTACGCTCATCCTGATATCAATAAAGAACACAATTTCACCGGTCCCCGAGCGGTTTCAAAGAAGGCGGGCGAAAAGTTTTGCGCACGTTGGGGGATTTTAGGCGAAAAATTGAAGTCTTTGCTGCTTTTTGAGCAACTTTCAACAATCAACATGTTGAAAACCTTTCGATGCTCGTCTCTTACTATGACCTGCATGTTTATAATTCGGGGGAAATGTTGATAGTGAAAAATTCCAACTGTGAAAACTATCTCCCATCTGCGGAAACATTCAACTTTTCAACGAAACTTTCCACTTATGTTGAAAACTAAGAGTTGAGAAGCGAAAAGTTGTTGAAAATTTCGCTGATAAGTTGAAAGTCGGCGCCTTTGCCTGAAAAGTTTCAACACAAAGAAAGCGCAAGCGAAACCCTCGGAATCTTTCAGAGTTTGCCGCCGTTGGGCATTGCTTTTAATAACTGCTGTTAAAGTTCTAAAAGTGCCCGTATCGGAGTGCTGTCATTAAGTGAGTTTCATTGAAATGTTCGCCAAATCGCCGCTGTGAAACTTTCACCTTGTTGAAAACCGGTCTCCAGAGTGAGTTTTGAACGGGTGGGAAAAACGTTCAATGGCATGTTTCCAACAATCGGCGGCAGGGGAACTGTTTCGCTGTCTTAAACGCCCATAAACGAATGTTATATCAATTAAGAAAATAAATATGCACATCTATCTCAACATCTTGTGTTTTGCGCACATTCAACCACACTATGTATGGTCCAGTCTCGCTGTTTCTTTCTCGCCAGGAGCGCGTGAGCCGTTTAACTCCACCTTGCGCTGTCGAGAAGGTCTTGCCCCACGCGTCCTTGGATCGCCCCTGCACCTTTGGGGCTTGTTCTCCCTCGTTCTCCCTCTCGCTTCTCCGCGTTCCTCCGCTTGCCTGTGTTTCCATGTCTTCTCATCCCGGAGCCTCGCCGCCTGTACTCGTGTGGTTGAACTATGTAGGTGCGTTTTTAAGGGTTTCGCTTTGTCGCTATATATAGTTGTGTTGTTTGACACCGGTGATGGCTGCGGATAAAATCGACAGGCTGTGTCTTGTCTGCGATTGCAGCTCATATATACTAGGAGGGTTCTTCGATGAAGCGCACGTATCAGCCTAATAAGAGGAAGCGTGTTAAGTGCCACGGCTTCCGTGCTCGTATGGCCACCAAAAACGGACGTAAGGTGCTCGCTCGCCGTCGCGCCAAGGGTCGCAAGCAGCTCACCGTCTCCGATGAGCGTCATACGAGGTACTAACCTCTGCGCATGTCTTTCTGCGGAATGAATACGATTAAGTCTGGGATTGAGATATCTGAAATCTTCAATCTGGGCAAACGCGCATCGAGTAGAGAGCTTCGCATCATCGTAAAGCGGGTTGATGACCAACGCGGCCCTAGTGGTCGCGTTGCGTTTATAGCGGGGAAAAAACTCGGGAATGCGGTTGTTCGCAACAGGAACAAGCGCATTCTCCGAGAGGTTGCTCGTGCGAACAACCTGCCTGCGGAAGGATATGACATCCTCCTGCTGGCGACCCCGCAGACTGTCGACACGCCTTACGCTGATCTCGTATGCATTCTCGGAAAGCTGCTCGGGAAGGCGGGCGTGGGGCATGAACGCGGGTGAGTCGAGCGACGCTCATGGCGCCTCGGCGACTCTGCGGTCGGTTCTGCGTCGCATCGCCCGGTTTCCCCGGTGGTTCGGTCTCTGTCTCATCAAGTTCTACCAGTGTTGCATCTCCCCGCGCTTTCCCGCCTGCTGCAGGTATGTGCCGACCTGCTCCCAGTACGCCCTGATCGCTGTCGAGCGGTTCGGTCTGCTCAAGGGAAGTTGGCTGGCGCTCAAGAGGATACTGCGCTGCCACCCCTTCCACGAAGGCGGGTACGACCCGGTTCCTGAGACGTTCTCCTTCTTCGCAGGCGGCAAGGCGCGGGGCTGCAAGAAATAGAGTGTCGGTTCGTCTGTGTGAGTGTCAGTTCGTGTTCGTGTTCCGAGAGTGCTCCACCATGTGCTCCACCATGGCGCCTGTCGCCGTTTTGTTTTGACAAACCTATTTGAGTGACGCGCACGCGGAGGGTTTATGTGGGACTGGATTATTAACTTTCTGTACGACTGCATAGCCGGCCTCCAGAGTTTCCTCGGAGACTGGGGCCTGGCAATCATTCTGTTCACCTTCATCATCCGTATCCTGCTTCTCCCCCTGACCTTCAAACAGCAGAAGTCCATGGCGGAAATGCAGGTGGTCACCCCGCTGCTGCAGGAGCTTCAGACCAAGTACGCCGACGATCCCCAGCGGCTCAACGAGGAAATGACCAAGTTCTATGCCGAGCACAAATTCAACCCGCTCGCCGGTTGTCTCCCGCTGCTGATTCAGATGCCGATTTTCTTCGCGCTGTTCTCGGTGCTGAGGGACCACGTTCCTGCGAGTGCGGCCTTCTACGACATCCTTCCCTCGCTCGCCAACAACGCGGGCGGCGTGCTGACGGAGATGGGCTTCGTCGCGGCGATTCCCTACATCATCTTCGTCCTTCTCTTTGGTGTTCTCACGTTCCTGCCGATGTATCTGCAGCAGAACTCGAACTCCATGACGAAGAGCATGGGCGTCGTGATGACGGTCATGATGCTTTTCGTCGGCTGGTCCTCCCCTGCGGGCGTCGTCCTGTACTGGGTTGTCTCGAGCGGCTGGGGCGTCATCCAGCAGCAGCTCATCTTCAAGAAGAAGAAGATCGAGGTCGAGGAGAAGAAGCGCGAGGAGCTCAAGACGAAGCCGGTCGAGGTCAACGTCGTGAGGAAAGTCGCGAAGCCCCGACCCAAGAAGAAGCACTAGCCTCGAGTCTCCAGGCCCGGTGCCGCGCCCGACGGCGGTGCCGGGCCCCGAAGTTTGACCCCAATGTTTCACGTGAAACATTGAACGTTGTTTTGAGTTGTCTTGAACAAGTAAAGGCGGACCGTATGTCTGACGACGTGCTGGATAGTAATTCCGAGGACATGGAAGAGAACGACGAGGAGCTTGCGCTCGATTCCATGGATGACGAATGCTCCGACTCTGAGGATGAGTCTGAGGGCGGAATCGACGATGAGATGGGCGCTCCCAGGGAGATTCCCGAGGAGTTCAGGGAGATTGCCCGCAAGTACAAGGCTCACGAGGCCCTGTCCGATGACGAGCTCGACCTCATTGCCGACACGGCTATCGAGGTGCTTCGCAACATGCTCGGCTACTTCGATGCCGGCGACGCGAACATCGACGAGTATGACGGCGGCGAAGGCGAACTGATTCTTGATGTGAGCAATGCCGATCTGGCGATTCTCATCGGCAGGCACGGGAGGACCCTCGATGCCTTCCAGCACATCTTCACGGTTATCGTGAACGGCAAACTTGGCTTTAGGTTCCCGATCGTCGTTGACATCGAAGGCTACAAGAACCGTCGTCGCCAGAAGATTCAGAGCATGGCGATCAACGCAGCCAACAAGGCGACCATGAGGGGCTATGAGGTCAAGATGCACCCCATGAAGCCGTACGAGCGCCGTATCGTGCACCTGACTCTGCGCAACAACAAGAACGTCACGACGCACTCTGAGGGCGTGGAGCCGTCCCGCTTCGTCGTGGTTGTCCCGAACAAGAAGCGCTAAGGGGACCGGGAGAAATCCTCGGAGACTGTGCCGGCGGTTTCGAAGCTCGCTCTCATGAGATGAAGTTTTGACATCGCTCGTCAAGGCATCGGCCAGTTCGATATTGGCCAGCTCGATATACCTGATGTGACCTGCCATTTGCCTGAAACCAACGAGTCGTTGGTTTCAGGCAATTTTTGTTTCGAGACTCCCCTGTTTTATGCGTTTTCTCGTGTGCATTTTCATATGTCTGTGCAAGACCATTTGCGCCTGTGTGCGTTTGTGTGCGTTCACTTGCGTCCGCGTGCGTTTATGTGCGCCCGCTGCGCCTACGCGCGTTCGATGATGATGTGATGAACTCCCTTCATCTCTTCACTGTTGCATTTTTATCGTCATAATAGCGATGAAAAAGACGATATACCGCTATCGGAAACTATGAAAGACTCTAGGGGGAACATGGGAACCGAGGTCAATTCTCTGAACGAGGAGATTCATGTGGACGGTCTGGAAGATGCCGCGCCCGCGCCCGCTAAAGACGCCGACCGTGAGAAGGCAGTCGCGCTGAGCGAGTCCGTTACGTTCCGTTCGGAAGTGGCTCTGAACCGCAACGTTCTCGATGAGGCTCAGAAGCTTGTCGAACTGTGCGCCGAGGCTGATATCGACATCACGCTGTGCGCCGCGGTTCGGCTCGTTCAATATCTGGACATCATGCTCTGCAAGAACCAGTTCCTTAATCTCACCGCCATCAGGGAGTGGGACAAGGCGCTTGTTCTCCATCTGGTTGATTCCCTGACGGTTCTGCCCGAGTTCGACTGTCAGCCTAAAGGCGTCAGGTCGCACCCCTTCCTCGACATGGGCACCGGCGCCGGGCTTCCCGGGATTCCCCTTGCGATCGTGCGTGAGAACAGAAAGGGTGTTCTCTGCGATTCGGTGAACAAGAAGATTGTCGCCGTGCAGGAGTTTGTAACCGAGCTCGGGATGGAAGAGCAGCTGCAGACGAAGTCTGAGCGACTCGAGGTTCTGGGGATGAATTTCCGTCGTGCCTACGGGTGTATTCTGGCGCGCGCCGTGGCCGCCCTCCCCGTCCTAGTCGAATATGCTGCGCCCCTGCTGTCAAGGAACGGTTGCCTCATCATTTCCAAGGGGGTCCCTCTTCCTCAAGAGTATCGGGACGGGATTCAGACCGCGGAAATCTGCGGTTTGGAGTTTGCGGGGGAAAGGACCCTGGAACTGCCGCGTGAGTTTGGCAGCCGAACCATCTTGTCGTTCAAGAAGGTCGGTGAACCGGAAGTGGCGCTCCCACGTCCCGTCGGTGAGGCATCAAAGGTGCCTCTTATCTAAAGATGTAGAACGATATAAAACGGAGACGAGTGAGTGCTCGTCGGGGATGTTTCACGTGAAACATCCCGCCCGTTTAAGTTCGTCGGCCGGTTGTGTGGCGTATGTTCGAGCCATGGGACCTTAGGAGGGTGTATGAGTTATCAGGATGAAGCCAGAAAAAAGCCCGATGACGAGACTAAGGTTATCGCGATAATGAACCAGAAGGGAGGGGTCGGCAAGTCGACCACGTCGGTGAACCTTGCCGCAGCCCTGGCCGAGCTGGGATACAAGACGCTTGTGGTCGACTTCGATCCCCAGGGAAACTCGACGAGTGGTCTGGGCGTCAACAAGAACACGATCGAGCTGAGCATCTACGATGCAATTCTGTCCGACGCCGCCCCTGAATCCATCATCCATGACACGACGAGCGCACGCGTGTACCTGATGCCTTCGACGATACAGCTCGCCGGTGCGGAGATCGAGCTTGTGTCCGCCATCGCGCGAGAGATGCGTCTCAAAGAGGCTCTCGACCCCGTCAAAGACCAGTTCGATTATGTTTTTATCGACTGCCCGCCGTCCTTGGGCGTGCTGACGATCAATGCCCTCACGGCCTGCAATGCCCTTTTGATTCCGATTCAATGCGAATTCTATGCCCTCGAGGGCGTCTCGAAGTTGCTTGAGACGATCAAGATGGTCAGAACGCGCCTGAACCCGCGTCTCGATATCTACGGCGTGCTCATGACGATGTACGACTCCCGCACGTCGCTCTCCAAGCAGGTTGTCGAGGAGGTTCGGGACTACTTCAAAGAAAAGGTGTTCGAGACGGTCATTCCTCGCAACGTGAGGCTGAGCGAGGCGCCGAGCTACGGAATGTCGATTATCGAGTATGACAAGACGAGCAAGGGTGCCGAGGCGTATCGACGACTGGCGAAAGAGGTGATCTCTCGTGGCTAAAAAAGGCGGCTTGGGCAAGGGCTTGAGCGCACTTGTCGAACAGACGGTTACCGAGGCGGGTGTCGAGGAGGGCGTGCCTGTCGTTCAGCTGGACGTGGCCCTCGTTCACAGAAACCCCGGTCAGCCTCGTGTGTACTTTGACCAGGAAGACCTTCAGGAGCTTTCTGAGTCAATCAAGAATGTCGGCGTGCTGCAGCCTATCTTGGTGAGGAAGGATCAGGATGGCTACGAAATTGTCGCGGGCGAGCGCAGGTATCAGGCCGCCTGCATGGCGGGGCTCAAGGTCATCCCCGCTATTGTGAGGGATATGTCCGATGTTGAGAGCCTTGAAATCGCCCTCATCGAGAACATTCAGAGGAGCAATCTCAACTGCATCGAAGAGGCGCGCGCCTATCGCGACTTGCTTGACAAGACGGGAATGACCCAGGACGAGCTCGGCAAGAAGATCGCCAAGTCTCGTTCGGCCGTGACCAACGTCCTGAGGCTTCTCGACCTGCCCGAAGAGGTGCAGAACCTCGTGTTCGACGGTTCCCTCTCCGCAGGCCATGCGCGTGCGATTCTCGGCGCGTCCTCGGATGAGAAGCGCATCATGATCGCCAAGAAGGTTGTCGAGGAGAAGCTGTCGGTGCGTCAGACGGAATCTCTTGTCGCACTGTTCTCGATGGAGCAGAGTGAGAAGTCCCCTCGTCCAACGGTGCCGCATTCGTTCAAAAAGGCGGCCAAGAGGCTCAGGGAGGACCTGAGGACCAACGTGAAGATCAAGCAGGTCAAAGGGACCTATAAGATCGAGATTGATTTTAGTGACGAGGACGACCTCAACAGACTTCTCTCGCTCATCGACAAAGAGGGGAGATAAGGGAGATGAAGCGGTTTCTGTCCGCGGTGGGCTTTTCTGCCGTCGCCCTGGTCTCCGGAGTGGTCGTTTATCTGTATGTCACCGACAAAGAAGTGAAAGACAAGGTTGATCAGGCGGTTCACTCGGTAAAGAACGCTGCAAACGTGATACGCCGTTCGATTGAAATCAGCCGTTTGGGTCAGGACGGCGAGATGGTCGACCCTGTCACCCGGAATCAGAACCAGGTGCAGAAGCAGTGGGAAGCTTTGCAGATGGACCTGTAGACGGACCGGACACGAACTGCCGGCGGGTCGGATAAGACGTTCTCATATGAAAGAGGAGCCCCAATGTTTCACGTGAAACATTGGGGCTCCTTTCGTTTGAAAGACCTGGTAACAGCGTCGTATCAGATGATATCCGCTGCGTTTTGCGTCTCACGGAAACTTCCGCGGATGCCCGGTCGCGAAGATCTATCTCCTCAGCTGCTTCAGCTGGCCGCAGGCGGCGTTGATGTCCGATCCGCGGGACTTGCGAACGGTCGTCTCGACGCCCGCGCCCTCAAGCCCCTTCTGGAAGGCCTCGACCCGCTCGTCGCTCGACGGGTTATAGGGGAGACCCTTGACCGGGTTGTATTTGATGAGGTTCACGTGGCACAGCGTGTGACGGCAGAAGGCGATGAGGGCTTTCAACTCGTTGTCGTTGTCGTTGACCCCTTCAATCATCGCGTATTCGAACGTAGGGCGACGGCCGGTCTGGCTCGCGTACGAGGCGATTGAGTCGTGGAGACGGTCGAGGGAGTACTGCTTGACGCCGGGCATCAGCTTGTCACGCGTCTCCTGAACGGCGGAGTGCAGGGAGACGGCGAGGGTGAACTGCTCAGGCTCCGCGGCAAAACGGCGGATGTTCGGCAGCAGGCCGCACGTCGAGACGGTCAGATGGCGGGCGCCGATCCCAAAACCGTCCTTGTCGTTCAGAATCCTCAGCGCCTCGAGGGCCGCGTCGTAGTTGAGGAAGGGTTCGCCCTGTCCCATGAGCACGACGCTCGTGATGCGCTGGCCAAAGTCGTTGGCGACCACGGCAACCTGGTCGACGATTTCGCCGGGGCCAAGGTTGCGCGTGTAGCCGTTCTTACCCGTCGCGCAGAAAGCGCACCTCATCGGGCAGCCGGCCTGCGTGGAGGCGCACACCGTGATGCGGTCCTTGCTAGGAATGCCGACGGTTTCAACGGAGGCACCGTCCTGCAGGCCGATGAGATACTTCCTGGTGCCGTCGCTCGAGACCTGCTTCTCGAGAATCTTCGGCTTCGAAAGGGGATAGTTTGTGGCGAGCGTCTCGCGCAGCGACAGGGGGAGGTTCGTCATCTCGTCGTAGGAGAAGACGCGTTTCCCGTAAAGCCACTGGATGAGCTGCTTGGACCTGAAGGCGGGCATGCCCAGCTCCCCGGTCATGATGTCGGCGATCTCTTTACGGGAGAGGGCCTTGATTCCTACGGTTTCAACGGTGGCGCGTTCCATGCTGATAGTCCTGCTTTCTCATGGCCAAATGTAGGGTCATGTTGGTAATTGACGTGCATCGCAACTCCGCCCAACGGACGGTTGATGAGCGGTTACAATTAATCTGTATAAGAGTACCATGTGCGTGTGTGTACTGGGATAGCTGATACAAAGACAGCATTGCCGAGAGACGTGATATGTCAGTAAAGAACCACAACAAAGCTGAATCGATGAAGAGCAAGTGGGTCAAACAGCGTTCCGGTGAAGATGCCTCTCCGTCTGGTTCTTCGGCGGGAGGAAGTCATTTTGCGAAGCCTGCTTCTGCGCCGGCGCCCAGTGCCGTCCCTGTCTCACAGCCTGTTCCACAGGGTTCCCGGTTTGCCAGTGAGTCCGGACAGCCTTCGGGGCAGCCGAACGGCCGTCAGAACGGCCAGCCGAACGGGAATGCGCAAGCGTCCCAGGCTCCCATGTCGCAGGCTCCCGTTAAGAGAAACCTCAAAATCGTCGGTGCCTCGGGGGAGATGCCGGCGGTCAAGCCGCATATCAGCCAGTCCCGAGGTGTCTCGTACAGTCGATATAACAACAGGTACGTCAACCGGCCTGCCGAGCTGAACGTCAACTCGATCATCGACAAGATGTCTCCCGAGGATGCCAGCGACCTGCCTGCGATGAGGTGGGGCTCCTTTGGCATATGCGCGGGAGTGAACGCGGGCGTCGCGGTGCTCTGGTGCGTCCTCGCCGTTCTGGTGTTCAAAGACCAGGTCAACCCGGGTTTCTTCTCGGTCGTTGGAATCGTGCTCCTCTGCTGCTCAGTCGTGTCCGCCCTCGTCACCATGGGTGTCACGATGTCAAAGACGGAGAGGATGGACGAGGAGCTCGACAGGAACGACATTCTGGCGTCCGCAATCGTGAAGGCCGGCGTGATCATCGTCGCCCAGATTGTCGTGTGGGTCATCGCCATGGCCGTCTCCTCCGCGTTTGCCGTTTAGAACCGTCGCTGTCGCTCAGTCTTTAGCTAGCCGTGTGTCTGCCTGAAGTTTCGCTTATCGAGAGGAACGATGATGAGTACCCTCAATCCTTCGGAAATCCGTGTGGCCGTTCTGGCCGGTGGAACGAGCAGCGAGCGTGAGGTCAGCCTGGCTTCGGGCGAGCAGGTCTGCCTGGCGTTGACGAGCGTCGGGTACTACAACGAGTTTATCGACACGAAGGATGCCTTCCAGACAATCGACAAGCTCGAAAAGGGCGGCTTTGACGTCGCGTTTATCGCGCTCCACGGTAAAGGCGGCGAGGACGGCTGCATCCAGGGGCTCTGCGAGTTCATCGGCATCCCGTACACCGGCTCGGGCGTCCTTTCCTCCGCCTTGTCGATGGACAAGTCTCGCTCGAAGCTGGTCTACCAGGAGCACGGGATTCCAACCGCGCCCTTTGTGTCCATCGGTCGGGGCAAGGCGCATGATATCGATGAAATCATCGCTGCTGTCGGTGAAAAGTGCGTCGTGAAGCCCGTGGGAGACGGGTCGAGCGTCGGTATCACCATCGTACGTGACCGCGCTCAGCTTGAGGAGGCGCTCAACGTCGCGTTTGCCACGGGCGAAGACGCGATTGTCGAGTCGTTTATCGAGGGTGTCGAGGTCACCGTTGCGGTTCTCGGCAACGACACCCCCGAGGCGCTCCCCATCATCGAGATCGTCCCCCATGCGGAGTTCTACGACTTCAGGGTCAAGTATGAGAAGAACGGCGCCGACCACATCATCCCGGCGCGCATCGACAAAGACGTCTACGAGCTGACGCAGCGGTACGCCGTCCAGGCGCACCGCGGGCTGGGCTGCCGGGGTGTGAGCCGCTCGGACTTCATCATCGACCCCGAGAGGGGCCCGGTGATTCTCGAGACCAACACGATTCCCGGGATGACCCCCACCTCGCTTCTGCCCGACACCGCCCGCTACCAGGGGTATGACTTCCCAACGCTCTGCTCCATGCTGGTGGAGTTCGCGCTCGAGGACGCCGCGCGCGGCGTGAAGTAACCGCCGAGAGCGGGGCGAGGGGAGGCGTCGGGCCGGCGCCAAACCAGGCAGGGCGGCGCCATGCCAAGCCAGACTAAGCCAGGTCAAGACAAGAAGGCCTCCCAGTTCTCGATATCCGAGGGCTGGGAGGCCTTCTGCTGGGAGACTGCTGTCTCCGCTGTCTCCGGTGTGTCGCGAGCTGTGTCGCCGGTTAGCAGATGCTGTTGGTCGCCGCCGCGATGATGGGGGCGCAGGCGGCGAGGTCGAAGCGGTCCTGCGGGGCCGTCTCCCCGTCGGCGATGGCGAGGGCGAGCTTGTCGCCGCGCGTCAGCTTCTTGCCCTCCTCGCGCTTCTTGCGATAGACCTCGATTTTATCGGCCATACGTCCGCCGGGCTGCGTGTCCTCGAGCGAGAGACCGCCGGGCAGCGCGTGGTAGAAGAAGGTTCCGGGGACGTCGCTGCCGAAGTTCTTGGCCCTGATCTGCTTGACGAGCTCGTCGTTCACCGAGGCAAGACCCACCGAGAAGACGATCAGGTTCTGCTCGCCGAAGTACTTGAGGCCTTCCGCGATTCCCTGAATACCGTCGATGTTGTTGTGGTGCAGCCCGCCGCCAAAGATGATGGTCTGGTAGCAGGACACCGCGAACATGTTGGCCTTCTGGAGCGGCTTCACTGCGTAGTCGAGCTCTTTCGCCAGGTACTCGGCGTACCGCTTCGTGTACCCGGTCCGCGACGCATAGAGAACGATGCCGTTCTTCTGGAGCATCGTATGTCTCCTTCCTTATCGTAAGTCTGTAGGTCGTGCAAATCCGTAAGTCGTGTAAGTTCGTTCTCGCAAGTTCACCGCTAAAAGGCGCATTTCCACACGAAGAGGAGTACGAGCAGCGCGACGACGATGATCGCGACGACGAGGGCGATGTGGCAGCCTGGGTTGCGCGACATGGCCGCGAGGGCGAGCTTGTCGGAGACGCTCCGCTTGCGCTTGAAGACGACGAGCCCGCTGTTGCGGCGCGTGTCGATGGGGAGGGCCTCATGCTTGCCCGAGTCCCAGTCGCCCTCCTTGATGACCTGGTCCCAGCTGTCTCCCGTTAGGACGACGTCGGGGCGCTTACCGGCCGCGATGCGCTCGGCGACCTTCTTCGTGTAGTTGGTCAGGTTGTCGAGCTTGTCCGTCTGGGAAGGTTTCACGTGAAACATTTGGTAGACAATCTCGCCTTTGAACAGCTTGGCGGCGTTGTCGTAATAGACCAGCGAGAGGCACCCGGTGCGCGTCCAGCCCTCTTCGATCGCCTCGCGAATGGCGAGTCTGTTGCTGGGATGGATGGTCCCGATGGTGTCTCCGTTCGGGAGAGCGGCCTTGAACACGCCGTTCTCAGGGTTGTAGGTGATGTTTACCGGCATTCCGACGATACAGGCGTTGGAGGCGAGTCGTTCGCTCTCTTCCTTGGTGACCTCGTCGATGAGCAAGTAACCGCCAAGATAGACGTCAACTTTTCCCATGCGGATCCCCCTTCTGTTCGAATTGGCAGCAAAAAAGGATAACACTAAGAAGGGATAGAGCGACGTGGTACTATCGCAAGTTGCGTTTCTCTTACCAAAAACGGTCCTTTTTGGGCCTTTTGTTCCGCGAGTGCGAAGCGAATGCGCGTGAGCGGTCGCGTGAGGAGTCGAACCTCGTGATTCAGGATATGTCACCCGCCCTTGCGGCGATAATCGTTCCCGAGACAGACGACGATATAGTCGCGAACTACGTGACGCTGGCCGAGCGGGCCAAGGTGTGGGAGTTCGGCCTGCTCGAGGACGACGTTGTGGTGCTCGACACCGAGACGACCGGGCTCGACTTCAAGGAGTGCGAGCTCATCGAGGTCGCCGCGGCGCGGCTGCGCGGACGCGAGATCGTCGACACGTTCGACCTGTTCGTCAAGCCGGTAAAGCCGATCCCGGCGGAGATCGTCCAGATCACGGGCATCGACAACGACATGGTGAAGGACGCCGAGGACGCGGCGACGGTTGTCAGCAAGCTGATAGAGTTTGTCGGCGACGCCCCGATTATCGCGCACAATGCCACGTTTGACCGGCATTTCATCGAGAAGGGGAACTCGGGCGGCAAGCTCCCGAACAAGTGGATTGACTCGCTCGAACTGTCGCGCATTGTTCTCCCCTGCCTGTCAAGCCACAAGCTGCACGACCTCTCGCGGGCGTTCGACCTGCATCAGAGCACCCACCGCGCCATCGACGACGTCATCGCGACGTGCGGCCTGTGGCGCATCCTCCTCACGGCCGGCGCCGACCTGCCGGCGGGGCTGCTGAACGAGCTCGCCGAGTTCTACCCCGAGGTCGAGTGGTCGTATCGCGACATATTCAGGCAGCTTGCGGCCGCCCATCCCGGCGAGGGGTTCTCCCTTCGCGACGAGCGAGCCGACCGGTGCGCGCGGATCAACCTGACGCCTCGCCCCGACGCCAACGACCTCGCTGAGGAGGGTCCGCTCCGGTTCCCGACCGCCGACGAGATCGCCGACGGGTTCTCGAAGGACGGCATCATCGGCCGCATGTACGGCGGCTACGAATATCGCAGCGAGCAGGTCCTTATGTCGACCGAGGTCTGCCAGGCGTTCAAGTCCTCCGGCTGCGCCGTGGTCGAGGCGGGCACGGGCGTCGGCAAGTCGATCTCGTACCTGCTGCCCTCGGTCCTGCTCGCGCAGAAGAACAACATCACGGTGGGCGTGGCGACAAAATCGAACGCGCTCACCGACCAGCTCATCAACCACGAGCTCCCGCTGCTTTCGTCCGTCATGGACCGGCCGGTCACCTACACGGCGCTCAAGGGGTTCGACAACTACCCCTGCCTGCGCAAAGTCGACCGGCTGTTCAGGATCGGCCGCGGGGCGAAGGGGTCCGAGGAGGCCGCCGGCGGCAGCGTGAAGGCCCCGGAGGCGAGCGAGGACCTGCTGAACGCCCTCGCCGCGATTGCGACGTACGGTGTCCAGAGCGCGTTCGGCGACCTCAACTGCCTCGGGATCCGCTGGGGCAAGCTCCAGAGGTCCGATTTCTCGAGCGCGTCTTCGGAGTGCCAGAAGCGCCGCTGCCCCTATTTCCCTGGCAAGTGCTTCCTCCATCTTGCCCGCCGCCGCGCCGCCTCGTGCGACGTGGTGGTGACCAACCACTCGCTGCTGTTCCGGCAGGTGGGAAGCGACATCGCCGTCCTGCCGCCCATCCGCTACTGGATCGTGGACGAGGCCCACTCCGCCGCCCCCGAGGCCCGCCGCCAGTGGGCGATGAGGGTGAACTCGCGCGAAGTCACGGCGGCGTTCGACCTGGTAGGCGGCTCGACGACCGGCGCGCTCGGCAACCTGTTCAAGCTGACCCGCGGCAGCTCTGCGCAGACGCTCGTGATGGGCCTGCTCACCAAGATGTCATCGGAGTTCGCGCGGGCGTACCTGCAGTCGGGCGAGCTGTTCGCGGCGGTGAAGGCGTTCTGTCAGAAGCAGAGCCGCGGCAAGAAGAAGTCGCAGTACGAGACCGAGAGTGTCTGGGTCAACCAGCAGGTGCGGGAGAGCGAGGAGTTCGCCAGCATCGTCGAGACGGGCACCGCGTTCGCCGAGGCGCTCGAGAAGGCGATAAAGGTGGCGCGCGAGTCGTCGAAGACAATTGTCGAGAACAGCGCGGGCAACCAGAACCTCGTCGACTGCGTGGGGGAGCTCGGCAACGCGGTGGGCGACCTTGCGTGCGTGCTCGAGGCGACCAGGCTCATCGTCGACGGGACCGACCTGCGCTACGTCTACTCGGTCCTCGCGACGCAGCGGACGGGCTTCGAGTCGTACGAGCTCGTGGCCGAGCGCCTCGACGTGGGCGAGCAGCTGGCCGAAGAATGGTACCCCGAGGTCTCGAGCGTCGTGTACTCCTCGGCGACGATCGCGGTGGGCGACAAGTTCGACCACTTCAACCACGAGGTGGGCCTCGACCGCGCGAGCGAGCATCCCTACCGCAACCTCAAGCTCGCCTCGAGCTACGACTACGACTCGAACATGAAGATCATCGTGGTCGAGGGCCTGCCCGACCCGTCGAAGCAGAAGGAGTCCTACCTGCAGGGTTTGGCGCCGCTCCTGACCGACGTCCACCTCGCCATGGACGGCTCGGTGCTCACGCTGTTCACGAGCCGGGTCGAGATGGACCGCATGTTCGAGCTGGTGCAGCCCGAGGTCGCCAAGCACGGCCTCTCGCTCATGTCCCAGGCGCGCGGCGGCAACGTGCGGCGCCTGTGCGAGCATTTTGTCGCCGAGACGAACAGCTCGCTCTTCGCGCTCAAGTCGTTCTGGGAGGGGTTCGACGCCCCGGGCGACACGCTGCGGTGCGTCGTGATCCCCAAGCTGCCGTTCAACCCGCCGACGGAGCCGCTCTCGCAGGAGCGCAACCTCCGCGAAGGCAGCGTCGCGTGGCGTAACCACGACCTCCCCGAGTCGGTCATCACCATGAAGCAGGCGATCGGCCGGCTGATCAGGAGCTTCTCCGACAAGGGCGTGCTCGTGCTCGCCGACCCGCGCCTCACGACGATGTGGTACGGCAAGATCTTCCTGAGCTCGCTGCCCAAGAAGGACTACACGAAGGTGAAGTTCGACCGCGTGGCCGACGAGATCGCCGCCTGGCGGTGCGTGCGGTAGTCGCGGAGTCGAGGGCGTCCGAGGTGCCTGCGGTGGCCGCGCCGAGCGCGGCGGCTATCGCGAGTGGAGGCTACCGCGGGTCGGCCGCCTTGTCGAGGTCGCCGAACATCCTCTCGGCCTCTGCGAGGACGGCTTTGCGCAGCTCAGGAGGCCTGATCGCTTCGACGTCGCCAAATGTCTGCGCGATGGCAGCGGGAAGCCAGGCCGACCCCTGCGCCCAGGGGATCCTCGCGACGTACGCGCCCCGGTCGAACTCCTCGTGGGTGAGATGGGCGGCGTCGGCGATGGTGGGGTTCCTCACCTTCGAGAGGCCGCGCCACGCCTCGACCTCGGACGCGAGGGAGGGGTCGTGGACCGCGAGGAAGGCGACCGGCGCCGCGTCGACCTCGGCGAGGGGGTTAACGCTCGCTGTCGGGCTGCCCTCCGCCGCCGCGAGGGTTCCCATGGCGGCCGGCGCTGGCGTTTCGTCGACAAAACTGTGCGAGAACGGGGTCTGCGTCACCTCGGCCTGGGAGATGCGGTCGATTCGGAATGTGCGCCAGTCGCCGGCGGTGTGGCAGAACGCGCGCATGTACCAGGTACCCTCGTGCGAGTCGTACGAGACGTCGCGGGGCTCCACGAGGCGCTCGGTCGCGCTGTCCTGGCCAAGCCTGCGGTAGCGAATTCTCAGCGCGCTCCTCCTGTTGATGGATTTGAGGATTGTCTGCAGGGTGGTGCCGACCTCGCTCGTCTGCGCGGCGGAGAAGATGCTCGCGAAGTACCCGGGCTGCACCGGGGGAAAGAGTCCCTCGATCTTGCGGGCGAGCGGCTCGCCGGCGCCCATGCCGCACGATTCGACCGCCGCGACGAGCCCGCGCGCCTCGGCGGGGGAGAGGCGAAGGGTGCGCTCGAACGTGGTGCCGATGGAGTACGGCTCGATGGTGCCCGTCTCCTCGTCGTAGTCGATGAAGACCTCCGGCAGGGCGTCGCCGCATCCGAGGTTGATCTTGTCGATGACGCGCAGCGCCTCGCTCTCCGAGATTCCGAGCAGCAGGGCGAACTGCGTGAGGGTTATCGGTTCGGAGGCGTCGCCGGCGAGGTCGTTTATCAGGTGTATCGCCCGCGTCATTTTCTCGACCGACGCGGCGTTTGATTCTCTACCCATGGCGCTCCTCCGTCTTTGAGAGTCCCCGCCTCATCGCGTCGACGAGCTCGGGCGGGTCGAGGGGGACAAAGCCGGCCCGGAGCATCCCGCACGCCCAGCGCGCGAGCGCGTCGAGGTCGTTCGCCTCGACCGACCATGTCGCCGCGACGTCGTCCCAGACGCCCTTCCGCGAGGTGAGCGAGTCCCGTTCGGTGGCTGTGAGCTGCGGCGACACCCTGAACGTCGCCGTGAACGGCGCGTCGTTGCCGTACTGGAAGGGGAGCCGCAGGTAGTTCTCGATCGAGAAGTCGGCGGGGATGACGTAGGCGCCGCCCTCCTCGACCTCGACCGAGCGGTGGTCGACCCGGTCGGCGCGGAAGACCTTGATCGCGCCCGCCGCGTTGCGGGTGCTTTCCGCATCGCCGGTGCCGCCGTCCGCGGCGGTGAGGTCGCGGCCGACGAAGTAGGTCTGGTCGCCCCGCTCGAAGAGGCCGTATATCGCGACGCGGTGCCGCTGCGAGGCGCCCTGGGCGTTCGTGTACGAGAAGGCGACGGGACGCTGCTCGGCGTAGGCCTCCAGGACGGCGTTCACGGCTTTACCTGCGGATTTGCCGCTTCCGGATTTGCCGCCGGCGAGCTTGCTCTCGTCCTCCCTGCCCACGGGCAGGTGCGCGACGGAGGCGAGCTTGGCGCGCGCCTTGAGGACGTCCTGCGAGTATGGGGTCGAGGCGCCGTCGAGGTAGAACGTGAGCAGCGCGATGAGGGAGACGATCTCGTCGCGGGAGAGCTCGATGTCGAGGGGGTCGGCGTAGGTCATGCGTGCGTCAATCTTGTAGCGCGTCTCGCCCGAGACGTCGCTCTCGGTGATGCGGATGCCGATCTCGTCGAGCTGCCTGCGGTAGGTCGAGAACGCCCGCCTGAGCGTTGCGACCTGGGTGCTGCTCCCCAGCAGGCCCTTCCGGGCGATCTCCTCGAAGGTGAGGCCCACGCGCGTGTCGAGGGCCATCGCCAGGAGGAGCAGGCGCTCATCCGGGCTCACCGTGTCGGGAACGTTCGGTATTTCCATGGGGCCAACCTCCGAATCGCGACGACGCGCCAGTTATCCGGCCGGTCGACCTGTGTGCGCTTTTCTATCGTCGTGAGAGCAATCGAAACGACTGAGGCGGATATTTTAAGCCATCTGGCATACAATGCAGGGGTGCGCGTTCGTGCGCGCGCGTTTGCGCGTTGACATCACATTGCAGGCGCGTCGGGGGTCTCCGAGCCTTCGGCGCGCCTTGAAAAGTTTGAGAGCGCCGCCGCTGTGCCGGCCCTCTCGGCGAGATAAGGAGCTCCTATGGGTTCGGCTGCAAACAGTTCGGGAAGTCACTTCTCCTCCGGTTCCAAGAGCGATCGGCCGCAGCGCCCCACCCCTGGCAGGGCCTCTTCGCCCGTTACCCCGGCGACCTCGGCGTCCTCTGTTTCCGCAGGTAGTTCTGTGTCCGATTATTCGGACATCTCGTTCAGCTCGCCCAACGGGTCTCACGCCGGCGCGTCGTCCGCTTCGTCGTCCTCGTACGGCGGTTATAACCAGGGTCCCTCCTCGCCGAGCGACACGGATATCTTCCTGGCGGTCACCGTGCCTCCCGCGTCGGGCTCCCAGCCGAGCCTGACCCCGGCCGAGAACCCCGCGTTCCCCTCGTCCTCCTCGGCGTCCTCCGCCTCGTCCGCGGCGGCCCCCTCTCACTCCGCGTCCCGCTCTGGGGCGAAGGCCGGCGGCCCGGTGAACCCGCTCGTCGCCGCGAGGGGCACGGGCGGCGCCGTGGTGAGCGGCGTGGATGCCGATAAAGCGCACCTCTATCCCATCAGCGAGACCGGTCAGTCGGATGCGTCGGGTGCCTTCGACACCTCGTTCGGCGAGACAAACCACAAGAAGACCGTGCTCATCGTCGTCGTGGTGGTCCTGGTCGTGGCCGCGCTCGTCGCCGCGGGCGCGTACTTCCTGCGCAACCAGTCGGTCTCGGCGGCCGAGCAGAACATCAAGGACGCCGTCGAGGTTCTGCGCGACACCGACTCGATGATCTCGTCCCTCGACGCCGCGCTGGCGACCGAGCTCAACGGCACCTCGACCGCGACCTCGTCCGAGGAGCTCTCGAAGCTCATGCTCCAGTCCTCGAGCGTGTCGACCAAGCTGAGCAACGCCGAGCAGCTCATCAACGAGGCCGAGCAGTCGCGCAGCGCGCTGAGCGATTCCGCCGCCGACGCCCTCGACGCGGTGAGGAGCTCCATCGCCGGCCGCCGCTCGCTCATCGAGATCGGGCGCACCCTCACCTCCGGCAGCACCAAGACCGAGCAGGCTACCGCCTATCTGACCTCGGTGTTCACCGACATCTCCGAGGCGAACACGCGCGTCGAGGCGTCGCTTGAGAACGTGCGTGTGTACTACGAGCTCGTCTCTGCCGAGGAGGACACCGGCGCCTACAGCCTGTGGAACTCCGTGCAGGTCGACCAGGACGCCACGGCAGACATCGCCGCAGCTCAGGAGGCCGTCGCCTCGGCCAAGGAGGTCGCCCCCGACGGCTCGTACGACGCGCTCGACACCTACCTCGCGGCCTACGCCAACTACCTCGCCATCCTCACGGAGATGCACGTCGACAACGCCAACGGCGACGACGACGCGGCGAACGCGCTCGGCGACTCGTACACCCAGGCCTACAACGACCTGCAGACTGCCGCCGCGAGCCTGCCCGCCACGCCGAGCGACGTCCTCGCGAGCGCCTCGTCGAGCTCGACGAGCGACCAGCAGAGCACCTACTCCCTCGCCCGCGCGAAGTGCGTCGCGGCCGACAACATCCTCAACGGGTATCTCGGCATCACCGACTCCTCGAAGCTCCTCGGCCTGACCTCCTCCGGCACGTCGACCGGCAACTCCACCGCGACGGTCGCCTCGGTGACCGAGGGTGCCGCGTCTGACGAGGACGCGACCAGCACCACCGCCACCGGCACGACCGCCGAAGAGGCCGCCGCTGCCTCCGCCGCCAGGGTCGCCGAGACCGCGGGTGTCACCGTCGAGGAGGGTGCCACCGCCGAGGGCGCCGAGAGCACCGAGGGCGAAGGGACTGTCGCCGAGGAAGGCGCCGCGGTCCCCAACGCGTAGGCGCACCGCCGACTAGGCGGACCCGCTGATCCGTCGGCAAGAAGCACACTTTTCGCACGTCTGGCTTCCGGGATGTTTCACGTGAAACATCCCGGAAGAGTCTTCAACCGCACCGGATTTCGCACTGGTGGTTTTATACTGTCCGGTAACGTTTTCAAGGGAACGATTCAGCCGCTTTCAGGCTGTGACGATTGTTTGATGGCCCGTTAGTTTGCAGTTGCGTACATGGGAGGAACTTCGTATGGCTGACGCAGCAGATACCATGCGCTACCTCGTAAAGAATATCGATACAGCTCTTGCGGGGACGCGCGAGGAGGGGCAGGCTTCGAAGAACCTTTCGAAGATCTTCCACGAGCACGGCCTCGAGTCAGCCGAGCAGAACTTCAAGTACTCGTCGTTCGGCGACGTGCCCCAGGCCGCGTGCCTCGGCCTTCTGGGCATCGTGAGTCTGATCTCGGGCGCCGCGTCCGGGGCCTTCCTGGTGGTGCTCTTCATCATCGGTCTCGCGCTCGCCGGGTTGTACGCGGCCGAGCTGTACGGCATCAAGACCGTCTCCCGCATCGGGATGTCGGAGCCGAGCCAGAACGTCATCGCCTGTCACCCGGCGGCGTCGACGATGAACGGCCAGAAGGCGCGTCCCGTGGTGATCATCGCCCACTACGATACCCCGCGGTCCGACATCCTCTCGACCCCGGCCATCGCGGGCTTCCGCCAGTACATCCGCACCGCCGTGCTCGTCTGCGCCATCGCCGACGTTGTCGCGATGTTCATGCAGGTCCTGCCCCTGCCCACGCCTCTCCAGAGCGTGGCATACGCCGTCGCCGTCATCGCGTCGATCGTGCTCATCGCCTGGACGGTATGCGTCGTCCTCCAGCGCTTCGTGATGCCGCCCTCGCCCGCTGCGAACGACAACAAGGCCTCCATTGCGGCCATGTTCGGCCTGCTCGACAGGGTTAGGCCGCTGAAGGGCGGCGTGGGCTCTGGCCCGAACGACACCCTGCTCGATGCCATGGGCTACGAAGACGGCTCGTCGGTTTACGCCGCGGTCGAGGATCCCGACGCCGCGCGTATCAGGGTGTCCGGCCGTAACCACCCGGTCGTCGAGCAGGAGGAGCACCTCGAGGAGGAGACCCCCTCGCGTCCCCGTCGCTCCCGCGCCTCTCGCCTGCGTGCCAACACCCCTGTCCGCTACGGCGCCGACGTTGTGAAGTCGCTCGGCATCCTTCCCGAGTCCTGTGTGCTCGAGTACGAGGCGCCGCAGGCCGAGGAAGGCGCCAAGACGACCCCCGCGTCCGTCTCCGGCCAGGTCCACCACGTGGGCGTGGGCAGCGAGGCCTCCAAGAACGCCGCGGTCGCCGTCGACGGCGAGACGCTCCTCATGTCGCCGGTCACCGTGCCCGACGCGACCTCCGAGCAGCAGCAGCTCCCCCTTGCGGCCGAGGAACCCGCCACCCCCGCCGAGCCCGTCGTGCTCGACCCCGAGGCGATGAAGGACGCGGCGGCCGAGGCCATCATGGCCGGCATCGTCGGCTCCAACACACTCTCCGGCAGCCAGGCGCCCGACCCTGCGGCGAACGGCGCCACCTCGCTCATCCAGCCCGTCGCCCAGCCCGTCCAGAACGCCCAGCCCGCGCAGCCGTTCAACGTCATCACGTCTTCGGACGACTACGACGTCGAGCTCTCCGGCGGCGTCTCGCAGATGCCCCTCGACGTGGCTGCGCAGACGGCCCAGGACGCGTCCTCGTACATCGCCGACGACTTTGACGATTCCCCCTCGGCGAGCGTGGTCAACAGCCCCGAGTGGGGCACCTCGAGCTTTGTCCCGGTGGCCAGCAACCGCAGCATCCTCGGCAACATCCCCGACCCGGCCGTCGCCGCGGTGGACCCCTTCAGCGTCTCGAGCATCGAGACCGTGGGCAACTACAACCCCGACGACTTCTCCGAGCTTGACTTTGAGACCGGCACGCACCAGGCCGTGACGCCCAACATGCTCGAGTACGAGCGCCGTCGCGCCCTCGACGGCTTCTCGGCCGACATTACCGAGAACGTCGGCAAGCGTGGCCGCAAGGGCAAGAAGAACAAGGGTCGCCAGGGGCGCATCGGCCATCAGGCGGCGCAGATGCAGCAGCAGATGCAGGAGTCGTCGTTCAACGACTGGCTCGGCCTCGACGAGAACTACAACGCGAAGACGAACGGCGAGCAGATCGGCTCGTGGGACAACTTCGCCGACGACGCCTCCGCCGGCCAGCAGCAGTACGGCCAGCAGGGTCAGTATGGCCAGCAGTACGGTCAGGACGGCGGCCAGTACGGCCAGCAGCAGAATCCGCGCTGGCAGGGCGGCGCCGCCCGTGCCCGCCGTGCCCCGCGCCGCGAGGGCGAGGAGGCCGCCGAGGCCGTGGAGACGCGCCGCGCCGCGATGACGCTCGGCGACCGCGACCTCATCTCGCACGAGATTTGGTTCGTGCTCACCGGCGCGAGCGAGGCCGGCCATGCGGGTGTGGAGGAATTCCTCAAGATGTACCGCCAGGACCTGCGCGGCGCCTACTTCATCAACCTCGAGTGCGTCGGTGCGGGCAAGCCGTCCCTCATCATCGAGGAGGGCCTCGGTCGCCATGTGAAGGCCGACCGTCGTCTCGTGAACCTCTTTGGTAACGCGTCGCTCGGCATCAACCGCCCGCTCGCCCTTGCGCGCATGAAGTGGAGCGACACCGAGGCCTCGACGCTGCTGCGCCAGGGCTGCCGCGCCGTCTCGGTGGTGGGCATGGAGAAGGGGGCGCCCGCGCACGCGCGCTGGGTCGCCGACACGCCCGACAAGGTCAACCTCGACCAGATCAACGACCTCGTGGACATTCTCGTCGAGGTCATCAAAGAAGCGTAGGGTCTTTTAACTGCGCGAACGACGCCTCGTTGTGCAACAGCAACGGGGCGTCTTCTTTTAACGGAGGAGTGGCGCGCGTGAATGTAGTCATCGTGGGGTGCGGCACCGTGGGCGCGCGGCTCGCCAAGCTGCTCGACCAGCCCAACGACGAGGTCTCGGTAGTCGACATCGACCAGGCCGCCTTCGACGGGCTCGGCTCGGAGTTCCAGGGGCGCTGCGTCAAGGGCGAGGGGTTCGACGAGCAGGTGCTCATCGACGCGGGCGTCAAGGAGTGTGACGCGTTCGCCGTGGTCACCGGCTCGGACAACGTGAACCTCATGGTCTCCGAGATAGCCCTGCGCCTCTTCTCGGTGCCGCACGTGGTGACGCGCATCGTCAACCCCGACCGCATCGACCTCTACCAGCAGCTCGGCCTCGACTACATCAGCGACGCCGAGCTGGTGGCCGAGGGTGTCTGCGGCAAGATTCGCGCGCGCAAGGCCCATCACATGGACACCTTCGGCGACTACGAGGTCCTCACGTTCTCGCTCAACGGCCGGGAGGGCCTCGTGCGCGTGCGCGACCTCGAGGCGCTCGGCGAGATCGACGTCTCCCTGGTGGAGCACGACGGCGAGTCGTTCATGGCGACCCCCAACATGTTCCTGCGCGACGGGGACAACCTGCTCGTCGTCGCGCGTCAGGACGACATCTCGGCCCTCTTCCCGTACATGAAAGGCTAGGTGGGCGATGTATTTCGTTTTGGGAGGCGGCGGCAGGGTCGGCGAGATGGTCGCGCGCCTGCTGCTGTCGGCCGGGCACGAGGTGGCCCTCATCGAGGAGCGGTCGCCTCGCGCGAACGAGCTCTCCAGCACGCTGACCGGCCGGCTGCTCGTCATCTGCGGCAGTTGCACCGACGCGACGATACTCAAGGAGGCCGGCATCGAGGACGCCGACTACTTCTGCGCGCTCACGACGCAGGACGACACCAACCTCGCCGCCTGCGAGATCGTCCGCACGCTGTTCGACATCCCTCAGATGATCGCGCGCGTCACCAACCCGCGCAACGAGCGCATCTTCTCGAGCCTGGGCATCAAGGTGGTCAACTCGACCGTGGTGGTCGCGCGCACCGTTGAGCAGGAGATTCTCTCGACCACCCAGCGCACCGTCATCACGATTCGACAGGGGGAGTTCGTCACGGTCGAGGTGGAGATCCCCAACTCCGCGACCCTGCGTGCCGAGGGCGGATGCCGCGTGAGCGACCTCGACCTGCCGCCCTCGACGGTCCTCGTGGCGGTCACGCACGGCGACCAGTGCGACACCGTGAACGGGCGCACGGTCCTCATGCCGGGCGACACGGTCCTGCTGTGCACGCGTGCCGAATGCGAGGAAGACGCCCGCCGCGCCCTGCTCGACCTCTAGCGCCGCGCGGGTGATGCTATTCTGGCGACATACGCGGGCATGACGCGCGAGCGCGATGCGCGCGGCGAAC
>CAYMHQ010000002.1:30340-35310 GCA_964390275.1 uncultured Coriobacteriaceae bacterium
CGGCGAACACAACGAAGACGACGACAGAAGGATGGTTGCTATGGCGGATACGATGGAAGAAACTCAGCTTGAGCAGAGCGCGCAGACCGAGCAGAGCGCGGCGCCCCTCGTGGGCATCATCATGGGGTCGAAGAGCGACCTGCCCACCATGGAGGACTGCAAGAAGCAGCTCGAGGAGTTCGGCGTGCCCTACGAGCTCGTCATCGCGAGCGCGCACCGCAAGCCGGCGGTCGTGCACGAGTGGGCGTCGACCGCGGCCGAGCGCGGCATCAAGGTGATCATCGCGGCCGCGGGCAAGGCGGCTCACCTCGGCGGCGTCGTGGCGGCGTTCACCCCGCTGCCCGTGATCGCCGTCCCCATGAAGACGAGCGACCTCGGCGGCCTCGACTCCCTCCTCAGCATGGTGCAGATGCCGAGTGGCGTTCCTGTGGCGACGGTCGCCATCAACGGCGCGAAAAACGCCGCCATTCTGGCGACTCAGATATTGGGGACCGGGATGCCGGAGTACAGCGCTAAAATCGTCGCGTTCAAGCAGCGTATGGCCGAGGACTAGTCGGCTGAGGACTAGCGGTTTGGGACTGGCGGCCGGGGCTAATCGGCGGGATTGGCAGGGCCCGAAAGGGATCGGGAAGGGTTCGGAGAGGAGCATCCGTGGCGGACGGCGACAACGTGGCAAGGATGTCGGGTGAGTCGAGGGGCGAGGTCGTGCGGCGCCTGTGCATGGGGAACGAGGCCATCGCGTTCGCCGCGATCGAGGCGGGCGTCAACGTGGCGTGCGGTTACCCCGGCACCCCCTCGACCGAAATCGTCGAGACCATCGCGCGCAACAACCCCGAGAAGGCGATCCACGTCGAGTGGTCGACCAACGAGAAGGCCGCGCTCGAGCTCGCCGCGGGCGCGAGCTACGCCGGCGCGCGCGTCATCATGACGTGCAAGCAGGTGGGGATGAACGTCGCCTCCGACCCGTTCATGAGCCTCGCGTACATCGGCACCAACGGCGGCCTCGTCGTGGTGGTGGCCGACGACCCGGGTCCCATCTCGAGCCAGACCGAGCAGGACTCGCGCCAGTTCGCCCAGTTCGCGCACGTCCCGGTGCTCGACCCGGCGACTCCCGAAGAGGCGTACGCGATGACGCTCTACGCTTTCGACCTGAGCGAACGCTACGGCACGCCCGTCATCCTGCGGCCCACCACGCGCGTCGACCACGGCTGCGCGAGCATCGACGTCCCTGCCGATCTCGCCGCGCTCCCTCGCCATGACATCGCGGGCTTCAAGAAGGACCCGCGCTGGGTCATCTTCCCGCCGCTCTCGAACCGCGCCCACACGCGCATGTCGCGCCAGCTCCCCCAGATCGCGCACGAGTTCTGCTCGAGCCCTTTCAACCGCCTCGACGAGTCGGTGCGCGACGACTACGAGCTCTACCTGGGCATCGCGTGCGGCGGCGACTCCCGCGGCTACGTGCGCGAGGCGCTGGGCTACCTTGAGGAGGCGGCCGAGCGCAGCGGATGCGAGCTGCCCTCGTACCGGCTGTTCGAGGTGGGCACGCCGTACCCGTTCCCCGAGGGGATGGGGCGCGACTTCCTGCTCGGCCTGGCCGACGCGCTCGTGGTGGAGGAGCTCGAGCCGGTCATCGAACGCAGTCTCATCGAGCTCACCGGCCCCGTCGCCGCCGACGCCTACATGCTCAACTGCCCCACGGTGATCCACGGCCGCCTCGACGGGACGACCCCGGTCGCGGGCGAGTACTCGACCGAGCTGCTCGTGCGCATTATCGCGCGCTTCTTTGGCATGCCCGAGCTCGCCGACGACATTCTCGCAGGTGGAAGCGGTAATGCCGGGCATGCCGAAGATGCCGAGGGTGCCGAGTCCGCCGGCGGCGCGGGGGAGGGCCGGGAGACCGCGCCCGCCGAGCTGCTCGTCGCGCGCCCGCCGGTTCTCTGCGCCGGGTGCCCCCACCGCGCGTCGTTCCTCACGATGAAGGAGGCGGTCGGCCGCCGGCAGGCCGTCTACACGGGCGACATCGGGTGCTACACCATGGGGTGCAACGCGCCGCTCAACACCACCGACACGTGCCTCTGCATGGGCGCCGGCGTCACGATCGCCCAGGGAATCGGCACCGCGGCGCACCTGACCGGCGACGACGAGACGTTCCACATCGGCTTTGTGGGCGACTCGACGTTCTTCGCGAGCGCCATGACCGGCCTTGCCAACGCCGTCTACAACCGTCACCGCATGGTCCTCTGCGTGCTCGACAACTCGACGACCGCCATGACGGGGTCGCAGCCGCACCCGGGCACCGGCGTCACCCTCATGGGCACCCAGTCCAAGCCGATCGACATCGTCGCGGTGTGCACGGCGCTCGGCGTCGACTCGGTCGAGACGGCCGACCCGTTCGACCACGAGAACGCCCTCGCAGTCGCGAAGCGCGCCCTCGAGTGCCCCGGCGTCTCGGTCGTGGTGTTCCGCTCCCCCTGCGTGCAGCTGTTCCGCGCCCTGCCGCCCGTCGAGGTCGACGAGTCGCGCTGCCGCGGCTGCCGCAAGTGCGTCCGCGACACAGGGTGCCCGGCGCTCAGCATGAGGATGCCCGAGGCTGAGGAGGGCGCCGCGGCCGGACGGGCGACCGCGGTTGTGGACGCCTCGCTGTGCTACGGATGCGACCTCTGCACGCGTTTCTGCGCGTTCGGCGCCATCAAGACGCCCCGCAGCGGGATGCCGGCCGAATCGATCGATGCCATGAGAAGGGGTGCGCGCCGTGCCTAACCTGAGCGAACCTACCATGAAGCTGAGCGAGAATCTGGCCCAGGAGGACCGGAACCAGGAACAGGACTCGCGTCCGATGGCGGAGCGCTGCGCCGCCGACGGCCGTGCCGACGGCCGGCGGACAGACCCGTTCAGCTGCCTCGTCGTGGGCGTGGGCGGACAGGGCGCGGTGCTCGCGAGCAGGCTCGTCGCCCATGCGTGCATGGCGCAGGGCATGTTCGTGCGCACGGCCGAGACCATCGGCATGTCGCAGCGCGGCGGCAGCGTGGCCAGCCACGTCCGCGCCGCGGCGACTGCCGAGGACGTCCCCTCGAGCATGATTCCCCCGCACCGCGCCAACCTCGTGCTCGCGTTCGAGCCGGCGGAGGGTGTCCGCGTGTTTTCGCAGCTCGCCCCCGGCGCCGCGATGGTCTGCTCGACCCGGCCTGTGGTGCCCGGCTCCGCCGCGATGTCGGGCTACACGGGAAAGCCGCAGGTAGATTGGCTCGCCGAGCATGTCGGTGAAGGTCGATTCACCGCCGTTGACCCGGCCGTGCTCGAGCGCGAGGGTCTGAGCGTCAAGTGCTCGAACGTCCTGCTCCTCGGTGCGGCGGCCCAGATGGGCGCCCTGCCCTTCGGCAAGGACGAGCTGCTGCAGGCCATCCGTACCCTCGTGAAGCCCCGCCTTGTCGAGATGAACGAGAAGGCGCTCGAGCTGGGGATGTCGCTGGCGTAGCTGGTGGGGACGCGAGCGCAGCCGACTTGGGTGGCGCTCGCGTGAGTCGCTTTCGCGCAGGCTACTGGCGCTTCGGGCTCTTATACGGCGCGATCGCGACGAGCGCCGCCACACAGAAGCAGGCCACGCAGACGAGCATCCGCTGGTAGCCGAGCATTCCGGGGTCGGACGCAATGAGGCTAACGAGGATGGCGGGGGCGAGGCTGGTGCCTATCTGGCGCACGAGCGCGATTGTCGCCACGGCGCTCGCACCGTCGCGCGCGTCGGTGTTCTCAAGCACGATGTAGTTGGTGGGCGCGCCCATGGCGAAACCCATGCCGAAGCCGACCACTGCGAGCCCTGCGATGAGCAGTCCCGCGGTGGGTGCTGCGCTCGCGACGAACGCCAGGAACAGGAAGCCCGCCACCATGACGGCCAGCCCGCCGACGAGCACCGGTTTGGCGCCGAAGCGGTCGATGAGCTTGCCGCCCAGTGGCGGCCCGATGAGCGACGCCGCGCCGATTGCCAGCACGTAGTACCCGCCCGAGCCGAGCGGGTCGCCCATGGCGAACTCGGCGTACTGGGGCACGAGCATCATCGAGATGATGGTGCAGCCCACAAAGAAAGAGACCACCATCGTGATGACCACGGGGCGGTTGTGCAGGAACTCCATGTGGAACACCGGGTCCTGGGCGCGGTGCTCGACCCTGCCGAAGAGGACGATCAGAACCGCCGCCGCGACGAAGGTCGCCCAGACCTCGGGGCGCCGCGCCGTGCCGGCAAGATCGGCGAAGTCGACCTCCTTGATGCCCAGGAGCAGCATCAGGACCCATGACACGAGCAGCGCCGACCCCAGCCAGTCGAAGCGAGCGACCGTACCGGCGGCGCAGGCCTGGTCACGGCTCGCCTCGGCCTTGCGGAGAAACACCCCGGCGGCTGCGGCGAGCGCGGCGCACAGGGGAACGGCGAGGTAGAACATGACGTCCCACCCCTGCACCCCCACGAGTCCGATGACGGCGCTGCCGACCGCCGCGCCGAGCACGTTGGCGATGCCCGCGACCGCCGCGGCCAGACCGAGCGCCATCCCGCGCCTTTCGGCCGGGAACGTCGTGCCGATCGCCGCGTTGGCGACCGGTATCATGCCTCCCGCGCCCGCCGCCTGCACCACGCGGCCCGCGAGCAAGAGGCCGAACCCGCCTGCCGTCTTCGACAGGCCGCATAGCAGCGACCCCGCCGCGAAGACGACGAGGCAGAGCGTGAAGACGCGTCCGCGCCCGCGCCGGTCGGCCAGCTTGCCCACGACGGGAATGAGCGCGGCGTAGAAGAGCGTGTAGATGTTGATCATCCAGATGCCGGCGTCGTCGTCGAGCCCGAACGACGCCTGCACCACCGTGCGCACAGGCGACACCATGCCCACGTAAAGTCCGCCGATGAGCAGCCCGAGCAGGTAGATGGCGAGGATGATGCCGAGATGGGCCTGGCTTTGGGATTCGGGGGCGTCGGTTGGGGTGACTGC
>CAYMHQ010000002.1:35410-40397 GCA_964390275.1 uncultured Coriobacteriaceae bacterium
CCCTTGCCGCTGTTCCGCCATGCCTCGCCTCGTTGACCTTGCTCGTTGACCTTGTCCTGCTGATTGCCTGCTGACTGCCTGCTGAGTACTCGCCCGGCCCCTACGAGGGACTCTCGCCGCCCTCGCCGTTCGTGTCGTTCCTTTGCCCGTCGAGCAGGTCCCACTCCTCGAGCCGGCCGGCGATCTCGAGCGCGGTGGGCATCGAGGGGATCGCGCCGGGGCCCTCGATCTCGAGGCTCGCGGCGGCGCAAGCGTAGCGGATGCAGGCGCGCAGCTTGTCGCGGTCGAGGCGGTCGATGGCGGCGGTCCCGTCGAGGCCGGTCTCCCTCAGGAGCCAGGTGAGGACGGCGCCCCAGAACGCGTCGCCGGCGCCGGTGGTGTCCGTGATGTCGTCCGTCTTGAACGCGTCGACGCTGGCAGACGCCTTGCGGGTCGAGACGTAGGCGCCCTCGTCGCCGCGCGTGACCACCACGAGCCGCGGCCCGAGCGAGAGCAGGCTGATCGTGCCGTCCTCGGGGATGCGCGTGCCGCAGAGCGCCTCCATCTCCTCGACGTTCACCTTGAGGAGGTCGACGAGGGGGAGGATGGACTCGACGGTGGGCACCATGAGCGCAACCTCGTCCCATGAATGGGGCCGCAGGTTGACGTCGCAGCTCACGATGGTGCCGGCCTTGCGCGCGACGTCGACGGCGTGCATCGTCGCCTGGCGCGCCGGCTCGTTGGTGAGGGAGAGCGAGCCGATGTGCAGGACTTTCGCGGAGCGGATGACGTCGTCGGGAACCTCGCTGGAGTCGAGCATCGTGTCGGCTCCCGGCTTGCGCGCGAACGAGTACGCGACGGACTGCGCGGCCGGCGAAGGTCCGACGTACTCCGCGAAGGCGACGGTTGTCGAGTAGCGGTCGTCGATGGTGACGTACGTCGTGTCGACGCCGGCGCGCTCGAGCTGGTCGAGCAGGTAGATGCCGTTGGGGTCGTCGCCCACCTTGCCGATGAAGCTGTTTTTGACCCCGAGCCGTGCGAGCGCCGCGGCGACGTTGGCGACCGCGCCGCCCGCCGTGCGCGTGAACAGGGACGCGCCCTCGAACCGCGGGTTGCTGGGCTCCTCGATGCCGCACTGGATGAAGTCGACAAGCGCCTCGCCAAGCAGGGCGATCTCGGCCGAGGAGGCCGAGGGGACGATGGAGAGTGCGGGCATGACCTCGTACGACTCATCGAACGACGCGTCGTTAAAGAGGTCGCCGGCGGCCGCCGCAGCCTGGAAACCGGAGGAAGAGGTGTCGAACGCGAGGTTGCTGGACATGGGGCTCCCCTTTCGAACCAGAGTTTCCTAGAGGGTACCCGTCTCGCGCGGTTCTGTTTCACCCGCGCCCGCGGTTTTACGCGTCGCGCACAATCCGCCGGCGGAGCTTCTCGATGTAGCGCTCGGCCAGGGGGCTCAGGCGGCGGTCGGAGCGGACGATGTAGCCCACGCGCATGGTCTCGTCGGTGTCGAGGGGGATGGAGACGATGCCGGTGTGCATCTCGCTCGAGAGCAGGCCGGTCGAGATCGTGTAGCCGGTGTGGTTGGCGAGCAGGTTCGAGAGGGTGCCGCGGTCGCTGATCACGATGTTCTTGCTGTGGGGGAGCTGCGAGAGGGGCTCCTCGGCGTAGTAGAACGAGTTCGTGGTGCCCTGCTCAAAGGAGTAGCGCGGGTAGCTGGCGAGGTCCTCGGCCCGGACGAGGGAGTGCGTCGCGAGCGGGTGGTTCTGGCCCACAAAGACGTGCAGCTTGGCCTCGAACAGCTGGGTGAACGAGATCTCGGCCGCGTCGAAGGCCTGGCTCAGCACGCGCTCGTTGAAGGAGCTGAGGTAGAGGACGCCGATGTCGCTGCGGAAGTCGCGCACGTCGTCGATGATCTCGCCGGTGCGGGTCTCGCGGAGGGTGCAGTCGTAGCCGTCGCCCTCCATCTCCTCCATGAGCTCGATGAACGCCTCCACGCAGAACGCGTAGTGCTGGGTCGAGACGGCGAGGTGGGCCGGGGCCGCGACGCCCTTGCTGCTGTAGCGACGCTCCATGAGGTCGGCCTGCTCCACGATCTGCCGCGCGTATCCCAGCAGCTCCATGCCGTCGCTCGTCACCGTGATGCCCTTTTTGGAGCGCGTGAACACCGTGACGCCGGTCTCCTGCTCGATGTCGCGCACAGCCACGGAGAGGCTCGACTGCGAGACGTAGAGCGTGTGCGCCGCGGCGCTGATCGAGCCGCACTCGGCGATGGCGATGAGGTATCTGAGCTGCTGGAGGGTCATGGGCGCACCTTGCGAGTCGAGTGGGGCGTGTGGCGGTGGTGTGCCGGCGGCGTGTCGACCCGGGCTCGAACCGTATCAAATCCGCTGGCAGAACAGTCATTGTAGAGCACAAAAGCGCACGTAGAAGGCCTAATGCGCGAAGCCATCGAAAAAAGCGGTGGATAGTGACCCAAAACGGCTATGACTCGCGGCCTTGTGAGGACCGGGGCGAAATCCTATCATGCGCCTTTATCACATCCGAGTTCAACCACGCGGTGCCGCGCCACTGGCGCCGGGGACCGCGCTATCGGTTACGACAGTTACAGCAGTAACAGGAAAGGTCAGGGTATTCATCATGGCAATCAGCAGAAGGCAGTGCGTCGCCGGCCTCGCGGCCGCAGGCATCTTCGCAACGCTGGGCCTCGCCGGCTGCGGCGAGTCGAGCGAGTCCACCACCACCGAGGCGACCGACGCCGCGACCACCGAGGAGACCGAGGGCGAGGCCACCGAGGCCGAGTCGACCGAGTCGACCGAGACCGCCGACGAGGGCGACAAGACGATCACCGTCGCCGCCTCGCCGACCCCCCACGCCGAGATCCTCAACGGCGCCGTCAAGCCGCTCCTCGAGGAGAAGGGCTACACGCTCGTCGTGAAGGAGTTCACCGACTACGTGCTCCCCAACACCGCTACCGAGGAGGGCGAGGTCGACGCCAACTACTTCCAGCACATCCCCTACCTCGACAGCTTCAACGAGGAGCAGGGCACGCACCTCGTCTCCGTCGCGGCCATCCACTTCGAGCCGTTCGCGCTGTACGGCGGCCGCATCGACTCCATCGACAAGCTCGAGAAGGGCTCCGTCGTCGCCATCCCCAACGACACCACCAACGAGGCCCGCGCGCTGCTGCTGCTCGAGCAGGAGGGCCTGCTGACCCTCAAGGAGGGCGCCGGCATCACCGCCACCACCAACGACATCGCCGAGAACCCCAAGGGTCTCGAGTTCAAGGAGCTCGAGGCGGCCGTGATCCCCTCGGTCCTCGCCGACGTCGACATCGCCGCGATTAACGGCAACTACGCGCTCGACGCGGGCCTCACCGCCGAGGATCAGCTCGCCGTCGAGGCCACCGACTCGCTCGCCGCTGAGACCTACAAGAACGTCATCGTGGTCAAGGAAGGCAACGAGGACACCGAGAAGACGAAGGCCCTGGTGGAGTGCGCCCTTTCCGACGAGGTGCGCGACTACATCAACGACACGTTCGCGGGATTCGTCCTGCCCGTGTTTTAAGCTCTGACCACCGTCAAACGTCGCGATGATTGAGCTTAAAAACATTTGTAAAACGTTTGACACTCGTGAAGGGTCACACCACGCGCTCCGTGATGTGACCCTTACGGTGGCTGACGGAGACATCTTTGGCATCATCGGCCAGTCGGGCGCGGGGAAGTCGACGCTGGTACGCTGCATCAACCTGCTTGAACGGCCTACCAGCGGCCGCGTGATCATCGACGGGGTCGACGTGACGGACTACGAGGGCAAGCAGCTGCAGGACCTTCGCTCGTCCATCGGCATGATCTTTCAGAGCTTCAGCCTGTTCCAGCAGCGCACGGTGCTCAAGAACGTGACGTTCCCGCTCGAGCTGCGCCACACCGACAAGGACAAGGCCGTCGCCCGCGCCCGCGAACTCCTCGAGGTCGTGGGCCTTTCGGGCAAGGAGGGGAGCTATCCGAGCGAGCTTTCGGGCGGCCAGCAGCAGCGCGTCGCCATCGCCCGCGCGCTCGCGAACAGCCCCAAGGTCATGCTGTGCGACGAGGCCACGAGCGCCCTCGACACGCGCACCACGCACGCGATCCTCGAGCTCCTGCGCGAGATCAACGAGAACCTGGGCGTCACCGTGGTGCTCATCACGCACTCGCTCACCGTGGCCGAGCAGATCTGCAACCGGATCGCGGTCATCGACGAGGGGGTCCTCGTGGAGGAGGGCAAGACGTCCGACGTCTTCTCGAACCCGCAGAGCCCTGTGACCCGCGAGCTGCTGGGGAGGTAGGCGACCATGGGAGAGGCGATTTCGGAGTTCCTTGACAACTATGGGAACCTGCTGCTCAACGGCATCGGCGAGACGCTCGTCATGACGGCGGTCGCGACGGTGGTGGCGTGCCTCATCGGCGTGCCCATCGGCATCGCGCTCATCATGACGGCGCCGAACGGCCTGCGGCCCAACAAGTGGGTCAACACGATTCTGGGATGGATCGTGAACATCGGCCGCTCGATCCCGTTCATCATCCTGCTGGTGACGCTCATCCCGTTCACGAGGTTCATCGTGGGGACGTCGCTCGGCGTGAAGGGCGCCATCGTGCCGCTCATCATCGCCGCCGCGCCGTTTGTGGGGCGCCTGGCCGAGCAGAGCCTGGCCGAGGTCGACAGCGGCTTGGTCGAGGCCGCGCAGAGCTTTGGCGCGAGCGACTGGCAGATCATCTTCAAGGTGTTCCTGCGCGAATGCCTGCCGTCGCTCATCCGCGGCGCCTCGATCACGTTCATCACGCTGTTCGGGTACGCCGCGATGGCCGGCATGGTGGGCGCCGGCGGCCTGGGCGACATCGCGATTCGCTACGGCTACCAGCGCCATCAGGATGACGTGATGTACGCGGCGCTCATCCTGTGCATCGTGCTGGTGCAGATTGTCCAGAGCTTTGGCGACTGGGCCGCGCGAAAGATCGACCACAGGAAGTAG
>CAYMHQ010000003.1:0-39360 GCA_964390275.1 uncultured Coriobacteriaceae bacterium
GTCGCGGGGCTGTCCCCGAACCCCTGCGAGTCCGGCGCGCCTGCGATGCCTGCGGTGACGAGCGCGCCGGCGGTGTCCGGGGAGCCGGCGGAGGGCGGCCAGTCGCAGGCGGGCGACCTCGACCTCGCGGGCTTCATGGAATGGCTCGCGCTGCGCACCGACCTCGACGCCGCCTCGACCGACGGCGACAACGTGACCCTCATGACGGTCCACGCGGCGAAGGGCCTCGAGTTCGACACCGTGTTCGTGGCGGGCATGGAGGAGACGGTCTTCCCCCACGTCTTCAACGGGACGCTCGGCCAGGACCAGTCGAAGATCGAGGAGGAGCGGCGCCTCGCCTACGTCGCCATCACACGCGCCCGGCGCCGGCTCTACCTGTGCTACGCCCGCATGCGCCGGCTCTTCGGCCAGGAGCAGCACAACCCCCTGTCGCGGTTCGTGAACGAGATCCCCGCCGAGCACGTGACCTACGTCGGCGTGGGCAGCGACGGGTACGAGGGCTTCGGCTACGACAGGCGCGGCAGCAGGCACGGCATCGGCGGCGCCGGCCACAACGTCGAGGTGTACGACGGGAACGTCTTCGGGAACCGCACGCGCTCGAGCGGCGCCAGCGCGACGGCGTCGGGCAGGTCGGCCTTCTCCTCGGGTCGTCCCTCGGCCTCGGGCAGGTCGGGCGTCTCGTTCGACTCCTTCGTCTCCTCGGGTTCCTCGCGGTCCGGCTCTTCGCGCCCGGATTCCGGCCTTTCCTCAGGCTCCTCGCTGGGTTCGTCCCGTGCCTCCTCGCGCAGCTCCCTGCGCGACGCCCCCACACCCCAGGCGCCCACGAGGCAGTACGAGCGCGCCGAGGCCTCGACCTCGTTCGCGCCGGGCGACCGCGTGAACCACAAGAAGTTCGGCACGGCCACGGTCGTGCGCATCGAGGGCGACAAGATAACGATCCATCTCGACAGCGGCGGCGAGAAGGTCCTGCTCAAGGGCTACGCGCCGATCGTCAAGATCAAGGGATAGGGGGACGGCTGCCATGGGTGGGGACGAGGCTCGCACGGAGGAGCGCCCGCGCACCGTAGGCACGGACGCGTCGGCCGATGGGGCGAAAGGCTCCGCGCCGCGTGCGTCGACGCAGTCCAGGCTCGTCCTCGTCCCGGTCGCGCTCGTCGCTGCGGGCGTCGCCGTCTGCGCGGCTGGGCCGGTCCCGCTCGGCGTCGTCCTCGCCGTGTTCGGCCTTCTCGTCGGCGTCGCGGAGACCCTCATCGGTTCTGCGCTCGTGAAGGTCTTTCTCGCGCCCCATGCAAACGCATTCACCCTCATGTCGAGCCTTAAGGTTGCCCGCGGGTCAGGGGAGGCGTCTTGTGATGGACCTTCTTCCGTCGCCGTCTCCGACTCTGAGGACGCCGCCGAGCTCGAGGAGCGCGAGATCGACGAGGCGGTCGGCTGGGGCCTCACCCGCGCTGCGGCTGAGCGAGAGTCCTCGCTGACGGGACTCTCTCCCGAAGAGTCTTCTGTCATGCGCGTGAACATCCTACGCGAGCGGAGGGAAACCTACGCCTGGCTCTCCGAGCAGCCATTGTGGGAGCGGGTCTCGATCACCGCCGAGGACGGCGAGACGCTCGTGGCGCACGCGCTCGTCTGCCGTCCTGACAGCCCCCGGTGGGCGGTGCTCTGCCACGGGTACGCCGGGACCTGGGGCTCTATGATGCCCTACGCGCGGCGTCTGGGGGAGCAGGGATTCAACCTTCTCGTCCCCGATATGCGCGCCCACGGTGAGAGCGGCGGTCGCCTCATCGGCCTCGGCCTCCTCGACCGGCGCGACGTCGTGCTCTGGGCGCGGTGCCTCGTCGAGGGAGGGCTTGGCCTTCCCGTCGCAGCGGCGCCCTGCACGGACATTCTCCTGCTCGGCCAGAGCATGGGGGCGTGCGCGGTGTGCTCTGCGCTCGGGGAGCCCGACCTGCCCGCCGAGGTGCGCGTTGCGGTTGCCGACTCGGCTGTGTCTTCAGGGTGCGATGCGGTCGCCGGGTTCATCGGCGCTCTCGGCCTGCCGGTGCATCCGCTCATCGAATTGCTCAGGCTAAACTTGAAGGTTAGACCTCGCGGTTACGACATTGCTGACGTTCAACCTGAACGTTCCCTCGGGCGTTCGCAGGTGCCCCTCATCCTGTTCCACGGTGGTCGCGACCTCTCGGTGCCCGTCTCGTCCTCCGAGGTCCTCGCGCGCGCAGCTGGCTCCCGTGCGCGCCTCGTGGTCGTCCCCGGGGGAGGCCACTGCACGTCCTCGCTTGCGGACCCAGGCCGCTACTGGGGCGAGCTCATCGCGTTCGTCGAGCCGCGCCTCTCCTGAGCGCCTCCGCCCCTCTCCTGACCCGCACTGTTTATTCGCCGTGCATTGAGGCCGTCCGGCCCATGGCCCATCGGCGCGGCGTTACAATCTGCCCGATATTGCGACGCGCCCCGCGCTCCCGGCCGCCTTCTCTGGCGCACCCGGGCCGCCAGGCCGTCCGCCCGTGTCTCGAACAGGATGAACAGGAGTAGGTTCCATGAGCAAGGTCCTTGTCTTCGGCCATAAGAACCCCGATAACGACGCGATCATGTCCGCGGTCGTGTTCTCGCGCATCGCCGCCGCGCTCGACCCCGACAACGAGTACGTCGCCTGCCGCCTCGGCGCGATGCCCGGCGAGAGCGCCAAACTGCTCGAGCAGTTCGGCATCCCCGAGCCCCAGCTCCTCGAGAAGATCGAGCCCGCCGAGGAGAAGTGCAAGGTCATCCTGACCGACCACAACGAGCTCTCCCAGACGGTCGACGGCATCGAGAACGCGCAGATTGTCGCGGTCATCGACCACCACCGCATCGCCGACGTCACCACCGCCCAGCCCATCGCGTTCATCAACCTGCCCTGGGGCTCGAGCTGCACAGTCATCGCCAAGCTGTTCGAGGCCACCGGCACCGAGCTCCCCGACGACCTCGCCACGCTGCTTCTCTCGGCCATGATGACCGACACGGTCATGCTCAAGTCGCCCACCACCACGGCGGTCGACCAGGACGTCGCGGAGAAGCTCGGCGCCCGCCTCGGCCTCGACCCGGTCGCGTTCGGCGCCCAGGTCTTCAAGAGCCGCGGGGCCGACGGGTTCACGCCCGAGCAGATGGTCTCGCGCGACATCAAGCGCTTCGAGATCGGCGGCAAGGCGGTCTACATCGGCCAGTACGAGACCGTGAACAAGGAGCCCGTGCTCGAGCAGGCCGAGGCTCTGCGCGCGGCGATGGAGGAGTACCGCGTCGCCAACGGCGGCGACTCCCTCGTGCTCCTCGTGACCGACATCATCGAGGAGGGCTCGCAGGTCTTCGCCTGCGGCGACGTCTCGGTCGTCGAGCGCGGCCTTGGCATCGTGACCTCCCCCGAGGGCGTCTGGATGCCCGGCGTGCTCTCCCGCAAGAAGCAGGTCGCCGCGCCCCTCATCGCCGCGGCCGAGTAAGCCCCGGCGGGACCTTCTGACCTGTCCGCCGGACCGGCGCCCCGGACCGGCCGAACCGCCGAGCAAGTTCCCTCGGGCGGCGGCGTCGCACCTCTGCGTCGGCGCCGCCGCCCTTTTTCGACACCGCGTGTCCCCGCGACCGCGCGACCCGGAGAGGAGGCCGACCCATGGCGTGCGGAGAAAAGTCCCGGCTGCTGCTCCACGCCTGCTGCGGCCCGTGCTCCCTCGAGCCGACCCGCGTGCTGCGCGAGGAGGGCTACGACATCACCATCTGCTACGTGAACCCGAACATCCACCCTGCGGCCGAGTACGCCAGGCGCCTCGACGTGCTCCGCGGGTGGGCGGCGACCGAGGGCCTCGAGGTGCTCGAGGGGCCGTGCGACACCGGCGCCTGGGAACGCGACGTCGCCCGCTGGGGCACGAACCGCCCGGCGCGCTGCGCGGCGTGCTACCGGCTGCGGCTCGCCGAGGCCGCCAGGATGGCATCAGACCTCGGGTTCACCCACATCTCGACCACGCTCGCCGTCTCGCCCTACCAGCTCTTCGACGCGTGCGGCCGCGCCCTCGCCGAGGTCGCGGGGGAGCGCGGCCTGACCGGCGTTTGGCGCGACTTCCGCCCCCTCTACCCTGCCGCGACGGAGCGCGCGAAGAGGCTCGGGCTCTACCGGCAGAACTACTGCGGCTGCCGCTTCTCCGCCGCCGAGGCCGCCCTCGAACGCTGCGAGGCGCGCGAGCAGCGAAACCTCACTCGCGACCTCGGTCGCGCATGCGCCGCGGCCTCGTCCGCTGTATCGCCGAGCTCCGCGGCTCGCGCGTAAACCCTCAGTCCCCGAGAGAGGTGCTCCATGGAAGTCAAGCCTCCCGCAAGCGAATCGACCGCCCCTGCCACGCCGCCTGTCGACCTCGCCGCCCTTCGCGTGCGCATGGACTCGGTGAACGAGCGCATGCTCGCCCTCTTCGAGGAGCGCATGGCGCTCTCCGACGAGATCGCGGCCCTCAAGCGCGTCTCCGGCCAGCGTCCCTACGACCCCGCCCGCGAGCGCGAGATCATCGCGCGGGTGCGCTCCGAGGCGCCGGAGGGGCTGGGCAGCGCCGCGACCGTCCTGTTTTCCCTGCTCATGGAGATGAGCCGCGGCAGGCAGGACCGGTTGCTCCGCCCCTCGAGCCCGCTCGGCGAGCGCGTCGCGGCGGCCGTCGCGGAGTCGCCGTCTCATCTCCCCGCGGGCGCGAGCGTCGCGGTCCTCGGCATCGAGGGCTCCTATTCCCAGCTCGCCTGCGAGAAGATGTTCAAGCGCCCCTCCGTCAGCTTCTTCAGGGACGCGCGCGGCGTGGTGAGGGCCGTCGCCGAGGGTCTCTGCGACTACGGCGTCCTGCCGTTCGAGTTCACCGGCGAGGCGGGGGAGGGCGTCGTCGACCTCCTGTGCGATACGGACTGCCACATCGTGCGCATGTGCGAGGTGCGCGTGGCGCGCGACCTGCTCGCCCTGCCGGGCGCGACGCTCGAGGGCCTTCGCGAGGTCGTCTCCGACCCGCGCGCCGCGGCGCGCTGCTGCGCCGGCACCCTTGCCCGCGACGGCGTGCGCTTCACGACCGTCGGGGACGCCGCCGAGGCCGCGCGCGCCGTCGCCTCGTCAGGGCGGCTCGACCTGGCGGCGCTCTGCGGGCGCGCCTGCGCCGACGTCTACGGCCTCGTCCCCCTCGAGCGCCAGGTCGACCTCGGCCCCTTCGGCCCCATGCGGTTCGCCTGCGTGGGCCCCGGCCTGCGGATCCTCCCCGGCGCCGACCGCACGGCGATCAGGATGACCCTCCCCAACGAGCCCGGCTCTCTCTACCGCGTCCTCGCGCGCGTCTACGCGCTCGACGTGAACGTCGCGTCCATCGCGAGCCTGCCCTCCCGGGGGTGCGACGAGGAGGCCCGCTTCCTCTGCGAGCTCGAGGCCTCCGTCTACACGCCCGAGTTCGCCTCGCTCGTCTGCGAGCTTGACGACATCTGCGCGGGCTTCAGCTATCTCGGCAGTTATTGCGAGGTCCGCTAGGGAGGGCGCCGCGGCGCGCCGGCGCCTGTATCATGGGGCGGTGAATCGGACAAGCAACCGGTGAGAGCTGGCGAGAACCGGTGAGGGCTGGCTGGAACCGGTAAGAACTGGTAAGGAGCGTGCGTTCCCGTGATCGACAAGATCGAGATTGCAAAAGCCCTGCTCGGCATCAAGGCCGTCTTCCTGCGCCCCGACGAGCCCTTTGTCTGGTCGTCGGGCATCAAGAGCCCCGTCTACTGCGACAACCGCCTCATCCTCTCGTACCCCGAGGTGCGCGAGATGGTCGAGACCGGGATCGCGGAGAACGTCCGCGAGCGGTTCGGCGAGGCGGAGACGCTCATGGGCACCTCCACGGCGGGCATCGCCCACGCCGCCATCGCCGCCTACAAGCTCGGCCTCCCCATGGGCTACGTGCGCGGCGGCGCGAAGGACCACGGCCGCAAGAACCAGATCGAGGGCCTCTGCGAGCCCGGGACCAAGGTCGTCGTCGTCGAGGACCTCATCTCCACGGCGGGCTCCGCGCTCGAGTGCGTGGGCGTGCTGCGCGCCGCGGGCGCCGAGGTGCTCGGCGTCGCCTCCATCTTCACCTACGGGATGCGCTCTGGCCTCGACCACCTCGCCGAGGCGGGCGTCGAGAACGTCTCGCTCACCGACTTCGACACGCTCGTCGAGGTCGCCGCGCGGGAGGGCTACATCCGCCCGGACGACGTGGCGCGCCTGCTCGCGTTCCGCGCGAACCCCTCCGACGAGTCTTGGATCGCCGCCGCCTCCGCCGAGTAGCGCCGCACGCCGCCCGCCGCGACCCGCACGCCGCGACCGCCCGCCACGGCCCGCCCGCCGCGCGCGGCACGCTACTGTAGCGGGACTGTGGCCCGTTGGTTAATATCTCGTAACGCCGCTCAGACCGGGTCTATAGTACGTTCAACCGTGCGTTTTCACGAGCTTCTTCACGTGTAACCCGACCCCGCCGGACTATGAATCAGGAGGACATCCCTACCATGGACGCCATCGAAAAGAAGGACCTCGACTGGGGCAACCTCACCTTCTCCTACCAGCCCACCGACTACAGCTACGTCTGCAACTACCGCAACGGCGCGTGGGAGGAGGGCGGCCTCACCAAGGACCACTCGGTGACGATCTCCGAGTGCTCCGGCATCCTCCACTACTGCCAGGAGTGCTTCGAGGGCCTCAAGGCCTACACCACGCAGGACGGCTCCATCGTCTGCTTCCGCCCCGACATGAACGCCTCCCGCATGGCCGATTCGGCTCGCCGCCTCGTCATGCCCGCGTTCCCCGAGGACAAGTTCATCGAGGCCGTCAAGATGGTCGTCAAGGCCAACGCCGCGTGGGTGCCGCCGTTCGGCTCGGGCGCCACGCTCTACGTGCGCCCCTTCATGTTCGCGACCGGTGAGGTCATCGGCGTCAAGCCCGCGACCGAGTACCAGTTCCGCATCCTCGTCACGCCCGTGGGCCCCTACTTCAAGGGCGGCTGCAAGCCGGTGAGCATCTGCGTGTCGCAGTACGACCGCGCCGCGCCCCACGGCACCGGCAACATCAAGGCCGGCCTCAACTACGCGATGAGCCTCTACCCCTACCAGCTCGCCCATGACAACGGCTTCGACGAGAACATGTTCCTCGATTCGCAGAGCCGCACCTACGTGGAGGAGACCGGCGGCGCGAACTTCCTGTTCGTCGCCAAGGACGGCACCCTCGTCGTGCCCCAGTCGCACACCGACTCGATCCTGCCCTCGATCACCCGCCGCTCGCTCGTCTACGTCGCGCGCCACATGCTCGGCATGCAGGTCGTCGAGCGCCCGGTCCTCTACAGCGAGATCGGCGACTTCATCGAGTGCGGCCTCTGCGGCACCGCGGCGGTCATCTCGCCCGTGGGCCGCGTGACCGACGGCGAGAAGGTCATCGAGTTCCCGAGCGGCATGACCGAGATGGGCCCTGTCATGGGCCGTCTGCGCTCCACGCTCTGCGACATCCAGTCCGGCGCCATCGAGGGCCCCGAGGGCTGGGTCGTCAAGATCTGCTAATCCAGGCGACTCTCCGGTAGGCAAGGCGGCTCGCGCTCGCAGCGCGGTCTCGCGCCGCTGCCTGTCCGTTTGCTCATGCTGTGAATTTCGGGCGCGTCCGGCATCCGTCGGGCGCGTCCTTTCGTTTTTCTGGGAAGCACGCCCCCAAGGCGCTCGACTTGGCGTAAAATCGCTCGGTTGTTTTCCTCCGCCGAAGAGAGAGGCCCGGCCCATCCATGCAGATCGGATTTGACAACGACAAGTACATCGCGCTCCAGGCGGAGCGCATCCGCGGCCGCATCGAGCAGTTCGGCGGGAAGCTCTACCTCGAGTTCGGCGGCAAGCTGTTCGACGACTACCACGCCGCGCGCGTGCTGCCCGGGTTCGAGCCCGACACCAAGATCCGCATGCTCCAGAGCATGGTCGACGACGTCGAGATCGTCATCGCGATCAACGCGAACGACATCGAGTCGAACAAGCGCCGCGGCGACATCGGCATCACCTACGACGAGGAGGTACTGCGCCTCATGGACGCGTTCCGCGGCATGGGGTTCTACGTGGGCAGCGTCGTCGTCACGCACTTCGCCGGCCAGCCGGGCGCCAAGGCGTTCCGCAACCGCCTCGCCTCCATGGGGATCCGCAGCTACAAGCACTATCCCATCGCCGGCTACCCCTACGATATCGACCACATCGTGAGCGACGAGGGCTTCGGCCGCAACGAGTACGTCGAGACCTCCCGCCCGCTCGTCGTGGTCACCGCGCCGGGCCCCGGCAGCGGCAAGATGGCGACCTGCCTCTCCCAGCTCTACCACGAGTACAAGCGCGGGGTCTCCGCCGGCTACGCCAAGTACGAGACGTTCCCGATCTGGAACCTCCCGCTCAAGCACCCGGTGAACATCGCGTACGAGGCCGCCACGGTCGACCTCAACGACTCGAACATCATCGACCCCTTCCACCTCGAGGCCTACGGCGAGGTCACGGTCAACTACAACCGCGACGTCGAGACGTTCCCCGTGCTCAAGGCCATGATGGAGAAGATCATGGGGACGAGCCCCTACCTGTCGCCCACCGACATGGGCGTGAACATGGCGGGCCTGGCCATCTCCGACGACGCGGTGGTGCGCGAGGCCGCCAAGGCCGAGATCGTCCGCAGGTACTACCAGACCGCGGTCGAGTCGAAGCGCACGGGCGGCGACGGGCACGACGTCGAGACGCTCGTGCTGCTCATGAACCAGGCAGGCGTCACGGCGCAGTACTCCCCGGCGCACGGCGCGGCCATGGACAAGGAGGCCGAGACGGGCGCGCCCGCGGGCGCCATGGTGCTCCCCGACGGCACGATCGTGACGGGGCGCACCTCGTCGAGGCTCGGCGCCGCGTCGTCCCTGCTCCTCAACGCCCTCAAGCGCGTCGCGGGAATCCCCGAGGAGACCTACATCATCAGCGACGACGCGATCGACCCCATCTGCCGCCTCAAGACTGAGCACCTGCGCAGCAAGAACCCGCGCCTCCACTCCGACGAGATGCTCATCGCGCTCTCGATCAGCTCGGCCGTGAACCCCCTCGCCGCCCAGGCCATCGCCTGCGCGAACGACCTGCGCGGCTGCGACGCGTACTTCTCGGTCATCCTCTCGAACGCCGACGAGAAGCTGTTCAAGACGCTCGGCATCAACGTCCTGTGCGAGCCCAAGTTCGAGCGCAGGAGCTACTACCACAAGTAACGGTGGTCACAGCAGCGCCTCCGCGGGCAGATCCGCGGCGGCGGCCGATTCGACAGGGGAGGGGGCGGCGCCGTGGGCGACGTTCGCGAGGAGTGCGGCGGGCCTGACATGCCCGGCGAGTTCGACATCCATTCGTGCTACTTCTCGTTCCGCTCGCCGGACGAGGACGGCGCCATGGCGAAGTACGACGCGCTCTTCTGGTTCGAGGACCCCTCCTCGGCGACGCGCTACCTCGTCTACGCCGACTACGAGGCCGACGAGTCCGGAGAGGTGGGGCTCTACGCCTCGACCGTGGTCGACTTCGCCGAGGTCGAGCACGCCGTCGCCGTCTACGAGTCTGGCGGGTCGCCCAAGAAGCCCCCGGTCGTGAATCTCAGGCCCGTCGAGACCCCCGAGGGGGAGGCGGCGGTCGCCCGCGCGCTCGAGCAGGTCGACGCCGAGGAGGGCGACCCCGCGTAGCGGACTGCCGCGCGTAGCCGCTCGGCCGGCCCTCATCGCGGCCCGCCAGCTCGCGCGTGCGGCGCGGGCCCGGCTGTGGTACAACGTTAATCGTGCAAGGTTTCAGCGCGGGGCGGCAGCGGTGCCGCCTCGCTTCGTGTCCGGAGTCAGCAGGAGTCAACAGAACAGGAAGGCGGTCGCCATGTCGGCAGACGCATCTGAGAAGCCCGTCGCTCCCGAGGAGCGCGAGAAGCCCCGTCGCGCGTTCAGGAAGGTCCCGGAGCCGGTCGAGCGGCGCCTCACGTGGTCGTGCGCCGGCGAGTCGTTCGACTATACGGCCAAGGCGGGCCACGTCGAGATTCGCGAGGACGACGGCGAGCCCGTGGGCTCGATGTTCTGCATCGCCTACACGCGCGTCGACGCAGAGGGCCGCGAGGACCCGGCGCGTCCCGTCACGTTCTGCTTCAACGGCGGCCCGGGCAGCGCGAGCGTGCTTGTGAACGTCGGCGGCATCGGTCCGCGCCGCGTCGTCCCCAACGGCGACCGCCGCATCGGTCCGGCCCCCTACACGATCGAGGACAACGCGAACACCCTGCTCAGGACCAGCGACCTCGTGTTCATCGACGCCCTGGGCACCGGCTGGTCGGTCCTCGCCGAGGGCGTGGAGGGCAAGCGCGCCTTCGGGGTCGACCCCGACGCTGACTGCTTCGCTCGCTTCGTCCAGTCCTGGCTTGAGGGGAGCGGCAGATGGAACTCCCCGCTCTACCTGTTCGGCGAGTCGTACGGCACCACGCGCAACGCCGTCCTCTGCCGCGAGCTCGAGCGCAGGGGCGTGGGCCTCAACGGCGTCGTCATGCTCTCGGCCATCTTCGACTGGGTCTCGACCATCCCCGGCAACGACGCGAGCTACATCCAGATGCTGCCCACGTTCGCCTGCATCGCCAAGTATCACGGCAAGTCCGAGGCGGGCCGCGACCTCACGCAGGCCGAGCTCTTCGACCGCGCCGCGACCTTCGCAGAGACCCGCTTCGCGCCCGCCCTGCTCCTCGGCGACCGCCTCGCCCCCGAGGAGGAGCGCGCGCTCGCCGAGGAGATGGCGGCCCTCATCGGCCTTCCTCTCGACTACATCCTGCGCAAGCATCTTCGCATCGAGCTCACCGACTTCCGCCAGGAGCTCCTCAGGGACGAGCGTCGCGTCTGCGGGCGTCTTGACGGGCGCTTCACGTTCGAGGCGGGCAACTTCCTCCAGGGCAGCGCCGAGGGCACGGCCGAGGAGGACCCGAGCGACTCCTGCACCATGGCGGCGTGGAACGCGGGCTTCAGGGCTATCGTGGGCGGCGAGATCGGCTACCGCAACCCGCTGCCGTACGGCCTCAGCAACTGGGAGACCGTGGGCCTGTCGTGGGACCACACCCACACGAGCGCGGGCGCAACCTGGCGCGCCAAGACGCCCAATGTCGCCTACGACCTCGCCGAGACCATGCGCCACAACCCCGGCATGAAGGTGCTTGTGCTTGGCGGCTACTTCGACCTCGCCACGTGCTTCCTGGGGCCCGTCGAGGACATGGCGCGCATGTACCTGGGTGACGAGGTCAAGGCGAACCTGACCTGGAGGCTTTACGAGGCCGGCCACATGATCTACGTCGACCAGGCCTCGGCCGACGCGATGGCGAAGGACGTCGAGGAGTTCTACCGCGCGTAAGGCTCCGCCCGGCTACCCGATCCGCTCGAAGAGATGCCCGGGGTTCGCCCCGGGCTCGCGCGGGTCGGGGGCCCTGCCGACGGCGGCCGCCTCGAGCGCGCGCCTCATCCGGGCGACCGCGCGGGCCGTCTCGTCGCAGGAGAGGACCCGCGCGTCCACCATGAACCGGGTCACGCCCATGCCGATGAGCTCGGGCACCTGGGGCGTCGCGTCGAGCGGGCCCGCCTGCCAGAGGCGCGACCTTCCGAGGGCGTCGCTCGTGACGAGGGATGGGCGGTCGAACTCGTCGCGCAGCGTGAGCCGCCGGGCACGCCGCTCGCACGAGGCGCACCGCTGCGCGCAGGGGCCCATCGCCTGGAGCAGGCAGTGCTCGGTCGTCATGGTGCGCTGGTGGCCGTAGACCACGATGCCCAGGGGGAGCCGCGTCGTGGCGGCGAGCGTCGCGATCTCCATGAGCTCGAGCTCGGGGGAGAGCCACACGCCCGCCGCCCCGGCGCGCTCCATCTCCTCGAACGCGACGTGGTTGTGGAGCGGCAGCGTGTTCCAGAGCCAGGGCGCGCACCCGCGCTCGACGGCGAGCGAGAGCCAGCCCACCGTGCCGACCCCCGCCTCGCGACCGTTCGCGAAGAGCCCCTCGAGGCGCCGTATATCGGACTCCCTGCTCACCTCGTCGAAGAGCGGGACCACGCCCTCGGGCCAGTCCTCTGCGCCGCCTTCCGCGAGGTCGCGCCTGCCGCTCGAACCTGGGCCGAGCGCGAGGTCGTCGGCGGGGGCGTAGACAACCGTAGCGCCTTCGTCGAGGGCCGCGCGCGCCGCGGCAGGGGAGGTGACGAGCGCGCACACCCCCGGACGCCCCGCCTCCCGGTCGGAAGCGCCCCCGGACGCACGTCCCGCGACCCTCCGCCGCGCCTCGACGCTGCACGGCGGCTCGATGGCTTCCCTCGCGCGCGTCTCCCACGGCTCAAGGATGGCCTCCTCGAGCATCTCGGCCGCGCGCGCCCGCAGCGCGTGGAGCGCGGAGAAGCCCATCCCCACGCCCTCGTCGAGCTCGACCTGCCAGCCCGCCACCTCGAAGGGGCTCGTCCCGAACCTCCCCACGTGCTCCATGACGTCCTCGACCGTCACGCTCTTCGTGCGCGCTGCCTCCACGGTCGCGCCCTCCGCGACCACGCGCACGACGCCGTCCCCGAGCGCTGGGTGGCAGTCGCCCGCCACCGTCGCGAGCTCGATCGCCAGTGGCTCCCCCAGCCGTGCCGTGACGCGCACGTCGACGCGCCGCTTGCGCGGGTACCTGCGGGCGGCGTACTCGCGGGCGCGCGCCATGCCCTCCTCGCTGCGGATGACGCGCACGGGGCATCCGGCGCGCATGGGGCGGGGGAGCGCGAGCGTGAGCGTCTCGCCGGCCTCGCAGTCGCGCGGCGCCGGCACCGTCACGTAGTCGTCGAACTCGTCGGGGTCGCGGATCTCGAGCAGGTCCCCGGTCCCCACCGGCTCGTCGAGCGCGACCGTCGCCCGGCGCTCGCCCGCGAAGGTCACGACGCCGGCGAGCTGCCCGCGGTTGTTGCCGCGCTCGTAGGACATCATGTCGGGCCCGCTCTCGCCGCGCAGGTACGCGTTCGTGAAATCCCTGTTGAAGGCCCTGGCGAGGGCGCGCATGACCTCGGGCGTCGCCTCCGGGTCGCCGCCGCGCGCGTACTCGTCGAGCGCCTCGCGGTAGCAGCCCACGACGGTCCCCACGTAGTCGGGCGCCTTCATGCGCCCCTCAACCTTGAGCGCGGAGCAGCCTGCCTCGGCAAGCTCGCCTATCATCCCCACGGTGCAGTTGTCGCGCGGCGAGAGGAGGCGCGTCCCGCACGCGCGGGAGACGTCATTCCCCGCCTCGTCGAGCAGGCGGTAGGGGAGCCTGCAGGGCTGGCGGCAGAGCCCGCGGTTCGCCGACCTGCCGCGCTGGAAGCTGCTGAGCAGGCACTCGCCCGAGTAGCACACGCAGAGCGCGCCGTGCCCGAACACCTCGAGTTCGACCCCTTCGTGCGAGCAGGCCTCGATCTCGCCGAGCGAGAGCTCGCGCGAGAGCGTCACCCGCGAGCAGCCCCGGTCGCGCGCGAACCGCACGCCGCGCGGCTCGTGGACGTTCGCCTGGGTCGAGAGGTGGAGCTCCGCCTGCGGCCACAGCTCGTGCACCGCCCGCAGGAGGCCCCAGTCCTGCACGATGAACGCGTCGGCGCCCGCCTCGATGCAGTCGTGGACGAGGGCGAGGGCGTCTGCCAGCTCGTCCTCGCGGATGAGGATGTTCACGGTCACGTAGACGCGCGACCCGGCGAGGTGTGCGAGCCGGCACGCCTCGCGGAACGCCTCGCCGTCGAGGTTGTCGGCGTTCCTCCGCGCGTTGAAGGCCCCCTGCCCGCAGTAGATCGCGTCGGCGCCCGCTGCGAGCGCGGCCTTGAACGCGTCGAACGAGCCGCCCGGGGCGAGCAGCTCCGGCACGCGCCTGCGACCCGCGGTCTTGGTGGGGTCCGCCTCGGACGCGAGCTCTGTTTCGGTCGTGCGCGCCTCGGGGGACGTCTGGTCTGAGGAGATGGGGGGCATCCGGTTCGCCTAACTGCCGTGGTGTGGTCGCCCGGGCGCGGCGCGCCGCGGGTCATTCGGAAAGTCGCAAGGCGGCATGGTAGCAGGTCGATGTGTGCGTGAGGCGGACGCCCTGTGCGCGCATGGGATATGTGCGCAGGCAGGCGCCGCGGACGGGGCCGCTCGGGGCGCGCGGTATATACTTCTCCCTCGCAAGGGGCCGCCCCACCAACGCTTCGCGAATCGTGACGCCCCGCGCCCACGCCGTCCCCGAGGAGGTATGCACAGTTGAACGAAGGTCAGACAGCCGGCCTGTTCTCGTACGAGGTCCTGGCCGAGGACCCTACCACCCACGCCCGCGCCGGCGTCTTCCACACGGCCCACGGCGACATCCACACCCCCGTCTTCATGCCCGTCGGCACCAAGGGCACGGTGAAGGGGCTGCTCCCCGAGGTCGTCAGGTCGCTCGGCGCGCAGATCGTCCTCGCGAACACCTACCACCTCGAGATGCGCCCCGGCTCGCGGGTTGTCGAGGGCCTCGGCGGGCTGCATGAGTTCATGCGGTGGGATCGCCCCATCCTCACCGACTCGGGCGGGTTCCAGGTCTTCTCGCACGGCGACCTCGTTAAGCTCTCGAACGAGGGCGTGGCGTTCCGCGTCGACGACTACGACGGCGCCCACGTCTTCTGGACGCCCGAGGAGAACATGGCCATCCAGCAGCGTCTGGGGGCCGACATCGTGATGCAGCTCGACCAGTGCCCGGGCTACCCGGCCGAGCGCTCCTTCGTCGAGCGCGCCGTGGAGCTCTCAAGTATGTGGGCCGAGCGCTGCTTCAAGGCCCACACCAGGCCCGACCAGGCGCTCTTCGGCATCGTCCAGGGCGGCATGCACCTCGACCTTCGCCTTCGCTCGCTCGAGCACCTCGAGTCGTGCGGTGACTTCCCCGGCTACGGCATCGGCGGCTACAGCGTGGGGGAGGAGCACGACGTCATGTTCGAGACGCTCGCCCCCCTCGTGTCCGAGCACATGCCGCGCAACAAGCCCCGCTACCTGATGGGCGTCGGCAACCCCACCACGCTCGTGCGCGGCGTGGCGTGCGGCATCGACATGTTCGACTGCGTGCTGCCCACGCGCACCGCCCGCTCCGGCACGGCGTTCTCGCACACCGGCCGCATGAACATGCGCAACGCCCGCTATGCGACCGACGCGGGCCCGCTCGACCCGCAGTGCCGCTGCCCCGTCTGCACGGGCGGCTACTCGCGCGGCTATCTGCGCCATCTCGTCACGCAGAAGGAGATGCTCGGCGGCATCCTGCTCTCGATGCACAACGTGTTCTTCCTCGTCGACCTCATGGACCGCGCCCGCGAGGCGATCATGGAGGGCCGCTACGGGGCGTTCGTCGACGACTGGATGGCGAGCGAGGCGGCGAACGACTACTGACGACGTGCAGACCGTCTGGTGAGTCGCGCCTCTCGCCTTCCGGCGGGCAGCTATCGTCTATACTGATTTTTTATGCGTCTTTGCGGGGCCGTTATGCATGCGCGCCCCGTGGACATGCGTCCGTTTTGTGACTTTGGAAGGTGCGTATGGCTGACGAAAACAAGGAAGAGCGGGAGAGCGCCGCTGCGGCCTGGGCCCAGGCCACCGGCGGGGGAGCCGGGAAGGGCTCCTCGAGACCGTCCAAGAAGCGCGGCGGGAAGAAGCGCGGGCACCGCTTCCCGGCGGAGGCGCGCAAGTACGCGGGCACGCTCATCGCGCTGCTCGTGATACTCGTGATCTGCGTCATCGGGTTCACCCCGCTCGGCGAGAAGATCACCCAGGGCCTCGACATCCAGGGCGGCGTCTCGGTGATCATGACCGCCACCAAGCCCGACGGCTCTGCCGTTACGGACACCGACATGGACTCGGCCGTGACCGTCGTCACGAACCGCGTGAACTCGCTCGGCGCGAGCGAGGCCACGGTGCAGCGCCAGGGCACGAACCAGATCCTCATCCAGATCCCGGGCGCGACCGACGCGCAGCAGGTCATCGACACGATCGGCACCACGGGCAGCCTCGAGTTCGTCGACCTCAACGATATCGGCGACCAGGACGCGCTCAACCGCATCACGCTCGGCGTCAAGAACGTCAAGCTCGAGCCGGGCACCTACACCGCGTTCATGACCGGCGACCAGATTCGCACGGTGAGCATCGGCCAGGAGTCCCAGGGCAGCGCGTACTACGCGGTGAACCTCAAGCTCGACTCCGAGGGCACCGAGGCTTTCGCCGAGGTCACCTCGTACCTCTCCGCCACGCACGGCGCCATCGCGATCGTGCTCGACGGCGTGGTCCAGAGCGCGCCCTCCGTCCAGAGCTCGATCCTCACCGGCGAGGTCTCGATCACGGGCAGCTACTCGCTCGAGGACGCGCAGGCGTTCAAGACGGTCCTCGAGTCGGGCGCCCTGCCCGTCACGCTCGAGTACTCCGAGTCGAGCTTCGTGGGCCCGACCCTCGGCCAGGACTCGCTCAACGAGGGCCTCATCGCCGTCGTGGTCGGCTTCGTGCTGATCCTCGCGTACCTCCTGTTCTTCTATCGCGGCCTCGGCCTCATCACCGCCGGCGCGCTGCTCGTGTTCGGCATCGTCTACCTCGGCATCTTCGCGCTTCTGTCCTCGATGGGCCTCTTCGCCCTGTCGCTGCCGGGCCTCGCGGGCATCGTGCTCACGATCGGCATGGCGGCCGACTCGTCGATCCTCGTCCTCGAGCGCTTCCGCGAGGAGCTGCGCCTCGGGCGCGCCGTCCGCGTGGCCGCGGTCACCGGCTCCAAGCACGGCATCGGCACCGCGATCGACGCCGGCCTCGTGTCGCTCATCTCGGCGTTCGGCCTGTTCTTCCTCACGACCGGCTCGGTGCGCGGCTTCGCGCTCACGCTCGGGCTCGGCGTCCTGTGCTCGTTCTTCACGCTGCTCTGCTTCACCACGCCGGCGCTCCGCCTGCTCGGCAGGGGCGCCATAGACGCGCACCCCGTCTTCTGGGGCGTGTCCGAGGACATCGCGGAAGGGCGCGCCCTGGGCGGTGGTTCGAAGACCGTCTCGCCGTCGAACAAGAAGGGGGGCGGTCTCGTTGCGTAGCCACTTCAAGCACGAGATTCAGTTCGTCAAGTACCGCAAGGTCCTGTTCGCCATCTCCATCGCCATGGTCGTCATCGCCCTCGTGGGCCTCCTCGCGCGCGGCCTCAACTTCGGCATCGACTTCCTGGGCGGCACCCAGGTCACGTTCAACGAGACGGGCGACGTCACCATCTCCCAGATGCGCGACGCGCTCAACGAGCAGGGTGTGACCGACGCGGTGGTCCAGACCACCGTCTCGGGCGACTCGAACGGCTTCATGGTGCGCACCGGGGAGACCGACCCCGTCGTCGCCAACGAGGTCGCGAGCGCCGTGGCCTCCTCGCTCGGCCTCGACGACGGCAGCTACAGCAGCAAGACCATCGGCCCCAACTGGGGCGGCGACGTCACGCGCGCCATGGTCATCGCGTTCTTCGTCGTCATCGCGCTCATCGTCATCTTCGTCTCCGTGCGCTACGAGCTCAAGATGGCCCTCATGGGCGTCCTCTCGCTCGTGCAGGTCCTCGTCATCGTGGCCGGCATCTACGCGTGGACGCAGTTCGAGGTCACGCCCAACGTCGTGGCGGCGCTCCTCACCATCATGGGCTACTGCCTCTACGACACGGTCGTCGTCTTCCACCGCGTGAACGAGAACATCCGCACGCTCAAGGACGGCGTTCACCGCACGGCCCTGCAGATCACGAACTGGTCCGAGAACCAGGTCATCGTGCGCTCGATCAACACGGCGCTCACGAGCGTGGTCCCGGTCGTCGCGATGCTCGTCTTCGGCGGAGAGACCCTGCGCGGCTTCGCCTTCGCGATGACCGTGGGCCTCGTGCTCGGCGCCTACTCGTCGATCGCCGTCGCCGCCCCCGCCTACGCGCTCTGGAAGGGCCGCGAGCCCGAGTGGCGCGCAGCCGAGCAGAAGTACGGCGAGGCGGCGCAGCTCGCGGCGAAGTCCCAGGCCGCCGCGCCCGCCCAGCCCGCCGCTGATGGCGACACCTCTGCCGGCGACTCCGCTGCGAGCTCGGCCCCCGCGTCCTCCGCGAAGTCCGGCGCACGTCCCGGCGAGCAGGCCGAGCCTCGGCCCCGTAAGGCCAAGGTGAAAAAGAATAAGGTGGTGTGATGACCTCTCTCGCGCTCAACAAGCGCTGGGAAGTCGTCCCATACGACGCCCAGGCCGCCGAGCTCATCGAGGCGGCCTGCGGCGTCACCCCGCTGGTGGCCCGCATCATGGCGGGCCGCGGCATTTGTACGGTGGACGACGCCCGGCGCTTCCTGACACCCTCGCTCGACCGCGACTGGGAGGACCCCCTGCTCATCCCGGGGCTCGCCCAGGTGGTCGACCGTCTCGAGGCCGCGCTCAGGGCCGGCGAGTCCGTCGTGGTCTTCGGCGACTTCGACGTCGACGGCATCAGCGCCACATGCCTGCTCACGAGCGCGCTGAGGGACTTGGGTGGGCGCGTCACACCGTTCATTCCGCGGCGCTTCGACGAGGGGTACGGCCTTTCGGCCGCCGCCGTCGAGCGCCTCTTCGACTCGGTTCGACCCGACCTCATCGTCACCGTCGACACCGGCATCGCCTCGGCGCGCGAGGTCGAGGCACTGCTCGCCGAGGGGGTCGACGTCGCGGTCACCGACCATCACGAGCCGGGCGACCTCGTCCCGCAGGGCGTCCCCGTGTGCGACCCCAAGCTCGACCCCGCGTGCCCGTCCCGCGAGCTCGCGGGCGTCGGCGTCGCCCTCAAGGTCGTCTGCGTCCTGGGCGCCCGCATGGGCCAGCCCGACCTCTGGCGCTCCTACACCGACGTGGCGACGCTCGGCACGGTGAGCGACATGATGCTCCTCACGGGGGAGAACCGCTCCCTCGTCTCCGACGGCATGTCCCGGATGCGGCGCGTCCAGCGGTGCGGACTCGCCGCCCTCGCCCTGCACGCGCGCCGGCAGCTCGAGACGCTCACGGCCGACGACCTCGCGTACTCCCTCATCCCGCGCATGAACGCCGCCGGGCGCATGGACGACCCGGCGATCGCGCTCGACCTCCTCATGGCGAAGGAGCCCGCCGAGGCCGAGCGCCTCGCCGCCCGCCTCGAGGAGATCAACCTCGAGCGCCGCTCGATCGAGGCCCAGCTCGCCGAGGAGGCCATCGCGATGGTCGAGTCCTCCTACGACGGCGGTCGCGTCATCGTCGTGGGCGGCGAGGGCTGGCACGAGGGCGTCAAGGGCATCGTCGCGAGCCGGCTCGTCGGGCGCTACCACGTGCCCGTGCTCCTCTTCACCATCAGCGACGGCATCGCGCGCGGCTCGGGCCGCTCCGTGGGCTCCGTCAACCTCTTCCAGGCCGTCGAACAGTGCTCCGACCTGCTCGTCCGCTTCGGCGGGCACGCCGGCGCCGTGGGCGTCACGCTCGAGGCGGGCAACCTCGACGCGTTCCGCGACCGCATGCAGGAGGTCCTCTCCGCCCTGCCGCAGGACGCGTTCGAGGACAGGAGCTACGTCGCCGCGCAGGTGAGCCTCTCCGAGCTCTCCGTCGAGTCCGTCAAGGCCCTCTCGGTCCTGCAGCCGTTCGGCCAGGGCAACGAGGCCCCCGTGCTCGCCGTTCGCGGCGTCACGATGGGCGACCGCCGCAGGCGCGGCGAGGGGGGCCGGCACTTCTCGTTCATCGCGAGCGACGCGACGGGCGTCTCCCAGTGCATCATGTTCAACGCCGACGACGTCGAGACGCTCTCCGAGTATGACGGCGCCGTCGACATCGTCTTCGAGCCTAAGGTCGAGACCTGGCAGGGCCGCGTGAGCTGCAAGCTCCACGTGAAGGACGTCCTGCGCCGCGACGTGCCCGGCCCCGGCGACGTGTCGCCCGCGGCGGAGTTCGTCGACGGCCTTTTCGAGCGCGCGGAGGAGTTCCTGAACGAGGGCGAGCTCGCGGGCCTCGCGAACGCGAGCCAGTTCCACACCAAGATCGTCGGCGTCTCGTTCGAGGGCCGGCAGGCCGTCGCGGCATCGCTCGAGGTGGGGCAGCGCCTGCTCGTCGTGCGCGAGCCCGACAACCCCCACGACCCCAACGCCGTCGCCGTCCGCACCGAGGACGGGCGTCCCGTCGGCTACCTCAAGCGCCTCATCGCCGCCGCCATCGCCCCCAAGATGGACCGCGGGGCTGAGTACACGGCCACCGTGCAGTCGCTCACCGGCGGCTCCTCCGCGTCGCCCTCCCTCGGCGTGAACGTTCTCGTGAGTCTTCGCACGGGCGCCGGCTCCATCGACGAGCTCGCCGTGGTGCGCGAGCGCGCGGCGGAGCGCGAGCGTCTCGGCGCCATGGACACGACGCGCCTCACCGAGGAGCTCCGCCGCCTGCTCATCGGCGACCACGACCTCCTGCCGGCACAGGCGCGCGCCCTCGACAACCTCGACGCGGGCGTCAACACGCTCTGTGTCATGGCGACGGGCCGCGGCAAGTCGCTCATCTTCCACGTGCACGCGGCCCGTTGCGCCCTCATGCGCAAGCGCGCGAGCGTGTTCGTGTACCCCCTGCGCGCGCTCGTCTCCGACCAGGCCTTCCACCTGAGCCAGGTGTTCGACCAGCTCGGCATGGCCACGCGCGTGCTCACCGGCGAGACGCCGCTCGAGGAGCGCGACACGGTGTTCGAGGGCCTCGCGCGCGGAGACGTCGACATCGTGCTCACGACGCCCGAGTTCCTCTCGATTCACTCAGCGCGCTTCGCCGAGGGCGGGCGCGTCGGCTTCGTAGTGGTCGACGAGGCCCACCACGCCGGCCAGGCCCAGGGCGGCTCGCGCCCCGCGTACCTCGAGATGCCCCGCGTGCTCGCCGAGCTCGGCCAGCCCACGGTGCTTGCCGTGACCGCCACCGCGAGCGACCGCGTCGCGTCCGAGATACGGCGTCTCCTCGGCATCCCCGACGCCGGCGTTGTGATCGACCCCTCGTGCCGCGAGAACCTCCACATCGTCGACGAGCGTGGCGGCGCGGGCAGAGATGACCGGCTCGTGAGCCTGCTCGCCTCGGGGGAGAAGACGCTCGTCTACGTCAACTCCCGCGAGCAGACGGTGGCCCTCGCGCGCATGCTCCGGCGCCGCGTGTGGGCGTACGGGTCGCGCGTCGCGTTCTACAACGGCGGCCTCTCCCGGCCCGACCGCGCCTCGGTCGAGTCGGCGTTCCGCAAGGGCGACCTCATGCTCGTCGTCTCGACGAGCGCGTTCGGCGAGGGGGTCAACCTCCCCGACGTGCGCCACGTCGTGCTCTACCACCTGCCGTTCGACGAGGTGGAGTTCAACCAGATGAGCGGCCGCGCGGGTCGCGACGGCTCTGACTCGTGGATCCATCTCGCCTACGGCCCGGACGACGCGCGCATCAACGAGCGCATCCTCGCCGCCGACGCCCCGGCCCGCGACGACCTCGTCACGCTCTACCGGGCGCTGCTCCTGCGCAACCGCGCCGCGCGCCTCGAGGGGGCCGACGACTTCGGGGTCACGAACGCCGAGCTTGCGGGCGACTGCCGCGCCGTGTCCCTGCCCTGCACGCTCAACGACAAGGGCGTCTCGTGCGGCATCTCGATCTTCCGCGAGCTGGGCTTCGTCTCTACCTCGGGCTACGGCATCGGCCGGCGCATCTCGGTCTGCCCGTCGCCCGAGCACATGGACCTGACCCGCTCGATCCGCTATCTCGAGGGCCTGCGCGCGACCGAGGAGTTCTCGCGCTACAAGGCCTGGGCGCTCGAGGCCTCGGCCCCCGAGGTGCTCGCGCGCATCAACAGGCCCATCGTCCCCGGCGCGCCCGGGGCCCCGGGCGGTCTGCCGTAGGGTACCGCCTCCCGGTCGGCGCACCCGCACGTTCCGTACGTCCCGCACCGCCCCCTCCGCACGTTCCCGTTCTATGTTCGGTAAGGTGAGATATCGTGGTCGACAAAGAGAACCCCGCCCCCCGCGATCAGTCGCAGCAGCCCCTGCAGCCCCCGCAGGCTTCGCAGCCCCAGCCGGCCCTCCAGCAGGCGCCGCGGCAGCCCCAGCCGCCCCTCCAGCAGGCGCCGCAGCAGCCCCAGCAGGCCCAGCCTGCGCCGACGGCTCCGCAGCCTTCTGTCCCGGCGGTCGTCCCCGAAACCCCGGGCGACGGCTCCGACAACTTCCCCGCGCTCGTCGAGGCGGCCAGGGGCTACCTGTCGCCCGAGGACGTCGCGCGCATCGAGAAGGCCTACCGCTACGCGTTCGAGCACCATCGGGGCCAGAAGCGCAAGAGCGGCGAGCCCTACATCAACCATCCCGTCGAGGTCGCCATCATCCTCGCCGTGAACCTGCACTCCGACGCCGACACCCTCTGCGCCGGCCTGCTCCACGACACGGTCGAGGACACCGACGCGACGCTCGACGACCTCAGGGAGCTCTTCGGCGACCAGGTGGCCGAGCTCGTCGACGGCGTCACCAAGCTCACGAACATCTCGGTCGACTCCCTCTCCGAGCAGCAGGCCCTCAACCTGCGCAAGATGTTCCTCGCTATGGCCAAGGACATCCGCGTCATCATCATCAAGCTCGCCGACCGCCTTCACAACATGCGCACCCTCATGGCGATCCCCGAGGACCGCCGCATCTTCAAGGCCCACGAGACCATGGAGATCTACGCGCCCCTCGCGAACCGCCTCGGCATCAGCTCGATCAAGTGGGAGCTCGAGGACCTCTCGTTCTTCTACCTGAACCCCGCCAAGTACCGCCAGATCGCGCGCATGGTGGCCGAGTCGCGCGACGAGCGCGAGCGCTACCTCGAGGAGGTCATCTCGATCCTGCGCGGCGAGCTCGACCGCGCCGGCATCAAGGGCCTGCGCATCGTGGGTCGTCCCAAGCACCTGTACTCCATCTACATGAAGATGAAGAACAAGGGCAAGGACTTCAGCGACATCTACGACCTCATCGCGCTGCGCGTCATCACCGAGGACGTCCGCGACTGCTACGGCGTCCTGGGGGCCGTCCACTCGCTGTGGACCCCCATGCCGGGTCGGTTCAAGGACTACATCGCGATGCCAAAGTACAACATGTACCAGTCGCTCCACACCACGGTCATCGGCCCGGCCGGCCGCCCGCTCGAGATCCAGATCCGCACCGAGGAGATGCACCAGCACGCCGAGTACGGCATCGCGGCGCACTGGCTCTACAAGCAGGCGGGCAACTCCAAGGGGAACAAGGAGGACGCGGCGCAGCGGTTCGACAACCAGCTCGCGTGGCTCGGCCGCACGCTCGACTGGACCCAGCAGGACGACCTCTCCGACCCCCAGGAGTTCCTCGAGGCGCTCAAGATCGACCTGTTCGACAGCGAGGTCTTCGTCTTCACGCCCAAGGGCGAGGTGCAGATCCTGCGCGCCGGCTCCACACCGCTCGACTTCGCGTACGCGGTCCACACCGAGGTCGGCAACCACTGCATCGGCGCCAAGGTGAACGGGTCGGTCGTGCCGCTCTCCTACGAGCTCCAGATGGGCGACCGTGTCGAGATCCTCACGCAGAACAACGCCCACCCGAGCCGTGACTGGCTGAACATCGTCAAGACGCCGGGTGCGCGCTCAAAGATCCGCAGCTACTTCAGCAAGGTGACGAAGGCCGACGACTCGGCGCAGGGGCGCGACATTCTCGCGAAGGAGATGCGCAAGGCCGGCCTCGGCATCTCGACGCCGCGCACCGTGCGCGCCCTCGGCAAGGTCGCGCTCGACCTCGGCCTCGCCTCGGTTGACGACCTCTTCGTCGCCGTGGGCTCGGGCAAGACCTCCCCGCGCGTCGTCGCCCAGAAGGTCAAGGCGGTCTTCGACGAGACGCCCGACTCCCAGGCCGAGGCGGAGAAGCGCGCGTTCGCGAGCCTCACGACGCAGGCGACCCCGCCGCGCATCTCGCGCTCGGTCCAGAACGCCGTCGAGCGCAAGAAGCGCGCCCTCTCGAACAACGGCGTCATCGTGCAGGGGGCCGACGTCGACATGCTCGTGAGGCTCGCGCGCTGCTGCAACCCCGTCGTCGGCGACGAGATCGTGGGGTTCGTCACGCGCGGCCGCGGGGTGAGCGTCCACCGGGCCGACTGCCCCAACGTCGCGAACCTCAGCAAGTCGGAGGGGAGGATGATCGACGTCCGCTGGGACACCGGCCAGGCCTCGCTCTTCCAGGTCGAGATCCTCGTCGAGGCCATCGACCGCACGCGCCTGCTCGTGGACATCTCGGCCGCTATCAGCGACTCGGGCGCGAACATCCTCTCGTGCGGCACGCGCACCGACCGCATGGGCATCTCGAACATGCGCTTTCTCGTGGAGATGAGCGAGATCCAGCGTCTCGACTCCCTGCTCCACTCGATCATCCGTGTGAAGGGGGTCATCGACGCGCGAAGGGCGCTGCCGAGCGACTTCCAGGAAAGGAAGCACCGTGGCCGTTAACGAGCGGGTCTGCGACTGCGTCGAGCGCGTCGTGGTGGGCCCCATTGAGACGAACTGCTACATCCTCGACGCAGGGGCGGCCGGGGGAGACGCCGGCTGCATCGTCGTCGATCCCGGCTGGGACGCGCCGGCGATCTTCGAGGCGCTACACGGCCGCAGGGTCGCCGCGGTCCTCGTGACGCATGCCCACTTCGACCACGTGGGGGCGCTCGACACGCTCGTCGCGGCCTCCGAGACGGGTTTCGCAATCTCCTCAGCCGACGCCCCGCGCCTCGCCGCCTGCATGGAGCAGGGGAGGCAGTGGTTCGGCGCCGACGCTGCAGTCACGGCGCGACCCTCCCGCGAACTCGAGGACGGCGACCTCGTCTGCGCGGGCGGCTTCCGCCTTCGCGTCGTCTCGTGCCCCGGGCACACGCCGGGCGGTCTTACCTACGTCGACGACGAGCGCGGCTTCGCGCTCACGGGCGACACGCTCTTCCGCGGCTCGGCGGGCCGCACCGACCTCGACGGCGGGGACGTCCGCGCGCTTTACGCCTCGCTCGCGAGGCTCGGCGCGCTCCCGCCCGAGACCCGCGTACTGCCGGGCCACGGAGACTCGTCGACGATCGGCGCCGAGCTCGCGGGCAACCCCCACATGGTGCGCGCCATGCGCGTCGCCCACCGGGGGTAGCGGCGACCCGCCGGCTGCGCTCAACGGTGCTCTCGCGGTGGAGCCCTTCGCGGCGCCCCGCTCCCGACCGCGCCCTTCGCCGTAGGTTTTTGACGTACCGCGTTTCGGTCCCTTGTCGGGGACATGAGCCGCGTCGTAGTATGTCCGTGATTTGAAAGCAAGAAATGACAGACACGCAGTCCCAGACTGCCGTCCCTTGAGGAGGAAGCGGATGCCTAAGATCTCTGTTGATGACGTGCGCGTGCCGTTCGACGTGATGCCCGAGTTCAAGGACCGGTATCGCGACAACTTCATGAAGGCCACGCGCGGCACCGGCCGCCTGATGCTCTTCGCCTGCGACCAGAAGTTCGAGCACATGAACAAGGACTTCTACGGCGAGGGCATCGACCCGTCCGACGCCGATCCCGAGCACCTGTTCCAGATCGGCGACCAGGGCGTCATCGGCGTGCTCGCCGCGCAGCGCGGCCTCATCGCCCAGTACGGCGAGGACTATCCCGACATCAACTACCTCGTCAAGATGAACTCCAAGACGAACCTCGTCAAGACCGCCCAGAGCGACCCCTACTCGCCCATGCTCTGCGAGTTCGACTCCGTCCTCGACCTCGTCGACGCGGGCGCGAACATCGTGGGCGTCGGCTACACCATCTACCTCGGCAGCGAGTTCGAGTCCGACATGGTGGAGGAGGCCGGCCGCCTCATCGCCCAGGCCCACGCGAACGGCCTGCTCGTCGTGCTGTGGATCTACCCGCGCGGCAAGGCTGTCACGAACGAGAAGGACCCCGACCTCATCGCCGGCGCCGCGGGCGTGGCGCTGTGCCTCGGTGCCGACTTCGTGAAGGTGAACCCGCCCAAGGTCGATGGCCAGAACTCCGCCGAGCTGCTCAAGCAGGCCTCCCGCGCCGCGGGCCGCACCGGCCTCGTCTGCGCCGGCGGCTCGACCGTCGACGCCGAGACGTTCCTCACGCAGCTGTGGGAGCAGATCCACGTGGGCGGCGCCTCGGGCAACGCCACGGGCCGCAACATCCACCAGCGCTCGCTCGACGAGGCCGTCCGCCTCACCAAGGCAATCAGCTCCATCACGCTCTCCGACTACGACGTCCAGGAAGCCCTCGACGTGTTCAAGGGCATCGACGACTTCAAGCTGGAGAACATCCGCTAACGCTGGCACCGCTTCCTCGGAGCCGCCTCGCGGGTACCTTGCGAGAGCTCCGCGATCGAGACGCGCCCTTCGCGCCCCGGCTCCCTCGCCACATGTGGCGGGAGTCGGGGCGTTTTGTTAATAGTGTATGACGTCCCTCGATTATTCATCAATCTGTATATGGCGGGGCTATATTTACCCTGTCATCGATTCGATTGAGATTGAAAGAAGGCACCATGCGCTCTGTCACCACCTCCCGCCGCGCGTTCGTCGCGTCGTCCCTCTGCCTCTCCCTCGCCGGTATCGCCGCGCTCGCCGGCTGCGGCTCCTCGACCGAGGAGTCCTCGACCGAGCAGGCCGATGACACCGCCGCGACCGACGCCGAGACCGCCGAGGACGCCGCCGAGACTGAGACCACCGAGTCCGAGACCTCCGAGACCGAGGACGACGGCCTGGGCCTCGTCGTCGAGGGCAAGCTCACGATCGGCTCCGACTGCGACTACCCGCCGTTCATCTACATGGACGGTGAGGAGCCCCGCGGCTTCGAGTACGACCTGCTCACCGCCATCTGCGAGAAGATGGGCCTCGAGCTCAACTTCCTCGCGCCCCAGAAGTTCGACACACTCATCGCGGCCGTCGCGGTGGGCGGCAAGATGGACCTCGCTGTCTCCTCGATCAACATCACCGACGAGCGCAAGGAGACCGTCGACTTCTGCGATCCGTACTTCGACTCGAACCTCTCGCTCAGCGTCCTCAAGTCCTCGTCCTACAAGTCCTCGGCCGACCTCGAGGGCAAGCAGGTGGGCGTCCAGTCGGGCACCACGGGCGAGGCGTGGGCCAAGGAGAACATCGCCGACGCGACCATCGTCCCGTTCGACGACCAGAGCTCGGCGTTCGTCGCCCTGCAGGCCGGCAAGGTCGACGCCGTCTGCATCGACCTGCCCGTCGCTGCCGACATGATCAAGACCTCCTACTCCGACTGCACGCTCATCGAGGAGATCGCGACGGGCGAGCAGTACGGCTTCGCCGTCTCCAAGGACAACAATGCGCTGCGCGACGCCGTGAACGACGCCCTTCAGGCCGTGAACGAAGACGGGACCTACGCCACGCTCTACGACCAGTACTTCTCGGTCGAGGAATAACCGGCTTTAGTCGCTCCGTCGGATTTATTCACCGCTTGTATGCATTGTGGTGAATCAGGTTTTCAGCCGGCGCGACTCGGGTTACAATCTGCGGAGTTCTGTCGGGCAGGCCGGGAGGTCTGCCCGCGTTCTAAAAGGTCACACATCGCGTCAAGCACGCGAGTCGGGCGCCGGGGTATTGGGGCCCCGCCCCGTTCATCATGAGGAGGATTGAGCTCGTTATGTCTAATTCCACCATGAGTCGCCGCACCTTCGCCGCCGCCCTCGGACTTGCCTCCGTCGCCGGCCTCGGCCTGCTTTCTGGCTGCGGCTCGAGCACCGAGACCACCGAGGAGACCGCGGAGGAGGCCGCCGGCACCGAGACCGCGGAGACCGAGACCGCCGAGGGCGACGGCGCCGCTGAGGAGACCGCCGAGACCGAGGCCTCCGAGGACGAGCCCGTCCTCATCGAGGAGGGCAAGGTCATCGTCGGCTCCGACTGCGACTACCCGCCCTTCACCACGCTCGACGGCGACCAGGCCTCCGGCTTCGAGTACGACATCATGTGCGCCGTCTGCGACGAGATCGGCCTCGAGTGCGAGTATCACACGCCGCTCAAGTTCGACACCCTGGTCGCGGCCGTCGCGGCGGGCGGCACCATCGACGTCGCCGTCTCCGCGATCACCATCACCGAGGAGCGCAAGGAGGAGGTCGACTTCACCGACCCGTACTTCGACTCGAACCAGTCGGTGACCGTCCTCAAGGACTCCGGCTACACCAGCTCGGCCGACCTCAAGGGCAAGAACATCGCCGTCCAGTCGGGCACCACGGGCGAGGCGTGGGCCAAGGAGAACATCGCCGACGCCACCGTCACCGCGTTCGACGAGGCCCCGGCCGCGTTCGCCGCGCTTCAGGCCAACAAGGCCGACGCGGTCATCGTCGACCTCCCCGTCGCCGTCGAGATGCTCAACGGCTCCTACGACTCCTGCACCATCATCGAGGAGGTCGCGACGGGCGAGCAGTACGGCATCGCGGTCGCCAAGACGAACCCCGGCCTCACCAAGCTGCTCAACCAGGGCCTCTCCGCCATCCGTGAGAGCGGCAAGTACCAGGAGATCTACGACAACTACTTCTCGGTGAAGTAAGTTTTCGCATTCCATCCAGCACATTCGATTCATCCGGCCGCCGGCGTGCGTCCTTGGCGTCGGCGGCCGCTTACGGTAGCGAGAGAGGGTTCCTCCATGGAACGAAGCCATACCGTCGCGGCGCGACTGACAGCGAGAGGCGGCGAGCTGCCCCGGGTTCTCCTGGCGCTCCTCGCGGCGGTGCTCTGCCTGTGCCTGTGCATGGGCGCCGGCACCGCCCAGGCGCTCACCACCGACAAGCTTACCGCCAAGCCCTCCAACGCCAAGCAGGACAGCGTCCTCGCCGGCGTGGCCACGCGCTTCACCTACAACGGCACGGTGGGCGAGGGCGAGACCGTCTCATCGGTCACGTTCACGTTCCCCGAGGGCACCTCAGTCTCCGAGGACTCCCAGGTCAAAGCCGTCGTCCTCGACGGGCTCGAGCGCCTCTCCGAGTACACGAGCACCTACACGATCACCGACGAGGGCGCCACGGTCACCTTCGACACCCCCGTCGCGGAGGGGCTCCAGCTCCAGATCCAGATGTACAAGGTCACGCCGCCCAACCGTTCGATGGATTACGCGATGGGCGTGAGCTACACCACGGGCGACGGCAAGACGGTCGAGGTGGGGGAGACGCCCTCGGTTTCCATCGTCGAGCAGACCCTCGCCGAGGACATCGTCGACATGCTCGACCAGCAGGCGTGGGTCGAGGCGTGGAACTCGGTCACCTTCCTGCGGCTCTTCCTCAACCCGCAGATCGCCGTGCAGTCCGTGCCCGTCATCTTCATCGGGTGGGCCCGCTCGCTCGGCCTCGTCTGCATCGGCTTCCCGCTCGCCATCCCGCTCGGCTTCTGCCTCTCGTTCATGAGGATGAGCCGCTTCCGCATCCTGCGCGGCATCGGCAGCCTCTACGTGAACGTGGTCCGCGGCACGCCTCTGTTCCTGCAGCTCTACATCTACTTCTTCGGCCTCTCGACCCTGGGCATCAACATCGACAGCTTCGTGCTCGGCTTCCTCGCCCTCGCGCTCAACTCGAGCGCCTACCTCTGCGAGATCTTCCGCGCCGGCATCCAGTCGATCCCCAAGGGGCAGTTCGAGGCCGCGCGCTCGCTCGGCATGACGGGCACGCAGACCATGTTCTCGGTCATCATCCCGCAGTCGATCCGCCGCGTCATCCCCACGGCGACGAGCGAGTTCATCCTGCTCTACAAGGACACGTCGCTGCTCGCCTCGGTCGGCGTGATGGAGCTCATGATGTTCTCCAAGACGCTCACCTCCACCACGGGCAACATGACCCCCTACATCGTGTGCGCGTGCTACTACCTCATCATCACGATTCCGCTCACCAAGCTGATCGGGTCCTTCGAGCGCAAGCTCGCCTCGCAGGACGGGGCGCGCCCGGCCGACGACTCCGGCGACAACCGCCAGCGCCAGCACAAGACGGTGGGCCTCGAGGTCGCGGCGGCCCAGACGGGCGACGTGACGCCCATCGTCATCCAGAACACGACCGACGAGAAGATCGAGCAGGAGGCTATGCTCAAGAGGGGTGGTTGCTGATGGCTCGCGAGGACGCCGAGACCGTCGTCCGCATCGAGGGTCTCAAGAAAAGCTACGGCAAGCTCGACGTGCTCAAGGGCATCGACCTTGACGTCAAGCGCGGCGAGGTCGTCGTGGTCCTGGGCCCCTCGGGCTCGGGCAAGTCGACGATGCTCAGGTGCGTGAACCTGCTCGAGACGCCCACCGAGGGCCATATTTGGTTCGAGGACACCGAGATCACGTCGCCCAAGACGAACATCAACAAGGTGCGCGAGCACGTCGGTATGGTTTTTCAGTCGTTCAACCTGTTCCCGCACCTCACCGCCAAAAAGAATGTCATGCTAGCGCAGCGCAAAGTTCTGAAGCGTTCCAAGGAGGACGCGGAGCAGCGCGCAATCGTCGAGCTTTCGAGAGTTGGTCTCGCCGACCGTGCCGACTACCTGCCTTCGCAGCTGTCCGGCGGTCAGCAGCAGCGTGTCGCGATCGCCAGGGCGCTCGCCATGGAGCCGCACGTCATGCTGTTCGACGAGGCCACGAGCGCGCTCGACCCCGAGCTGGTGCGCGGCGTGCTCGACGTCATGCGTGAGCTCGCCCAGGGCGGTATGACGATGATCGTGGTGACGCACGAGATGGGGTTCGCCCGCGACGTCGCCGACAGGGTTGTGTTCATGGACGGGGGAGTCATCGTGGAGCAGGGTTCTCCTAAGGACGTTTTCGACCATCCGAAGTCGGAGCGTACGAAAGACTTTCTCGGGCACATCAGTTAATTTTCGCGCTCGTGGCCGCACAGGCCGCGAGCGTTTTTTTATGAAGGGCCGTTTCGAGCTGGTTCGGGGGTTACCCGTCCGAGGTCCCGCATAGGGTGGGTCTCGGATGTAACAAGAAAGGGGTTCGAGCACTATGTCGTTTGGTTGGAAACTGCACGGAGACGGGAAGCACCTCAATCCCGGAGAGGTGGTCGAGCCTGATGAGCGGCTCACCTGGGGCCGCACGGCGGGCATCGGCGCGCAGCACGTCATCGCCATGTTCGGGGCCACGTTCCTCGTCCCGATCCTGACGGGCTTCGACCCCGCCCTCACGCTGTTCTTCACTGCGGTCTCCACCGCCCTGTTCCTGCTCATCAACAACAACAAGCTGCCGAGCTACCTCGGCTCCTCCTTCGGCTTCATCGCGCCGGTCACGGCTGTCACCGCGGCGAGCGGCGACATGGCGGTCGCGAGTTTCGGCATCCTGTGCGCCGGTCTCACGCTCGCCATCGTGGGCCTCGTCGTGCACTTCGCCGGCCCCAAGTGGATCGACATCGTCATGCCCCCCGTCGTGACGGGCACGATCGTCGCCATCATCGGCTTCAACCTCGCCTCCTCGGCGTGGAACAACTTCCAGTCGGCGCCGATCACCGCCTGCGTCACGCTCGTCGCGGTCGTGCTCGTCGGCGTGCTCTTCAAGGGCCTCATCGGGCGTCTCAACATCCTCATCGGCGTGATCATCGGCTACCTGTTCTCCGCCTTCGTGATGGGCGAGGTCGACTTCACCGCCATCGAGGAGGCCGCCTGGTTCGGTCTGCCCAGCTTCCGCACGCCCGTCGTCGACTTCTCGATCCTGGCGATGTTCATCCCGGTCGTGCTCGTTCTCGTCGCTGAGAACGTCGGCCACGTCAAGTCCGTCTCCACGATGACCGGCCGCAACTATGACGACCGCATCGGCCGCTCCCTCTTCGCCGACGGTATCGGCACCGTCCTCGCGGGCTTCGGCGGCGGCTGCGGCACGACCACCTACGCTGAGAACATCGGCGTCATGGCGTCGACCCGCATCTACTCGACCGCCGCGTACTGGTGCGCAGCCGCCTTCGCGCTGCTGCTCTCGCTCTGCCCCAAGTTCGGCGCCCTCATCAACACGATCCCCTCGGGCGTCCTCGGCGGCGTGACCACGCTGCTCTACGGTATGATCGGCATGCTCGGCATCCGCATCTGGGTCGAGAACCACGTCGACTTCTCCGACAACGTGAACCTCTCGACCGCGGCCATCCCCATGATCGTGGGCATCGCCGACTACACCTTCATCGCCGGCGGCGTCACCTTCAACGGCATCGCGATCGGCTCGATCATCTGCCTTGTGCTCTATCACGGCCTCAAGGCCCTCAGCAAGAAGTTCGGCACCGCCTTCGCGGCCGCGCCCGCCCAGGCCGAGGACGGCGCCGCTCCCGAGCCCGCTAAGGCCGAGGAGTAGGTTTGGCTATAGCTTGGTAGGGGAGCGCCCTTGGCTCGCCCCTCCGGCCTCTGATCACTTTGCTTTCGCCCGCTGCGGCGTTCCTCCCTGGTCTCTGTTGGACTTGTGGAGGAACGCCGCAGCGCGTTTTCTGGCCAAAATAGTGCTTGCATTTGGTTTAGGCCTCGGCTAAGATAACCAACGCACTGTGAGCACGGGGGTATAGCTCAGTTGGGAGAGCGCTTGACTGGCAGTCAAGAGGTCAGGGGTTCGAATCCCCTTATCTCCACCATCACAGTACGGGCGATTGGCTCAGGGGCAGAGCACATCCTTCACACGGATGGGGTCGCTGGTTCAAATCCAGCATCGCCCACCATTTGATTTCAGGTCGGGGGCCGAAAGGCCCCCGATTTCGTTTTAGGACTAGTTTGGGATTGCTCTGCATCGCCGGTATCACTGCGGTGGCCCGATCTGGATTCCCGAAGCGGATTCCATGGCGATATTTGAACGAATGATGAATTGCGAGCCGGTTTGCAACATTCGCTCGATTTCGCTTTGCATCGTCGGAATCAAGTGCTATATTAACAAAAGTGTTCTTGCGGGGGTATAGCTCAGTTGGGAGAGCGCTTGACTGGCAGTCAAGAGGTCAGGGGTTCGAATCCCCTTATCTCCACCATCGCAAATGAGGGCCGGGGGCGTTTCGCCTCCGGCTTTTTTCGTTCATGCCCCCGTTCACGCCATCCACGGGAAGGAGCGCCGCAATGTCAACCAGCGAAGACGGCACCCTCATGATCTTCGGCATGGACTGGGAGATCTTCCTCATCAAGGCGTTCTTCTTCTGCGCCGTCGTGGTCGTTGCTTTCGTCGTGCAGCATCTCGGCGTCAAGGCGCTCAAGAAGGTGCTTGACTCGTTCGAACGCGCACCCTCGGCCACGATATTCATCAACGGACTCAGGATTACCATCTGGGTCGTCGCACTTCTCGTCGTCCTCGAGCCGGTTTTCGGCGTGCGGCCCACCGCGTTCCTCACCGCCCTCGGCGTCTCATCGATCGTCATCTCACTCGGCCTCAAGGACACGATCTCGAACATCTTCGGCGGCCTCATGCTCATGATCGGCCGCGTCGTGCGCCCGGGCGACTATGTGACCGTCGCGGGAATCAAGGGCACCGTTGTCGACGTGACCATGCGCCACACCGTGGTCGAGAACCGCCTCGACGAGCGCATCGTCATCCCCAACTCCGTGCTCAACACCACCTCCGTCGAGGTGCTTCCGGCCTCGAGCGAGTCGATGGGGACCATCGAGTTCACCATGGAGCTGGGGAGCGACCCCGACGCCGTCGCCGCCGACATCATCTCCGAGGTCACGAGGGCCGGCGGGGACGACCTGCGCCCCGACATGCCGCCCAAGGTCTTCTTCGACAGCATCACCCCGTACGGCGTGAAGGGTCAGATCTACTACTACGTGAACGAGGGTATCCCTTTCGCGCGCGTCCGCGATCGCATGGTCCGCTCCATCGCCGAGAAGGAATACTTCTCGCTCAAGGGCGCCCGCGCTCTCTCTGAGGAGTAGCGTAGCCTCACCTCGCCTGCGCTTCCCTTCGGTCCTTCGCCTGCCGCATCCCTATTCCCACGTCCGTCACGCAACTCCGTCCCACGAATCGAGGGCACCATGCCGATTGACGAGCAACCCCAGCGCACGCTGTTCGATATGAACGGGGAGCCCGTCTCCCCGGAGTCCGAGCCCGCGGCGGCAGGCCCCTCCGTGTTCGAGCGGGCGGCCGAGCTCAACCGCAAGCTCGACTACCACGCGTACCGCTACTACGCGCTCGACGACCCCGACATCTCCGACGCCGAGTTCGACCGCCTCGTCCACGAGCTGCGCGACCTCGAGCGGGCGCATCCCGAGGTCGTGACGCCCCAGAGCTACACCCAGCGGGTCGGCGGTTACGTCGCGAGCCAGTTCGAGAGTGTCCGCCATGCCGCGCGCATGTACTCCATCGACGACGTCATGGACCTCGGCGAGCTCGACGCGTGGCTCGACCGCGTCGAACGCGAGCTCGACGCCTCGCCCGACTACGTCTGCGAGCTCAAGATCGACGGGCTCGGCATCGCCCTCACGTACCGCCAGGGACAGCTCGTCCGCGCGGCCACGCGCGGCGACGGCGTGATGGGGGAGGACGTCACGCTCAACGTCCTCACGGTCTCCGACGTCCCCAGGACGCTCCAGCCCGCGGCCCTCGAGCATCTGCGGGCGCAGGACGGGTCGCTCGAGGTGAGGGGCGAGGTCTACATGCCCAAGGCCTCCTTCGTCCGTCTCAACGAGCAGAACGACGAGGCGGGCCGCGCGCCGTTCGCCAACCCGCGCAACGCGGCGGCAGGCAGCCTCAGGCAGAAGGACCCCAAGGTCACTGAGGGGCGCGACCTGGCGACGTTCATGTACGCGCTCGCTAACATGGACTCGACCGACTGCATCACGCAGTGGGACTTCCTCGGGTGGCTGCGCGACGCGGGCTTCCACGTGAACCCCAACGTGCGCCGGTGCCGGGGCGCGGCCGAGGTGCACGACTTCTGCGCTGAGGCGCTCGGTAGGCGCGACTCCCTCGAGTACGACATCGACGGCGTCGTGGTCAAGGTCGACTCGTTCGCGCAGCAGCACGCGCTCGGCTTCACCGCCCGCGCGCCGCGGTTCTTCACGGCCTTCAAGTTCCCGCCGGAGGAGAAGCGCACCGTCCTGCGCAACATTGCCGTTCAGGTCGGGCGCACGGGCGTCCTGACCCCCGTCGCCGAGTTCGACCCCGTCGTCGTGGCCGGCTCGACCATCGCGCGCGCCACGCTCCACAACATCGACGAGATTCGCCGCAAGGACGTCCGCGTTGGCGACACGGTGGTCGTGCACAAGGCGGGCGACGTCATCCCCGAGGTGGTCGGCCCCGTGCTCGACCTGCGGCCCGAGGACGCCGTCCCCTTCGAGATGCCCGCGACATGCCCGAGCTGCGGCAGCCCCGTGGTCCACGAGGAGGGCGAGGTCGCGTACCGCTGCGTGAGCATCGAGTGCCCGGCGCAGGCCCAGGAGCGCCTGCTCCACTGGGTGAGCCGCCCGGTCATGGACATCGAGGTCATCGGCGAGAAGCTCGTCGCGGCCCTGCTCGACGCGGGTCTTGTGCGCGACGTGGCCGACTTCTACAAGCTCACGGTGGACGACCTCAAGGACCTGCCCACCGGTCGCTTCTACGCCACCTCGACCAAGGAGCACGCGGCGGGCGACCCGATTCCCCTGGGCGTCACGACCGCGCGGAAGGCGTTCGAGAACATCCAGGCCTCGCTCGAGAAGCCGTTCGCGCGCGTCCTCTTCGGCCTCGGCATCACCCACGTGGGCAAGACGGTCGCCGAGTCCATCGCCGCGGAGTTCCGCTCGATCGCGGCGCTTGCGGCCGCCTCGCCCGAGCAGATCGCCTCGGTCGAGGGCATCGGCCCCCAGATCGCGCAGAGCGTTCACGACTTTCTCCGCACCCCCCAGAACCTCGAGGTCATCGAGCGTCTCCGCGAGGCCGGCGTGCGCATGGAGGACGCCTCCGCGCCTGCCGACGAGGTCCCCCAGACGCTCGCGGGCCTCACGTTCGTGCTCACCGGCGCGCTCGTGCGCTGGACGCGCGAGGAGGCGGGGGAGCAGCTGAAGCGCCTCGGCGCCAAGGTGTCCGGCTCTGTCAGCAAGAAGACGAGCTACGTGGTCGCGGGCGACGCGGCGGGGTCCAAGCTCACCAAGGCGCGCGAGCTCGACGTCGCGGTGCTCGACGAGGACGACCTCGCGAAGATCCTCGAGACGGGCCTCCCGCCGGCGCCCAAGCCGTTCGGCCAGGCGTAGGGGAGCGCCGTCACGCCCGCGCCGCACGCCGCGGTTTTACTGTCGCGTGCGCGCGCCCACGTTTACACCGCTGGTCTTCTGGGGTACGCTACCGGAACATGTCAGTTCGTAACACGCCCGTTCGGGGCGCGCCGCAGCTCGCGGTCGCGGGCCCGGTGACCTATGAGGAGGCAACAGGCTTATGGCCGACAAGCATCAGGCCGACGTTGACCGCACCGGTTTGAAGGAAGAGAAGATCCCCGCCAACTTCAAGGGCGAGGGGCACGAGGTCGCCTTCGACATCGAGGGCATCCCCGAGAAGCTCTACGTGGGCGACGAGGTCTCCTTCGTCCTGCTCGCCGCGTGCGAGAGCGGCTGCGACCTCGTGGGCGACACCGCGACGCTCTCCACCATCTCCGGCGACGAGGTCGCGCGCGCACAGTTCGTCATCCAGGACGGCGAGTGCGCCGTGAGCGAGCCCATGACGCTCACGATGCCGATGACCGAGGGCGAGTACGAGTACGTGGTCCACTACGAGCCGCGCGTGCTGCCGCTCCCCGACGACGGCGGCCCCGCGTTCAAGAACCCGCACGAGGAGCGCGACCTGCTCATCGTCTTCACCGTCGAGCCGCACCACGTCACGATCTCGACCTGGGGCGTCACCTCGCCCGTGTGGATCGACAAGCCCATCGAGATCTGCGTCGGCGTGAGCTGCTCCAAGGGCTGCGCGCTCGGCGGCCAGCGCATCGACGTGTTCGACGAGGACGACCGTCTCGTGTGCTCCGGCACCCTGCGCACGCCCGAGGCGCCCCGCACCTCGCTCTGGTGGGCCAAGCTCACCGCCGTCGCCCCCTCCGAGGCCAAGCTGCACCGCTGGGAGGCCCGCTTCTCTGCCGTGGGCCTCGACTCGCCGCACGAGGACGCCAAGCACAAGTTCTCGTTCGTGGCGCGCGTTCCCCCCGAGCGCAACTTCAAGATCACCGTCATCGACGACAAGACGGACAAGCCCCAGCGCAGCGCCCGCGTCGAGATCAAGCCGGCCGACGGCACCGGCAAGGCTCAGTTCGCGAGCACCGGCGCAGAGGGCACCGCGAGCATCGGGTGCGCCAAGGGCAAGTACACCCTCAAGGTCACCGCTCCCAGCCGCAAGGCCTACAACGAGACCGTCGACCTGACCGAGGGCGACCTCGAGGTCGCGATTCGCGTGCAGCCGAGCGGCGCCGGCTCCGCCGAGCAGATTCCCATGAAGATCGTCTCCTCTGCGGCCGTTGCTGCCGCCGTCGAGACCGCAGCCGAAGCCGCCCCCGAGGCCGTGGCCGCTCCCGAACCCGCTTCCGAGCAGGCCGTCGAGCCTGAGGTGACTCCCGCGCCCGTTGTCGAGCCCGAGGTCGCGGCCGAAACTGAGCCCAAGCCCGCTCCCGCCGCCGCGCCCGTCCCTGCGGATGACGACGATGACGACGAGGAAGAGGAAGAAGAGGACGACGAGAAGTAACTCGTTCTTCTGACCTTCTGGCCGACTGATTCAACAGGTTGGCGCGGTACCGCATCCCGTACGCAAAAGAACCCCCGTGGAAGGTGCTTCCTCCCACGGGGGTTCTTTGTTTTGCTGCGGGGTCTTTTGCTCTTGCAGCGTTCCGCCGGTTCGACCGGCCCAGCCTGTTCGGCCTGCTAGTACACCATGCCCATCGCTTCGCGGACCTCCTCGAGCGTCCTGTTGGCGATCTCGTTCGCGGTGCGGTTGCCCTCGTGCAGGACGTCCTTCACGTAGTCGAGATCGCTCTCGTAACGCGCGCGGCGCTCGCGAATCGGGGCGAGGTAGTCGTTCACACACTGGGTGACGAGCTTCTTGAGCGCGCCCGAGCCCTGCGAGCCGATCTCCTCCGCGATGTCGGCCTCGGTCCTGCCGCTGCAGAGCGCGGCGGTGGTGAGCAGCGCCGAGACGCCGGGGCGGTTCGCGGGGTCGTACGTGATGGTGCGCTCGGAGTCGGTCGTCGACTTCTTGATGCGCGCGGCGGTCTCCTCGGGCGTCATCGAGAGGCTGATGGAGTTGCCGTAGGACTTCGACATCTTCCTGCCGTCGAGGCCGGGGATCTCGACTACGTCGTTGAGCAGCGCGTCGGGCTCGGGGAACACGTTTCCGTACCGCTCGTTGAACCGGCGCGCGATGAGGCGCGTGACCTGGATGTGGGGCAGCTGGTCCTTGCCGACGGGCACGACGTTGCCCTTGCAGAACAGGATGTCGCAGGCCTGGTGGACCGGGTAGGTGAGCAGGAGGCCGGTGAGCTGGTGGCCGGAGGCCTCCATCTCGGCCTTCACCGTGGGGTTGCGCTGGAGCTCGGCCTCGGTCTGGAGCGAGAGGAACGGGAGCATGAGCTGGTTGCACGCGGGCACGGCGGAGTGCGTGTAGATGGGCGTCTTGGCGGGGTCGATGCCGCACGCGAGGTAGTCCATGACCATGTTGTACACGTTGTCCTGGATGTTCGCGGTGGTGTCGCGGTCGGTGATGACCTGGTAGTCGGCGATGAGGATCATCGTCTTGACCCCGAGGTTCTGCAGGCGCACGCGTTCCCTGATCGTGCCGAAGTAGTGCCCGAGGTGCAGCCTGCCGGTCGGGCGGTCACCGGTGAGCATCCGGTACTTCTGCGGGTTGACGAGCAGGTCTTCCTTGATCTCGTTGCTGCGTTCAAGGCTCGCCTGGAAGCTGCCTTCGTTTGGCATGTGCGTTCCTCCTCGGGGATGACGGTCGCCGCCCGGACCGTCGCCGGACGCGGCTCGTTCGCTGCTGACCGGCATATGATACGGTAATTTGTGGCAGCGGATGCGGAACGGGTCAAAAGTTCAAACCTGTGGCGTCCCGAGGGGGCAATTTGAGTATCATAGATGCATTGTTCGAGACGGGTCGACGGTTCTCCGCCCCGTCTCGTGATCGACTGGACTGTCTGTGCGGTACAACCCATGCGGTGCAACGGCGTCGTGTGACGTAAGGAGTGGTTTTCGATGGTGAGTAAGTCCGACCGGCGCTATGTCGGCAAGGCCTGGGGTTCGCTGGCGACGACGAAGAACCTGTTCGGGAAGCTTCTGCTTCTCGCGCTTCTTCAGTTCATCCCGATCGTGGGGCAGATCGCCCTGCTGGGTTGTGCGCTCGGGTGGGCCCGCGAGGCCGCCTGGAAGATGGACACCCCGCTGCCCGACCATGTCCTCGGTCGCGGCGAGACCGGTTTCTGGGCGCGCGGTGCCAAGGCGTTCCTGGCGATCATCCTGTTCCAGATCATCCTGTCGGCGGTCGTC
>CAYMHQ010000004.1:0-11152 GCA_964390275.1 uncultured Coriobacteriaceae bacterium
CTACTTCTATCCCGACATGGCCAAGAACTTCCAGACCACGCAGGGCCCGGTCGCGTTCTGCATGGGCGGGTGGCTCGACCTCGAGGTGGGCGCCGCCGGCGCTGCCGAGCGTCTCGAGGACGGCGAGGTGGAGCGGGCGGCCGACGGCTCGTACCGCGCGCACGTGGGCATCACGCGCATCCACATGGAGGAGGACGCCGCCAAGATGGTGCACGTGGGCGGGGCGGAGGGCCGCATCGGCGGCGCCGACCACTCGCTCATCGACTACAACCGCTGCGGCACCCCGCTCATCGAGCTCGTGACGGAGCCCGACCTGCGCAGCCCCGAGGAGGCGCGCCTCTTCATGGAGAAGCTGCGCCAGATCTTCCTCACCATCGGCATCTCCGACTGTTCGATGGAGAACGGCTCCATGCGCTGCGACGGCAACATCTCGCTGCGCCGCCGCGGGACCACGCAGCTCGGCGTGCGCGCGGAGCTCAAGAACCTCAACTCCTTCAAGAGCCTGCACGACGGCCTCGAGTACGAGATTCGCCGCCAGGCTGAGGTCCTCGAGGAGGGTGGCGTCGTCTACCAGCAGACCCGCCACTGGGACGTCGCGTCGCGGCGCACCATCGTGATGCGCACCAAGGAGACGGCCGACGACTACCGCTTCTTCCCCGAGCCCGACATGGCGCCGTTCGACCTCTCCGACGAGTTTGTCGACGAGGTCAGGGGCAAGCTCCCCGAGCTGCCTGACGCCCGTTGCGACCGCTACGTGGCCGACTTCGGCATCAAGCGCGGCGACGCGGCCCAGCTCGCAGGCGACCCCGCGCTCGCGTCGTTCTTCGAGAGCGCCGCGCAGGGGGCCGACAGGAAGCTCGCCCCCGCCGTGGCGAACGTCATCCTGAACGAGCTCGCCGGGTACCTCAACGCCCGCGGCGAGTCCATCGCCCAGACCTCGATCACGCCTGCCCAGGTGCGCAGCCTCGCCGAACTCCTCTCGACCGACGCCATCTCGAGCAACCAGGGCCGCGAGGTGTTCGGCCTCATGGCCGAGTCCGGCGACGACCCCGCCAAGATCGTCGACGAGCGCGGGATGCGCCAGGTGAGCGACACGTCGGCGCTCGAGCCCGTGGTGGACGCCGTCATCGCCGCGTGCCCCGACCAGGTCGCCCAGTACAGGGGCGGCAACGCGAAGGTCATCGGCTACCTGGTGGGACAGTGCATGAAGGCGAGCAAGGGCAAGGGCAACCCCAAGCTCTTCAACCAGCTGCTCGCCCAGAAGCTCGCGTAAGGGTCCGCGCGCAGGGGCTCGCGTGGGGAGATTTGCGGAGCGGGGCGGCGCGTTTGCCCCGGACGCGTCCCCGCGGCGGTGCACCTGCTATGATTTGACCACCATGCGATTGCGCATAGATTCGCGTCGCAGACGACAGGAACGGAGACACACATGTGCGATTGCGGTTGCGTTGACGATAAGGACATCGAGGAGAAGCCCGTGGAGGACGTCGAGGAGACCGAAGAGGTCGAGGAGACCGAGGAGTACGAGGAGGAGGACGACCTGGTTGTGCTCGCCGACGAGAACGGCGAGGAGTCCGAGTTCGAGTGCATCGGCTCCGTCGAGTACAAGGGCGACGAGTACGTCGTGCTCCTTCCCCTGTTCGGGCCCGAGGGCGACGGGGACGAGGATGAGGACGAGGCCGAGGTGCTCATCCTCAAGGTCGAGCCCGGCGAGGACGAGGACGACGAGCGCTTCGTGAGCGTCGACAGCGAGGAGACCCTGAACGCGGTGTTCGCCGTCTTCAAGGACGAGTTCGCCGACATGTACGACTTCGCCGAGTAGGTTCGCCGAGCAGCCTCGTCGAACAACCGTGCGAGACGGCCCTGCGCCGTCGCGTTCGGCTCAGCGTCACATGAGGGGAGGTTCGCCGTCGCGGCGGGCCTCCCTTTTTCGTGCGGATTTTCACCGCACGCCGACCTCTCCCCGCGATTTCCACGACAGCGGTCTATCGTGTGCGCATTCTCAGTTGAGCGGCTCGCCGCCGCATTTCGCCACAGACCGGGGAGGGTTGGCCATGGCCCGTCAGATCAAGATATTCGACACCACCCTTCGCGACGGGGAGCAGTCCCCCGGAGCGAGCATGAACACCGAGGAGAAGCTCGCGATCGCCCAGCAGCTCCTTCGCCTCAAGGTAGACGTCATCGAGGCCGGGTTCCCCGTTTCGAGCCCGGGCGACTTCCAGAGCGTCCGCAGGATCGGCGAGCTCGTCGGCGACGCCGCGGTGGTCTGCGCCCTCACGCGCGCCGTCGACCGTGACATCGACTCGGCGGCCGAGGCGCTCAAGACCGCGAAGCGCCCCCGCATCCACACGGGGCTCGGTGTCTCCCCGAGCCACATCCACGACAAGCTCCGCCTCACCGAGGACGAGGTCGTCGAGCGCGCGGCCCACTGCGTGCGCTACGCCCGCCGCTTCGTCGACGACGTCGAGTTCTACGCCGAGGACGCCGGCAGAAGCGACCAGAAGTTCCTCGAGCGCGTGGTCGAGGCGGTCGTCGCCGCGGGCGCCACGGTCGTCAACATCCCCGACACCACCGGCTACTCGCTCCCCGAGGAGTACGGCGCCCGGTTCCGCGGCCTTATCGAGAACGTGCGCGGCATCGAGAACGTGACGCTCGCGGCGCACGCCCACAACGACCTCGGCATGGCGACCGCGCTCTCTCTCGCCGCCGTGGAGAACGGCGCGGGTCAGATCGAGTGCACGATCAACGGCCTGGGGGAGCGCGCGGGCAACGCCGCCCTCGAGGAGATCGTCATGGCGATTCGCATGCACGGCGAGAGGCTCGGGGCCGAGGTGGGCGTCGACGCGCGCGAGCTCACCCGCGCGAGCCGTCTCGTGAGCTCGGTCACGGGCATCGCCGTCCAGCCCAACAAGGCGATCGTGGGCGCCAACGCGTTCTGCCATTCCTCCGGCATCCACCAGGACGGCGTGCTCAAGTCGCGCTCTACCTACGAGATCATCAACCCCGAGGAGGTGGGCGCGGCCGGCAGCGAGATCCTGCTCTCCGCGCGCTCGGGCCACGCCGCGCTGCGCCACCGTCTCCAGGAGCTCGGCTTCGTGTTCGGCGACGAGGAGTTCGACCGCGTCTACCACTCGTTCCTCGAGGTCGCGGACAAGAAGCGCGAGGTCTACGACGAGGACCTCGAGTCCATCGTCCACCAGTACCAGCGCGAGGTGAGCGCCATCTACACGCTCGACGCGGTGCAGATCTCGTGCGGCTTCCCGCTCAAGCCCACCGCCACGGTCACGCTCACCGACGACGGCGGCGAGACCGTCACCGAGTGCGCCTACGGCACCGGCCCCATCGACGCCGTCTACAAGGCGGTCGACAAGATCGTCAAGGCTCCCATCGAGCTGCAGGAGTTCTCGGTCAAGGCCATCTCGCACGGCTTCGACGCCCTGGGCGAGGTCGTCGTGCGTATCGTCTCGCCGGGCAAAGAGGTCTTCACCGGCAGGGGCAGCGACGGCGACATCGTGGTCTCGGCGACGAAGGCCTACCTGAACGCGCTCAACCGCATGCTCTCCGCCGAGCGCGCCCGCACGACCAGCTAGCGCGGCGCAGCAGGCTTACCAGGCCAAACGGGTGCGCCGGCCCTGGCGGGCGCATCCGGTGAAACAGGCGTACCTGAGGAGGCTCATCCATGACTTGTCCGGCGTCCTGCCGTCCCATGACCTTCGCGGAGAAGGTGCTCGCGGCCCATGCGGGGCTCGCCGAGACCCGCGCCGGCCAGCTCGTCGAGTGCGACCTCGACCTCGTCCTCGCCAACGACGTCACCGCGCCCATCGCGATCGACGTGTTCCGCGAGATCGGCGTCGAACGCGTGTTCGACCGCGGGCGCGTGTGCCTCGTTCCCGACCACTACGTCCCCAACAAGGACATCAAGAGCGCCGGCCAGGCGAAGAAGATGCGCGAGTTCGCCCGCGAGCAGGACCTGACCCACTACTGGGAGGTCGGCTGCATGGGCGTGGAGCACGCGCTGCTGCCCGAGAAGGGCGTCGTCTCCCCGGGCGACCTCGTCATCGGGGCCGACTCCCACACCTGCACCTACGGGGCGCTCGGCGCCTTCTCGACCGGCGTTGGGTCGACCGACGCTGGCGTGGGCATGGCGACGGGCCGCGCCTGGTTCCGCGTGCCGCGAAGCATCCGCCTCGAGATCGAGGGCGAGCTCGCGCCAGGCGTCTGCGCCAAGGACCTCATCCTCTACATCATCTCGCTCATCGGTGTCGACGGCGCCCTCTACGCCGCGATCGAGTTCGCCGGCCCCGCGGTGGCGAAGCTCAGCATGGAGGGCAGGCTCACCATGTGCAACATGGCCGTCGAGGCGGGCGCCAAGGCGGGCATCGTCGAGGTCGACGACGTCGCGCGCGCCTGGCTCGCGGGCCGCCTCGAGCGTCCGGCTGTCGAGTTCCATGCCGACGAGGGGGCCGAGTACGCCGAGGTCCGCCGTATCGACGCCTCGCTCGTGCAACCCATGGTGAGCTGGCCCCACCTTCCCTCGAACGCCCATCCCGTGGCCGAGTCGCGCCACATCGCGATCGACCAGGCGGTGATCGGTAGCTGCACGAACGGGCGCATCGAGGACATGCGCGCCGCCGCCGAGGTGCTCCGCGGCCGCAGGGTCGACCCGCGCGTGCGCTGCATCGTGATCCCCGCGACCCAGGACGTCTACCGCCGCTGCGTCGCCGAGGGTCTGGTCGACGTCTTCCTTGACGCGAACTGCGTGGTGAGCACGCCGACGTGCGGCCCCTGCCTGGGCGGCCATATGGGCGTACTCGCCGCGGGGGAGCGCGCCGTCTCGACGACGAACCGCAACTTCGTCGGCCGCATGGGCGACCCCACCTCCGAGGTCTACCTCGCCGGCCCGGCCGTCGCCGCCGCGAGCGCAGTCATGGGCCATCTCGCCCTGCCGAGCGACCTCTCCTAGCCGTCACCGTCACAACCGTCCAAAGGAGTGCGAGTCCATGTTGCTTAACGGGAAGGTCCACCGCTACGGGCGCGACGTGAACACCGACGTCATCATCCCGGCGCGCTATCTCAACACGAGCGACCCCGCGGAGCTCGCGGCCCACTGTCTCGAGGACCTCGACGCAGGGTTCGTGGGGAGGGTCGCGCCGGGCGACGTCATCGTCGCCGAGGAGAACTTCGGCTGCGGCTCGAGCCGCGAGCACGCCCCGGTCGCCATCAAGGCCGCCGGTGTCTCGTGCGTCGTGGCGAAGAGCTTCGCGCGCATCTTCTACCGTAACGCCATCAACGTTGGCCTGCCGATCCTCGAGTGCCCCGAGGCGGTCGACGCGATCGAGGACGGGCACGAGGTGTGCATCGACACCGACCTCGGCTCGATCGTCGACGTCACCACGGGCGAGCGCTTCACCGCCGAGCCGCTGCCCCCGTTCATCGCGCAGATCGTTGCCGACGGCGGCCTTGTCGCCCATGCGCGCCGCCAGGCGGCCGAGTCGGCCGGTCGCTAGCACTCAGCCTCACTGTCAGTCAATCGAGCGCCGGCGGCAGGCCGGCGAGGAGGTCCCAACCATGGCATCCGTCAATCCCGCGTCGCGTGTACACGACATCTGCCTTCTTCCCGGCGACGGCATCGGTCCCGAGGTGATGGCGCAGGCCGTGCGGCTCATCGACGCGGTGGGGGAGGAGTTCGGGGTCGAGTTCCGCTGCGAGGAGCACCTCATCGGCGGGTGCGCCATCGAGGCCACCAAGGCAGCCGGCCTCACGCCCGACGCGTTCCCCGAGGAGAGCTTCGCCGCCGCCATGGAGGCCGACGCCGTGTTGCTCGCGGCCGTCGGCGGCCCGCAGTGGGATGATGCGGCCCCGGGCGAGGCGAGGCCCGAGCAGGGACTCTTCAAGGTCCGCAAGGGTCTCGGTCTCTACCTCAACCTGAGGCCCGTCCGCACCTACCGCGCGCTCAGGGATGCGTGCCCTCTGCGCCCCGAGCGCCTCGAGGGGGTCGACCTTCTCATCGTTCGCGAGTTGACCGGCGGCATTTACTTCGGCGCTCACGAGCGCTTCGAGAACGTGGAGGGCGCCGGCCTCGGCGGCAGGCCCGGGACGAAGTGCTGCGACCACATGGACTACTCCGAGTACGAGATCGAGCGCGTCGTCCGCTGGGCGTTCGAGGCCGCGGCAAAGCGCCCCAAGCTGCGCGTTCACTCTGTCGACAAGGCGAACGTCCTCGAGACGAGCCGCCTGTGGCGCGAGGTCGTCCACCGCGTCGCTGCCGAGTACCCCCAGGTGACCTCCACCGATATCCTCGTGGACAACTGCGCGATGCAGCTCGTCTCCAACCCCGCCCAGTTCGACGTCCTGGTGACCGAGAACACGTTCGGTGACATCCTCTCCGACGAGGCGAGCATCCTCGCCGGCTCGCTCGGCATGCTCCCCTCGGCGAGCCTCGGCGACGGGAGGGGTCTCTACGAGCCCTGCCACGGCTCCGCGCCCGACATCGCCGGCAAGGGGATCGCGAACCCCATCGCCCAGATGCTCTCCGTCGAGATGATGCTGCGTTACAGCTTTGGGATGGACGAGGCCGCCGACCGCATCGTCGCTGCGGTCGACGCCGTGCTCGACGAGGGCTGGCGCACGGGCGACATCGCGGACGCCTCGACCCCTGCCGCCATGCGTCTGGGGACGGCGGCGATGGGCGACAAGATCGTGGAGCGCTTCCGGGCTCTCGCGTAGGCGTGCGGGTGCGTCCCTGAGTCCGAAAGCGGACCGAACGCGGTGTCTCAGTCGTCGCTTCGCCCTCTTTTATCACCAATTGATGATTAGATTTTATAGCAAGCGCTCACACAGCCCCGACTTGTGTGAGCGCTTGCTTTAACTGGGCCAAAACATAGCCTCCGTGCCGTCCTATTATTCCTGCCGTCTCATTCGCCCGCCATCCTCCAAGACTCTGGATAGGGTAAAACCCTAGTCGCGATATCATATACTAATAGGACCTATTCGTAATAACCTCTTTCTGCTATGATAAATTTGCCAGCCGGGCGAACCGGTGCGGCGCGGAAACGGGAGCACCAGGAGACAGGAGGATTCAGATGACGCTCAACCGTAGGACATTCCTGCGCAACGCGGCTCTGGGGGCCGCTGCCATTGCGGTTCCCGCGAGCGGATCGATCGCCATAGCCGAGGAGATGAGCACCATGACACCCATGCGCGAAGAGCTGCCCACCCCCTACAACTCGTCGAACTTCAACGTCGTCCCCGACAGCGCGACCGTCGTAGGCACGACCCTCGAGAACCTCAAGTCCGCCGTAGCGGGCGAGACAGGCGCGACCACCAAGTACGTCGCGTTCGCCGAGTACGCCGAGAAGGCCGGCTACAAGCGCCTCGCGCGCCTCTTCCGCGCGACGGCCGACGCCGAGAAGATCCACATCGAGCTCGAGGCCGCCCTGGTCGAGGCCGAGGACCCATTGTGGGAGCGCCCCGTCGCCGAGTCTCCTGCGGAGATCCCGGTCGACCTCTCGCTCATCTCGGGCGCGAACGGCGAGATCTACGAGACGTCCGACATGTACCCGGCGTTCATCAAGGTCGCGATCGAGGAGGGGCGTGACGACGCCGTCGCCGTGTTCAACCGCGCCAAGCTGGCCGAAGGCTACCACGCCGAGCTCTACCTCGACGCGTACAACACCATCGACGAGCCGGCGGAGGAGGACGTCGAATACCATCTCTGCCCCTTGTGCGGGTACATCCATAAGGGCGGGGAGTTCGAGTCGTGTCCCATCTGCGGCGCTCCGGCTGCGTCCTTCACGGCCTATTAGCGACCGCCCGACGTATAGGGTATAGGCGTCCTCGCCCTACCGCGCCGCCCCCTGCCGCATCGACCGCCCCGCGTGAACACCGCCGCGGGGCGGTCGTCGTGTGTGCGGCGGACGTTGCATTTGCAATGGCGGCGGCAGGGTCGTCGAACCTATGATGGCCGGACTTGCCGTAACGTATTCGAAACACCGCGTCATGGCATGAACCTAAGACTCAGCGCGGTCAGGCGCACGGCGCTGCCGTGCGCTTCTCGACGAACGGAGGATCGATGGACAGGGAGCGTGACGGCGCGTCGAGCGAGGTGCCGAATAGCGCGCCGCCCGGGTGCGCGGCGCCCGGCGGGGCGGTCTCTTCTAACCGGACGGCATCCGAGGCCGTGCCCGGCCGCGACGCGCGCGTCAAGCTCCACATCGCCGTGCCGGTCGCCGCCGTGGTGCTCGTGGCGCTCTTCTTCGCCTCGTTCCTCATCGGCCAGTACCCCATCTCGCCCCTGGGCGTGCTCGACATCATCGGGTCCAAGATATTCGGGTACGAGTCGGGCGAGGCGGCCATGGCCCAGACCATCGTGTGGAAGGTCCGCCTGCCGCGCATCTGCGCCGCCGTGCTCATCGGCGCCGCGCTCTCGGTCGCCGGCGCGGTCTACCAGGGACTCTTCAAGAACCCGATGGTCTCGCCCGACATCCTCGGCGCCAGCTCGGGTGCGGGATTCGGCGCGGCGCTCGCCATCCTCATCTCGCTGCCGTACTTCTTCGTGCAGGTGAACGCCTTCGTGTTCGGCATCGCGGCGGTGGGCCTCGCGTATCTCATCTGCACCAAGGTGAGCCGCGGCAAGGACGCCGTCCTCATGCTCATCCTCGCGGGCATCGTGGTGTCGACGCTCTTCTCCTCGTTCATCACGCTCATCAAGTTCGTCGCCGACCCCGACTCCAAGCTGCCCGAGATCACCTACTGGCTCATGGGCTCGCTCGCCTCGGCGAACCAGCGCGACGTCCTGTTCCTGCTGCTCCCGCTCGCCGTGGGCCTCGTGCCCGTCTACCTCACGCGCTGGCGGCTCAACGCCATGGCGTTCGGCGACGAAGAGGCGCTCGCGCTCGGCATCAACGTCAGGCGGCTGCGCGGCGTGCTCATCCTCGCGGCGACGCTCCTCACGGCGGCCTCGGTCGCGGTGGGCGGCATGATCGGGTGGATCGGCCTCGTCATCCCGCACATGTGCCGGTTCATCGTGGGGCCCAACTACAAGAACCTCATCCCCATGTCGATTCTCGTGGGCGGCATCTTCCTGCTTGTCGTCGACTGCCTCGCGCGCATGATGTTCACCGTCGAGATCCCGCTCGGCATCCTGACCTCGCTCATCGGTGCCCCGTTCTTCGTGTACCTGCTGTTCAAACGCAAAAAGGAGTCGGCATGATCTTCGAGGCCCGTTCGGTCTGCGCGGGGTACGGCGGGGTCGACGTGGTGCGCGACGTCAGCTTCACCCTCGACGGCGGCGAGGTGCTCTGCCTCCTCGGCCCCAACGGCGTGGGCAAGACCACCCTGTTCAAGTCCCTGCTCGGCTTCATCCCGTTCTCGTCGGGCGGGCTCTACATCGACGGCGAGCGGCTCGACCACTCCGACCGCAAGCGCGTCGCGTCGCTCATCGGCTACGTCCCCCAGGTGCACGAGCCGCCGTTCCCGTTCACGGTGCGCGACGTGGTGGTCATGGGGTCCATATCGCGCTCGAGCCTCTTCTCGGGCCCGTCGCAGTCAGCCTACGACGAGGCGGACGCGATCCTCGAGCGCCTCGAGGTGGGCTACCTGCGCGAGAAGGTCTACACCGAGGTCTCGGGCGGCGAGCGGCAGATGGTTCTCATCGCACGAGCGCTCATGCAGAAGCCCGCGTTCCTCATGATGGACGAGCCCACGTCGAGCCTCGACTTCGGCAACCAGATGCGCGTGCTCGGCCAGGTGCTCAGGCTCTCGGGGGAGGGGGTCGGCGTCATCATGACGTCGCACTTCCCCGACCACGCGTTCCTCTCGTGCGACAAGGCGGCGATCATGTCCCGCACGGAGCCGTTCCGCGTGGGGCCGGTGCGCGACATCGTGACCGAGGAGGCGCTCAACGCCGCGTACGGCATCAAGGTGAAGATTGCGAGCCTCGAGTTCGACGACGTCCCCGGCGGTCCCCTCACCACCTGCATGCCGGTGCTGCGCGACCGCCGCAGGCAGCGCGACGTGCTCGAGGTGCGCGACTGCGTCCCGGGCACCGCCTCGTCCTCCGCCCCGGCTGCCGGCGAGAGTGCGGGGGAGGGGACCTGCCATGAGTGAGTCTTCTGCGGCAGGTCGTCCCGTGTCCGACCGCCTCGCGCTCGGCCTGGGCGGCGTGTGGGAGCGCGTCCGCGAGGCCGAGGCAGCCCGGTGCGCGACCGAGCTGCGCGACGTCGCCTTCGACGGGAAGTGGCTGTTCGTGCGGCTCGCGAACGGCTGCTGCGGGCGCGCGTTCGCGTTCGCCGGCGCCCACGGGGTCCACGGCCCGTTCGACTTCGCCGCCTTCGACCTCATGCGTCGCTTCGTCGGCGCGCCCCTCGAGGGGCTCGTCGCGTGGACGCTCTCCCCGGAGGGCGTGCGCGACCTCGGAGGCCATCTCGCGGGCGCCGTGTGCGTCGCGGCGATGAACGCCGTGTGCGCCCCGGGCTGCAACCGGGAGGCCTTCGAGGCCCGCGGCCTGCGCGTCGTCGAGGACTGCGTCGGCGCCACCGTGCGCCCGGGCGACCGGGTCGCCGTCGTGGGCGCCGGTATGTTCATGCGCGAGCTCGCCTCGGCCGGCCTCGCGTCGCTCGACATCATCGAGATGCGCCCCGCGTGCGACCTCATGCGCGCCCACGTCTCCGCCGCCGGCGTCGAGACGTTCCCCAAGGGCATCTCGTTCCGCCCGGTCGAGGACACCGCCCCGCTCTTTGCCGAGGCCGACGTGCTCCTTCTCACAGGCAGCACCCTCGTGAACGGCACGCTCTTCGACCTCATGCGTCTGCCGCGGCGGGCCCGCGAGGTCGTGCTGTTCGGCCCCTCGGCGTCGATGCGCCCCGAGGTCCTCTTCGAGCTGGGCGCCACCTGCGTCACGGCGACGGTGCTCGACTCGCTCGACGCCTTCCTCGCGGGCGATCTCTGCACGTTCGAGGGCTGGCGTCCCCCTGAGGGTATAACCCATTCCTACACGGTCATCGCCCCTCGTCCGTAGCTCCCTCGCGGACGGGGGTCTGACGGGGTTCGCCGGGCCCCGCGCACGTCCCCGGCGGCATTGCGGCACGGTCACGCGCCGCTGGCATGTTTCATCGCACTGGCACGCATCGCAAGCCCAGAAGTTGGAAAGAGGTAG
>CAYMHQ010000004.1:11252-38651 GCA_964390275.1 uncultured Coriobacteriaceae bacterium
GGCATGTTTCATCGCACTGGCACGCATCGCAAGCCCAGAAGTTGGAAAGAGGTAGCTTTATGCAGCAGATTGACCTTTCCAGGCGCTCGTTCGTCTCCGCCGCCGCGGCGGCCGCCGGCATCGCAGCCCTCGGCACCCTCGGCGTCTCCGGCTCGCTCGAGCCCGAGACCGCCGTCGCCGCCGGCAAGGAGGTCCTCATCGCCGAGTCCGATGACCCCGCCTACGTCATCGACGCCCTCGGCAACCAGGTCGCCGTCCCCGAGAATATCGAGCGCGTCGCCATCACCTGCTACGGCGGCACCACCCACGAGGCCCTCATCTTCGGCGGCCCCGACAAGATCGTCTGCGAGCCCTCCATGGCGCGCTTCCCCCAGCTCCTCAAGATGTACCCGCAGCTCAACGACGTGACCGACGGCGGCTCCTTCGACGACGTGAACATCGAGACGCTCGCCGCCACCTCGCCCGACTTCGCCCTCTGCGGCGTGAGCTCCGAGAAGGGCAACGCCCAGATCGCCGAGATCGGCATCCCCGTGTACGTCATGCTCATCGGCTGGGCGGCCGTCGACTCGCTCAAGCAGGAGTTCCTCAACGTGAGCCGCCTGTTCGGCAACGAGGAGCGCGGCAAGGAGCTCGTCGCGTACTGGGACGAGAAGATGGCCCAGATCGCCGAGCGTGTCGAGAAGCTCCCCGCCGACCTGCGCGAGCGCAAGGTGTACTACCTGAGCAAGCCCGACATCACCAAGGCGAACACGGGCGAATGGGGCCGCGTGTGGGTCGACAAGATCGGCGCGACGTTCGCCGTCCCCGAGGCCGACCTCAACGGCGACGTGACCCCCGAGAAGGCGCTCCTCTGGGACCCCGACGTCATCGTCATCCAGGGCGGCAGCGACATCCAGGAGCTGCTCGACGAGCCCTCCGTGCAGGACATGAAGGCAATCCAGAACGGCGAGGTCTACTCGTGCCCCATCGGCGGCTTCTGGTGGGACCGCCCCTCGGCCGAGTCGCCGCTCGGGTTCCTCTGGCTCGCCCAGACCGTGTTCCCCGGGTACTTCGACGACATCGACCTCGAGCAGGAGACCGTCGACTTCTTCAAGCGCTTCTACGAGTACGACCTGCCGCAGGACGAGTACGAGGCGTTCTTCGGCTAAGCGAGGAGTTCGTGCCGTCTGTCGCTTAACCTGAGGGACGGCATGCCGACTGAGACGACCGAAAACAGAGGCGGCCCGCCGGGGGAGCATCCCCGACGGGCCGCCTCGCGTCTTGCTGCGGTCAGTGCCCTCGGCGCGTCGCGAACCGCGTCCGTGCGCTACGCCTCGTTCGCGTAGGTCACGCTGTACTGCACGGTGACCTCGGCCTCGATCTCGATGGTCCCGGGGTCCACGTCGAAGCTGGCGCTCTCCTCGTCCTTCGCGGCGGCCTCCGTGGTGACCGCGTCGTAGGACGAGCCCGTCGCCGCCGAGGCGCGGTACTGCTGGCTGTCGTAGCCCTCGGTGACCGAGACCGCGTCGCCGAGCACGCCGCCCTCGGTCTCGGCGATCGCCTGCGCCTTGCCGCGCGCCATCGTGAGCGCGCTCGCGAGCGCCTCCTGGTAGAGCGCGTCGTAGTCGCTGCAGTAGTACGAGGCGTTGCCCACCGAGTTCGCGCCGGCTGCGGTAGCCGCGGAGATGACGGTGCCCACCTGGGCGACCGGGAGATTCTCGATGGAGAGGGTCACGTTCATCTCGTAGCCCACGATGGTCTCGGTCGACCCCGACCAGTCGTAGCGCGGGTTGAGGTAGAGGCTCGAGGTCGAGATGTCGTCCTCCGAGACGCCGAGCGCCACGATGGCCTCCTTGACGGCAGCGATGGTCTCGGCCGCCTCCGTCTGGGCGTCGGAGGCCTTCTCGCTCTGGATGCGCACACCCAGCGACAGCTCCGCCATGTCTGGCGTCGTGACGACGGAGTCGCTGCCTGAGACGGTGATCGTGCCGGTCTCGGCGGTCGTCGTGGCCTCCTCCTGCGTGGCCTCCTCCTGCTGGGCCTCCTGAGCCTGCTCGGCGCCGTCCTGCGCCTCGGCCTGGGAGGCCGTCGCCGGGAGCACGTAGGTTATGGCGTTCGTCCCGTCGTCGACGCTCACCCCGTCGGGCGCGACGGTGATCTGCGCCGCCTTCGAGCAGCCGAGCGCGCCCGTTGCGAGGGCGGCCGCGACGAGGGCGCAGCCCGCCGCCGTCACGAGGCGACGACCCCTTGCCGGCCTCCGGCTCCGGTCGCTTCCGCTGGTTTCGTTGAGGTTGAGACGCGTGTCGTTCATGGCGACGCTCCTTCCGTGTTCCGCGGTGTTCCTCGGTGTTCCGCCGGGCGTCGGCTCCGGTCGCGCGCCCGGTCTTCGCCTCCATCATACGGCACCCGTGCGGAGGTCCGGTGCAGCCGGGACCGCCCGCGGTTCGTACACTCAATGCGCACAGCCCTGTGGCATCATGGGCGCTTCCGTTACGCGCGACTCCGGTGCGGCGCCCTCGCCATCGGTGCCTCCGTCCCGCCGCCGTCCGCCCGACCTCGTCCGAAAGGCATCCCATGCTCGACCCCACCAGCCTCATCGCGTCCGAGGACGACGTCCCCGCGCGCCTTCAGCCCGTCCTTCTCGGCGGCGACATCCTCACCTACACCTGGGCGCGCTGCTTCCACCAGACGTACGGTCTGCGCTCCATCGTCCTCGCGTCCTCCGACGCAAAGGCCATCTCGCGCAGCTCGTTCGTCGACTACCGCACGGTCGAGGGCATCGACCGCGACGAGGTCTGCCTCGCCGAGCTGCGCCGCGTGGGTGCCGAGCTGGTCGCGCAGGGCAAGGTGCCGCTCGTGCTCGGCACGGGCGACTGGTACGCGCGCACGCTCAGCATGCACAAGCCCGAGCTCTCCGAGTGGTACGTCGTGCCCTACATCGACTTCGACCTGCTCGACGAGATCACCCAGAAGGAGCGCTTCTACGCGATCTGTGAGGAGCTGGGCATCCCGTACCCCAAGACGTGGACGTACGACTGCTCCGACCCCAAAGTCGTCATCCCTGCCGAGGAGTTCACCTACCCGGTCATCGCGAAGCCCTCGAACTCGGCGCGCTACCACTACGCCGACATCCCCAACAAGAAGAAGGTCTTCACGATCGAGTCGGCGGCCGAGCTGACCGAGCTCTTCACCAACCTGCAGAAGAGCTGCTACGACCGCGAGCTCGTCGTGCAGGACCTCGTCCCCGGCGCCGACGACGGCCTGCGTTCGATCACCTGCTTCAGCGACGCGAACGGCGACGTGCGCGTCTGGTCGACCGGCCACGTCCTGCTCGAGGACCACATGCCCACCGCCATCGGCAACCCCGTGTGCATCCTGCTCGAGCGCAACGACCTCATCGCCGAGCAGGCGGCGCGCTTCCTCAAGCACGTGGGCTACCGGGGCTTCTCCAACTTCGACGTCAAGTACGACCCGCGCGACGGCTCGTACCGGTTCTTCGAGGTCAACACGCGCCCGGGCCGCAACTCGTTCTACATGACGCTCGGCGGGGCGGACATCGTGCGCCTCATCGTGCTCGAGTTCGTGCTCGGCGCGCCGATCCCCGAGCAGGTCGCCTGCGACGAGGCGCTCTACACCGTGGTGCCGAGCTACGTGGTGAGGCGGACCGTCGCCGACCCGGCCCTGCGCGAGAAGGCGCTCGACCTCTACCGGCGCGGCAAGGCGTCGAACCCCATGTTCTACGGGCCCGACTCCCTCGCGCACAAGTTCTGGGCGCGCCTGCAGTACCTCAACCAGATCCGCAAGTTCAAGCGCTACGTGTGGGACGTCGCCCCGGCGAGCCCGACGACCCCGGCGAGTCCGGCGAGCGAGGCCTAGACGATGGCGAAGGACGAGCGCCCCGGCGGCGCGGACCCGGACGGCGGCGCGAACCCGGACGGCGCGAGCCCCGCGGTAGCGCCCTCCGGCGGCGGCGCGGTTCCCGGTGGGGAGCCCCTCGACGACGCGGTGATCGTCTCATCCGAGGGCGCCCTCACGGGCGAGGCCGCCGCGGGCGCCTCGGGGCTCTCGATCGCCGAGCAGGTCGCGCTCGTCCCCACCGAGCCGGGCTGCTACCTGTGGAAGGGCGAGAAGGGCGAGGTCCTCTACGTGGGCAAGGCCAAGAGCCTCCGCGCGCGCATGAAGCAGTACGTCCTCGGCCAGGACGAGCGCGTGAAGATCCCGCTCCTCATGTCGCGTGTCCGCTCGTTCGAGTACATCGTCGTCTCGAGCGAGCACGAGGCCCTCGTCCTCGAGATGAACCTCATCCGCCAGTACGACCCGCCGTTCAACGTCGACTTCCGCGACGACAAGAGCTACCCGTTCATCGCGGTGACCGAGGGCGACCTCTACCCGGCAGTCAAGTTCACCCGCGAGAAGCACAAGCCCAAGACGCGCTACTTTGGCCCGTACACCAACGCCCGGGCCGCGCGCGAGACCATCGAGCTCGCCCGCAAGGTCGTGCCGTTCTGCGTCGCGACGTGCCCCGAGTGGCGCAAGGTCCAGCGCACGCTCGCCGCCCACCCCGACGACGCCGCCATGGCCCCCATCATGCTCGCCGAGAAGGGGAGGCCCTGCTTCGACGCGAGCGTGGGACTGGGGCCGGGCGTCTGCGCGGGCGGCGTCTCGCCCGAGAGCTACCGGGAGAACGTGCGCGCCGTGGAGCAGTTCCTCTCGGGCCACCGCCGGGCGTTCGAGACGGCGATCGAGGAGGAGATGCGCGAGGCGGCCGACGACCTCGACTTCGAGCGCGCCGCCCGCTGCCGCGACCGCCTCAAGACGCTGCGCCGGGTGGGGGAGCGCCAGCAGGTCGTCTTCGGCACGCCCATCGACATCGACGTCGTGGGGTTCTTCCGCGAGGAGACGGTGGCGGGCGTGCACCTGTTCGCCGTCCGCGAGGGGCGCGTGCAGCGCAGCTGCGAGTTCGTGCTCGACAAGGGGTGCGACGTGCCCGCCGAGGAGCTTGCCGAGGGGTTCCTCAAGCGCTACTACTCCGACGGCGCCGACGTCCCCGACGAGGTGGTCCTGGGCGTCGACATCCCCGACTCCGAGCTCATCGCCGGCTGGCTCACCGGCCTGCGCGGGCGCAAGGTCGCGCTCCACGTCCCCAAGCGCGGCGAGAAGAAGAAGCTCCTCGGCCTCGCCGAGCAGAACGCGCGCCACACCCTCATGCGCTTCATGGTGCGCACGAGCTACGACGACCAGCGCACGAACGACGCCCTCCTGCAGCTCGAGAGCGCCCTCGCGCTGCCCGGCCCGCCGCTGCGCATCGAGTGCTTCGACATCTCGACCCTCCACGGCAGGTTCACGGTGGCCTCCATGGTGGTGTTCACGAACGGCAAGCCCGACAAGTCGCAGTACCGGCGGTTCAAAGTGCGCTCGGTGACCGGCGAGGCGAACGACTTCCTCAGCATGCAGGAGGTCCTCGGCCGCCGCTACGCGCCCGAGCGCATGGCAGACGAGCGCTTTGGCTCGCGCCCCGACCTGCTCATCGTCGACGGCGGCAAGCCGCAGCTCACGGCCGCGATATCGCAGCTCGAGGAGCTGGGGCTCGACATCCCGGTCGCCGGCCTCGCCAAGAGCGACGAGGAGCTGTTCGTCCCGTGGTCCGACGACGGCCCCGTGGTCCTGCCGAGCGGCTCCCCCTCGCTCTACCTGGTCAAACAGGTCCGCGACGAGTCGCACCGCTTCGCCATCACGTTCCACCGCGAGCTGCGCGACAAGGCGATGACGGTGAGCGTGCTCGACGAGGTGCCCGGCGTGGGCGCCAAGCGCAAGAAGGCGCTCACCAAGGCGTTCGGGTCGATGAAGAGACTTCGCGCTGCCTCGGTCGAGGACATCGCCGCCGTCGACGGCATCCCCGAGGACGTCGCGCAACGGGTGTACGACACGCTGCGGGCGTGGGAGGCCGAGCGCAAGCGCGCCGAGGAGGCGTTCGAGGCAGAGGGCGTCGAGCTTGCGGGGGAGGAGCCGGTCGCCGACGAGCCTGCGTTCGACGGGCCTGCTGGCGAGGACGTCCCCGAGGACGCCGACGCGGGCGTCGAGGACCTCGAGGGTGCTAGGTAGGCTGGCCCTTTAGGCGACCGGCGCGCCGGCGGGAGACACGGGCTCGGCCGCCGTCCCGCCCTCCGCGGCGGGGACTCCCTCGCTCGCGGCGACCGCACCTTCCGCGGTGCTCTCGTTCCCGGCGGTCCTGTCCCCCTCGGCCGCGATCTCCTCGACGTCAGAGTAGCGCACGTCGCAGGTGTCGTCGTGCAGGGTCGCGTCCTGCGTCTGCAGGCTCGCGATGCCGCGCGCGTCCACAAGCTCGAGCGAGGCGTTCCCCGTCACGTCGAGGCGGGTGAGACGCGTGTTCTCGGTCACGTCGAGGGTTCCCTCGAGCGCGCAGTCCGAGAGGTCGACGCTCGTGAGCCGCGCGAGCCCTGCGAGCGATATCTCGGAGATCGGGTTGCCCGAGAGATCGAGGTTCACGAGGTGGTCGAGCCCCGTGAGGTCGACCGAGGAGATGCGGCACCCGCTCGCGCTCAGCGTCTTGAGCGACGAGGGCAGGTCACCCTTCGAGATCTCGGTTACGGCGGTTCCGCTCGCGTCGAGCTCGGTGAGGCTCGTGAACCACGCGAGGCCGGAGAGGCTCGCCGTCTCGGGGTCGTCGAGGGTGAGTGAGGTCACCCGCTCGCGCTCGTGCAGCGAGAGCGCGCCGTCCCCGTCGGCGTCGTACGCGAGCAGCGCCGTCCTCAGATGCTGGTCGGCGAAGAAGCCCGCAGTTACGGGCACGGTGGCGTTCTGGCCGTCGTCGCAGTCCAGGTTCACGAGCGACGTGCAGCCCGAGAGGTCGAGCCGCGCGATCTCGTTCCCCGCGCACGAGAGGCTGAAGAGGTCCGAGCACGTCGAGACGTCGAGCGAGGTCATCGAGTTGCCGCTGACGTCGAGGATGACGAGCTTCGCGCAGGGGGAGGCGTCGAGCGTCGCGATCCGGTTGCCCGAGAGGTCGAGCGACTCGAGCGAGCCCAGGCCCGTCAGGTCGACCACGTCGAGGCTGTTCCCCGAGGCGTCGAGGGTGACGAGGTTCCTGAGCACCTCGATGCCGGCGAGGCTCTCGACCCTGCTGTCCGAGCAGTCGAGGATGAGGACGGCGTCGGCCTCATCCTGCGAGAGCGCCCCGTCCCCGTCGCGGTCGTAGCCGGTCAGGGCCGCGGCGAACGCGGAGTCGGCGAAGGGGCCGTCGGTGAGGCTGTAGCCCTCCTGCCCGGAGGGGGCCCCGCCGAAGACGAGGAGCGCCGCCGCGACCGCGGCGGCCGCGCACCCGCACCCGGCGACGGCTATCCAGCGCCACACGCGCCGACGCCCGGGGACGGGCGCCGTCTCGACCTGAGGGGCGAGCCCCCACGCCTCGCGCACTGACCGCGCGGCGCCTCCGAACGCCGCCACGCGGGGGTCGAGGGGGGACCCGCAGCGCGGGCAGCGCGTGGCGGCGCGTCTGCACTTTGTCCCGCATGACGGGCATCGCACCATCGGCGTGCCTCCTTTCGGTTATACTCGTGCCGCCCCAAAAACGCGGCATCTGCTAACTCTACATGTCCGACCAGCTGGAGGCAACGTGGAACAACCCCAGGAACACAAACCCAAAGAGGAGCGGACGCCCTCGCAGCCTGCGGAGCGGCCCGATTCCGAATCCGCGACGGCCTCGCAGCCTCAGCCCGCAGCCTCCCAGCCCGCCGCGCCCCAGACCCAGACGGCGGTCCCCCAGATCGTCATCATCACCGGCATGTCGGGCGCGGGCAGGACCGAGGCGCTCCACGCGCTCGAGGACCTCGGCTACTACTGCATCGACAACCTGCCGCCCACCATGCTCGTCTCGCTCGCCGAGCTCGCGGGCCTCTCCGGCCCCTCGGGCAGGCGCCTCGCCGTGGTGTGCGACGCGCGCTCGCTCGACTTCTTCGACCAGATGCGCGACCAGCTCCGGCGCCTCGCGGAGTGCAACGTGTCCTACCAGGTGCTCTTCCTCGACGCCGACGACGGCGTGCTCAGGAAGCGCTACAGCTCGCTGCGCCGCCGCCACCCGCTCGCCAAGGACGGCATGACCGTCTCCGACGCCATCGCCCTCGAGCGCCGCCAGCTCCGCAGCATCCGCGAGATAGCCGACGTCGACGTCGACACCACGAGCCTGCGCCCGCGCGACCTGCGCTCCATGATCGACCGCGAGTACGCCACCACCACGGCCCTGCAGGGGATGAGCGTGTCGGTGTTCTCGTTCGGCTTCAAGTACGGCCTGCCGCTCGACGCCGACGTGGTCATCGACGTGCGCTTCCTCCCCAACCCCTACTACGACCCCGCCCTGCGCGACCTGAACGGGCACGACGCCCCGGTGCGCGACTTCGTGCTGGGGAGGCAGGAGACCAAGGCGTTCCTCGACGCGTGGTACAACCTCCTCGACGTCGTCATGCCCGGGTACGTGGCCGAGGGCAAGCGCCATCTCTCGATCGCCGTGGGCTGCACGGGCGGCCAGCACCGCAGCGTCGCGCTCGCCGAGGCGACGGGGGAGCGCCTGCTCTCCGCCGGCTACCGCGTCACGGTGACGCACCGCGACCTGAGCCGCCACTCCTCCTCAGAGAGCGCGGTGTAGCGCATGGGGACCGAGACGACATTCGAGTGCACCCCCGCCGCCGGGAACGTTCCCGCCACTGCGGGCACCGTCGCCGCGCCCGGGGAAGAGTCCCCGCTCGTCAGGGCGGTGTCCATCGGCGGGGGCACCGGCCAGCCGCGCGCCATCAAGGCGCTCCTCTCCATCGGCTGCGACGTGACGGCCGTCGTGGGCATGGTCGACGACGGCGGCTCCACGGGCGTCCTGCGCCGCGAGATGGGCCTCAACCCGCCGGGCGACATCCGCAAGTGCCTTGTCGCGATGGCGGCCGAGCCCGAGGGTCCGCTCGCCCGCGCGTTCGAGCACCGCTTCGAGTTCGCCGACGACCACGCCCTCGGCAACCTGCTCATCGCCGCGCTCACCGCCGAGACGGGCTCGTTCCCCGAGGCGGTCGAGATGTGCGCGCGGGCGCTCGGCTGCCGCGGCCGCGTGTATCCCTCGACCCTCGACGACGTCGTGCTCTGCGGCACCACGCGCGACGGTCTCGAGTTCCGCGGCCAGGCCTCGCTCGGCACCGGACCGTGCGCCCTGTCCCGCGTGTGGCTCTCCCCGCGCGATCCCGAGGCGTACGCTCCCGCGGTCGACGCGATCCTCGCGGCCGACGTCGTGGTGATCGGCCCCGGGTCGATCTTCACGTCCGTCATCCCCAACCTGCTCGTGCCCGGCGTCCTCGAGGCGATCCGCGAGACGTCGGCTGTCAGGGTCTACGTGTGCTCGATGGCCGACATGCAGGGCGAGTCGTGGGGCCTCTCGGCCGAGGAGCACGTCGACGCGGTCCTCGCCCACGGGCTCGAGGGCTGCCTCGACGCGGTCCTGCTCCACCGGCCGGCCCTGCCCGACCAGAGCCTCGCGACCAAGAGCTTCCAGGCGCTCACCCAGGAGCAGGTCGCCCGCGACGCCGCCCGGCGCGCGTTCTCGCTCGCGCCCAACGTCGAGAACGACCCCGACCCCGACTGGTACCTCAAGCCGGTCCAGCTCACCGAGCCCATGATCAGGCGCATCGAGTCCCGCGTGGGCCGCGTCATCGTCCGCGACTTCTCCTCGCCGGGCGACCAGACGCGCCACGACGTCCCCAAGCTCGCCTCCGTCCTGCGAGGGGTGATTGACACATGTCGTTCACTGCGGAGATAAAGGACGAGCTCTCCCGCATCGAGGGGAGCCGCCCGTGCGAGAAGTCGCAGCTCGCGGCCCTCTCGCGCGTGTGCGGGACCCTCTCGCTCTCGGGCCAGCGCCAGTTCGCGCTGTCGCTCTCGACCGAGACCGGCGCGGTCGCGCGCTCGATCATCAGGCAGTTCCGCGGCGTGTACGGTCTCGCGTGCTCGCTCACGGTGCGCAAGAGCGTGCTCCACAAGACGCGCAACTACCTCATCTCGCTCTCCACGGCAGACCAGCCCGCGCTCGGCGACGCCCTCGTCGACATGGGCATCCTCTCGCGGCTGGGGAGCCTCGAGCGCGAGATCGTGCCCTCGCTCGTGCGCACCGACGAGGAGGCCGCGGCGTACCTGCGCGGCGCGTTCATGGGCGGAGGCTTCGTGGCCGAGCCCCACACCGAGTGCCACTTCGAGCTCGTGGCGCAGACGGCGCCGTTCGCCGAGGGCCTCTGCGCGCTGCTCGCGCGGTTCGGGGTCAACGCGCGCGTGAACCGCCGCCGCGGGTCGTTCGTCATCTATCTCAAGAACGCCGACGAGGTCGTGGCGTTCCTCACGCTTGTCGGGGCGCCCGCGTCGGTGCGCGCCGTCGAGCAGGCGCGCGCGGTCAAGTCGGTGCGCAACGTCACCAACCGCATCGTGAACGCCGAGCTCGCGAACCAGCGCAAGGTGACCGTGGCCGCGGCGGGCCAGACGGAGCTCGTCGACGCCGTCGACGCCGAGATCGGCATCGGCAGGCTGCCCCCCGCGCTCAGGGACTTCTGCGAGCTGCGCCGCGAGCACCCCGAGCTCTCCCTGCGCGAGCTGGGGGAGGAGGCCGACCCGCCCCTCTCCAAATCGGCCGTCGCCCACCGCGTGCGCCGTCTGGAGGGGCTGCTCGCCGAGGCCCGCGAAAAAGATGGGCGCCGAGGGGTAGAATCGAGGCGGCCCTGAGTCCCTCCCGCCGGGCGAGGTCCCGCGGGACGGCTCTCTCAAGTACGGTGTCCTTTTAGTACGGCACGTTGGCACTGCAACCAGTTGGCACTTCCAGTCAGCACTTCTGTTAGGAGGAACGCAATGGCGGTCAAAATCGGCATCAACGGGTTCGGTCGCATCGGTCGTCTCGTCCTGCGCGAGGCCCTCGACGACCCCGAGATCGAGGTCGTGGCGGTCAACGACCTCGGCAAGACCGAGTGCATGGCGCAGCTTCTCAAGCGCGACTCCGTGCACGGCAAAATCGCCCACGACGTGGCGGTCGACGGCATGGACCTCATCATCGACGGCGAGAGGCGCATCAAGGGTCTCTCCGCGCGCGACCCCAAGGCCGTGCCCGACCTTCCCTGGGGCGAGCTCGGCGTCGAGGTCGTGATCGAGTGCACGGGCAAGTTCCGTTCGAGCCCCGAGCTGCGCAAGCACATCGAGTGCGGCGCGAAGAAGGTCGTCCTCTCGGCCCCGGCGAAGGGCGAGATCGACGGCACGTTCGTCATGGGCGTGAACGAGGGCGAGTACGACCCCGCGACCATGGACATCGTGAGCAACGCGTCCTGCACCACCAACTGCCTCGCCCCCGTGGCGAAGGTCCTCGTCGACTCGTTCGGCGTCGAGCGCGGCTTCATGACCACCGTGCACGCCTACACGTCCGACCAGCGCCTGCTCGACAACTCGCACAAGGACCTGCGCCGCGCCCGTGCCGGCGCGCTCTCGATCGTCCCCACGACCACGGGCGCCGCGCGCTGCGTGGGCCTCGTCATCCCCTCGCTCAAGGGCAAGCTCGACGGCACGTCCGCCCGCGTCCCCACTCCCGACGGCTCCATGGTCGACCTCGTCGCCGAGCTCTCCCGCCCGGTGACCGTCGAGGAGGTCAACGCCGCGATGAAGGCCGCGGCAGAAGGCCCCCTCAAGGGCATCCTCGAGTACTCCGAGGAGCCGCTCGTCTCGTCCGACATCATTGGCGACAAGGCCTCGAGCGTCTTCGACGCGGGCTGCACCATGGTGCTCGGCGGCCAGGGCACCCTCGTGAAGGTCATGTCGTGGTACGACAACGAGATGGGTTATTCGTGCCGCCTGCTCGACCTCGCCAAGGTGGTCGCGCGCTAGCGCCCCGCCCAGGGGTATAGTCCCCCGCGCCGGGGAACGGTCCCCGGGCGCCCACTCGAACCCGTGGTAGGAACGGCGTCCGTCCCATGGGGCGGACGCCTTGCGATTAAGGAGTGCAATGACTCGCAAAAGGAGCGTCGTCGACGCCGACGTCAAGGGCAAGCGCGTCCTGGTCCGCGTCGATTTCAACGTGCCGATCGCCGAGGGGCAGGTGGCCGACGACACCCGCATCCTCGCCGCCCTGCCCACGATCGAGCTGCTCGTCTCCCGCGGCGCCCGCGTCGTCGCGATGAGCCACCTCGGCCGCCCCGCCGGGACCGGCTTCGAGGAGGCCCTCTCCATGAGGCCCGTCGCCGCCCGCCTGGGCGAGCTGCTCGGCTCCCCGGTCGCCTACGTGGCCGACATCTGCGGCGACGAGGCGCTCGCGGCCGTCGACGCGCTCGAGGACGGGCAGGTTCTCGTCGTGGAGAACCTGCGTTTCGACAAGCGCGAGAAGAAGAACGACCCCGAGTTCGCCGCCGCCCTCGCGCGTCTCGGCGACCTCTACGTGAACGACGCCTTCGGGACCGCGCACCGCGCGCACGCCTCCGTCACCGGCGTCCCGGAGCACCTCCCCGCCTACGCGGGCCTGCTGCTCGCCAAGGAGGTCGAGACCATCACCGGCATGGTCGAGGAGCCCGAGCGCCCGTTCGTCGCGGTCCTCGGCGGCTCGAAGGTCTCCGACAAGATCGGCGTCATCGACCGCCTCTGCGGCCTCGTCGACACGCTGCTCGTGGGCGGCGGCATGTGCTTTACGTTCATGCGCGCCCAGGGCCTCGCGACCGGCTCCTCGATCGTCGAGGAGGAGTGGGTCGGGCGCGCCGGCGAGATGCTCGCCAAGGCCGAGAGCCTGGGGCACCGCATCGTCCTGCCGAGCGACTACGTCGTGGCCGACCGGTTCGCGGCCGACGCGCAGACGCAGGTTGTCGCGGCCGACGCGATTCCCGAGGGCTGGATGGGCCTCGACATCGGCCCCGCCACCGTCGCCGAGTACGCGAAGATCCTCTCCGAGGCGAAGACCGTCTTCTGGAACGGCCCCATGGGCGTGTTCGAGATGGACGCGTTCGCGGAGGGCACCAAGGCTGTCGCCGCGGCCATCGCGGGCAACGAGGCCTGCACGAGCATCGTCGGCGGCGGTGACTCCGCGGCGGCGGTGAAGAAGTTCGGCTTCGCGGAGGGCGTGACGTTCGTCTCGACGGGTGGCGGCGCCTCCATGAAGCTCGTCGAGGGCGTCGACCTGCCCGGCGTGGAGGCGATCCCCGATGCCGAGTAGCCGCGCGCGCAAGCCCCTCGTCGCGGGCAACTGGAAGATGAACAAGACCTACGCGGAGGCCGTCCAGCTCTCGCAGCAGGTCGTCGACCGCCTCAAGCGCTTCTGGAAGGACGAGGTCGACGTCCTCATGTGCCCGCCGTTCACCGCCCTGCGCGGCGTGAGCAACGTCATCGCGTTCGACCACTCGTACGCACTCGTGGGCGGGCAGAACTGCTCCGACCGCGACGCGGGCGCCTTCACCGGCGAGGTCTCGGCCCCCATGCTCGCCGACCTCGACTGCACCTGGTGCATCGTGGGCCACTCCGAGCGCCGTCAGCTCTTCGGCGAGACGGGGGCCGACGTGGCGGCCAAGTGCCGCGCGCTCGTGCGCAGCGGCATCGCGCCCATCGTCTGCGTGGGCGAGTCCGCCGAGGTGCGCGAGGCGGGCGGCGCTATCGACTACATCACGGCCCAGCTCGCGGCGTCGCTCGAGGGCGTCGAGCTGGGCGGCGTGGACCTCGCGGTCGCCTATGAGCCCGTCTGGGCCATCGGGACGGGGAGTGTGCCCACGCCCGAGGTTGTCCAGGAGGTCGCCTCCGCCATCCGTCGAAAGCTCGCCGAGCTCCTCGGCGGGGACCGCGCCGCCCGCACGAGGGTGCTCTACGGCGGCTCGGTCAAGCCCGGCAACGCCGCCGCGTTCGCCGCGTGCGCCGACGTCGACGGCGTCCTCGTGGGCGGGGACGCGCTCGACGCCGACTCGTTCGTCACCATCGTCGAAAGGGTCCTCAATGCGTAACCTGCCCGTCCTGCTCGTCATCATGGACGGCCTCGGGTGGGCCGAGCCGGGGGAGGCCAACGCGGTCTCCCTCGCCTCGACCCCCCGGCTCGACGCCCTCATGGACCGCTACCCGCACACCACGCTCGGCGCGTCCGGCCCCGACGTGGGGCTCCCCGAGGGCCAGATGGGGAACTCCGAGGTGGGCCACCTCAACATCGGCGCCGGCCGCGTCGTCATGCAGGAGCTCATGCGCATCAACCACGCCGTCGAGACCGGCGAGATCCTCGAGAACGAGGTACTCTGCGAGACGATGGACGAGGTCGCCCGCGCGGGCTCGACCCTGCACCTCATGGGCCTCGTCTCCAACGGCGGCGTCCACTCCTCGCTCGACCACTGCCTCGCCCTTCTGGGCATGGCGGCGGCCCGCGGCGTGAAGCGCGTCCGCGTTCATGCCTTCCTTGACGGGCGCGACGTGGCGCCGGGGACGGGCGCCGGCTTCGTGCGCGACCTCTCCGCCGCCTGCGCCAACGTCTCCGAGCGCAACGGCGCCTGCGACGCGCGTGTGGGGAGCGTCTGCGGGCGCTACTTCGCGATGGACCGCGACAACCGCTGGGAGCGCGTGCACCGCGCATGGGACGCCATCGTCCTCGGCCGCGGCACCGCGGTCCTGCCCCCGGTCCAGGGTGTCGAGGCGAGCTACGCCTCCGGCGCGTCCGACGAGTTCGTCGTGCCGTTCGTGTGCGACGAGACCGGCGTGGTCGACGGGGACGCGGTCGTGTTCTTCAACTTCCGCCCCGACCGCGCCCGCGAGCTCACCCGCGCGTTCACCGACCCCGACTTCACCGGTTTCGAGCGCTCGCGCACCCCGCGCGTCTCGTTCGTCACGATGACCGAGTACGACCCCACGCTCAATGTGCGCGTCGCCTTCCCCAAGACGAACCCCGAGAACGTGCTCGCCGACGTCGTCGCCGACCTCGGTCTGCGCCAGCTCCACACGGCCGAGACCGAGAAGTACGCCCACGTCACGTTCTTCATCAACGGCGGCGTGGAGGAGCCCAAGCGCGGCGAGGAGCGCGTCCTGGTCCCCTCTCCCAAGGTCGCGACCTATGACCTGCAGCCCGAGATGAGCGCCCCCGAGGTCGCCGACCGCCTCGTCGCGGCGATCGCCGAGGACCGCGCCGACGTCTACATCGTGAACTTCGCGAACCCCGACATGGTGGGCCACACCGGCGTCCTCGAGGCCGCCGTCAAGGCCGTCGAGGCGACCGACGCCGCGATGGGCGATGTGGTCGACGCCGTCGTCGCGAAGGGCGGCGTCGCGCTCGTGACCGCCGACCACGGCAACGCCGACTGCATGTTCACGGTGGGGGAGGACGGCGAGCGTCACCCCATGACGGCCCACACCCTCGCGCGCGTGCCCCTCGTCGTGGTCGCCGACGGCGTGTCGGTTCGCGAGGACGTCCGCGGGCGCCTCTGCGACATCGCGCCGACCCTGCTCGATCTTGTCGGAATCGCGAAACCTGCATGTTGGACGGGCGAGAGCCTCATCGTCTTCGACGAGATGTGATACACTCGCCTTTCGAGTTTTCCGGCGGCACGCGCCGCCGCGTTCAATCGCGATGTCACAAGGAGCTTACGTTGTCGCCTCTGGTTGTTATCCTCACCATCATCTGGTTCATCTCCGGCGCCGGTCTCGTGGTCTTCATCCTCATGCACTCCGGCAAGGGCACCGGCGTGTCCGAGATGATCGCCGGCAGCATGTACTCGAACATGGGCGGCTCTGGCATGGTGGAGAAGAACCTCGACAGGCTCACCATCATCTGCGCCGTGGTGTTCGTCCTGTGCCTGCTCGTCTTCATGCTGATCTTCCCGCAGGGCACGATCGGCTAACAGGCCGCGCACTGCCCCGGTTCATCTATAGTTGTATGTTGGAGGCGTCCTTCGGGGCGCCTCTTTTCTTGTCGTAACGTGTAAAAACGGGCAAAAGCTGTATCAAAATGCGCCGTTCGCGGCAACAACCGACTTCAACTCTATTAGACTAGATGAATGCGTTACCATAGCCCGAACGGGAGTTCGCCCCGTTTCAGCCTTGGTTGTCGTCGCGGCGCGGGGATGCCGCCGCCGCATAAAGACGTTGGACGGGTGCCGCCCGCATCCGCCCCAGCCGTTCGGAAGGAGCCAGTATGTCCATGAAAACTGTCCGTTCCAACTCCGGCCTGAGCCGCCGCGCGTTCCTCGCCGGCGCCCTCGCGACCGGCGCCGCCCTCGCCCTGACCGGCTGCGGCGAGAAGGAGGAGACGACCGCCACCGAGGAGGCCTCCACCGAGGAGACCGCCGAGGAGCCCGTCGAGGAGGCCCAGACCGAGGCTGCAGCCGACGAGCCCGTCTCCGGCGGCACCCTCAAGTGGTACGTCAACAGCCCCAAGTACATCGAGCCCTACAACGTGCAGGAAGACCAGGGCATGCAGGTCTGCAACTGCCTGTTCGACGCGCTCACCGTGTACGACTACGACACCAACCAGCTCGTGGGCTGCGCCGCGACCAGCTGGGAGGCCAACGATGACGCCACCCAGTTCACGTTCCACCTGCGCGAGGGGGCCACGTTCCACAACGGCGACCCGGTGACTTCCGCCGACTTCGAGTACGCCTGGAACCGCCTCGTCGACCCGAACACCGACTCGGCCAACCCCTCCGAGGTCTCCTACCACATCAGCATGGTCGACGGCTACGACGCGCTCGTCGCCGGCGAGAAGGACGCCAAGCTCAACCTTGAGTGCCCCGACGAGTACACCTTCGTCGTGAACCTCAACATGAGCTACGCCGACTTCCCCTACGTCGTGTCGCACCTCGCCACCGCCCCGGTGCCCGAGAAGGCCGCTGCCGACATCGATACCTTCAAGCTCGCCCCCGTGGGCAACGGCCCCTTCCAGATGAAGGGCGAGTGGGTCGACGGCCAGTACATCCAGCTCGAGCGCTATGACGGCTACTGGGGCGACAAGGCCTACGTGGACGCCATCGACTTCATGATCTTCAAGGACGTCGACACCGCGTTCACCGAGTTCACCGCCGGCAACCTCGACTACGCTCAGATCCCCTCGGGCCAGATCACCACGGTCTCCGAGCAGTACGGCGAGTCCCCCGACGGCTACACCGCCAACCCCGGCGAGCAGGCGCTCCTCGGCAGCGAGGTCTCGATCTACTACCTCACCTGCAACAACGAGGACGAGCTGATGGGCAACAAGGACCTGCGCATCGCGATCTCCTACGCGATCGACCGCCAGGCCATCTGCGACACCGTCTTCGAGGGCACCCGCGTCCCCGCCGACAACTTCATCACCCCGGGCATCGACGGCTACGAGGAAGGCGCCTGGCAGTACTCCGTCTATGACGTGGAGAAGGCGAAGGAGCAGCTCGAGATCGCCAAGAAGGCCCTCGGCAAGGACGAGATTTCGATCACCCTGTCCTGCAACTCCGACGGCGACCACCAGCACGTCATGGAGCTCGTCCAGGCCAACCTCAAGACCATCGGCATCACGGCCGAGATCCAGACGCAGGAGTGGGCCACCTACCTCACCTCCCTCGCCGACGGCGACTACCAGATCGGCCGTCTCGGCTGGGTCGCCGACTACCCGATCATGGACAACTTCCTGTTCCCGATGTTCTACACCGGCAACGGCGACAACCGCTCCAAGTACAGCAGCGCCGAGGTCGACGAGGCCCTCACCGCGGCCCGCTCGACCGTCGACAGCGCCGAGCGCATCGCCGCGCTCCAGGAGGTCAACCGCACGATCGCCGAGGACTTCCCGGTCATCCCGATCATGTTCTACCGCCACACCGCGGTCTGCTCCGACAGGGTCCACGACATGTACCTCAGCCCGATGAAGCTCTCCGACCTCTCCACCTGCTGGCTGTCCGCGTAAGCATGCATTCGTCTGGCGTCCCCGCGCCTAGCGGGGGCGCCTCCGCGCAGTAACGGGGTTTACGGGGGCCTCGAGGTCTGAGGCCCCTTTTGTTTCTGACAGTTCTCTTCGACGGTTATCCACCCCCGAGGAGCGAACTGGGTTTGTCCCGAGACCAGAACCCCTCGGCTCGATGGAGAAGGAGAGGAGAAACATGCTTAAGTACATCGGGAAACGCATCCTGCAGTTCATCCCCGTCTTTATCGGCGTGACGCTGATTCTGTTCGTGCTGCAGAACGTCGTCCCTGGCGACCCGATTAAGCTCATCGCCGGCGAGAAGTCCCTGACGCCCGCTATCGAGCTGCAGATCAGGGCCGCGAACCACCTGGTTAAGGTGAACGAGGAAGGCCGGCCGATCAATGCCGACGGGGAGGTGACGAACGACCTCGAGGAAGCCGTGCCCGAGTCCATGTGGACGCGGTACTTCTACTACATCGGCGGTCTGCTCCAGGGCGACCTGGGCAACTCCTACTCCCGCAACATGTCGGTGAACGACATCTTCGCGATGAAGTACCCCTACACGATCAAGCTCGCTCTCTGCGGCATCCTCATCGAGATAGTCGTGGGCATCGGCGCCGGCATGATTTCGGCCATCAAACGGTACTCGTTCTGGGACGTGCTCGTCACGCTCACGACGTCGATTCTGGTCGCCATGCCCGCGTTCTGGCTCGGCATGCTGCTGCAGCTGCTGCTCGGCATCGACCTCAAGCACCTCACCGGCGGCGCCTTCTGCTTCCCGATCTCGGGCGCGGGCGGTCCCACGTCGTCCTTCCCCACGTGGATGCACTACGTGCTCCCGGCGATCACGCTCGCCTCGGTGTCGACGGCCTACACGGCGCGCATCATGCGCTCCCAGCTGCTCGACGTCATGAACTCCGACTATATCCGCACGGCGTACGCCAAGGGTCTGGCGCCCCGCCAGGTCATCATGCACCACGCGCTCAAGAACGCGCTCATCCCCGTCGTGACCTACATCGGCATCGACCTCGGGAGCATGCTCTCCGGCGCCATCCTCACCGAGACGGTCTTCAACTGGCCGGGCATCGGGTACGAGGTGTACCGCGCCATCGGCCAGCGCGACTGGCCCATCGTCCTCGGCGGCGTCTCGATCATCGTCGTCGTGGTCATGATCATCAGCCTCATCGTCGACGTCAGCTACGCCTTCCTCGATCCGCGCATCAGGTTCGGCGCACCGAAGGGAGGGAAGTAGGGTGAAGTACTCACTTGCCACCGCCGCTGCCGAGGGCAGCTACGCCGCCTCGGTCGTCGAGGCTGTCGACGACGCCGCCTCCGGCAAAAAGCAGCGCACCCTGTGGGGCGACGCGTTCCGACGCCTCCGCCGCAACAAGATCGCGATCGTCTCGCTCATCTGGATCCTCTTCGTGGTCGTCCTCGCGGTCTCGGCGGACCTCTGGGTCCCGAACGTCCTCGGCGACCCCACGATCCCGTCGAGCGACTCCCTCGCGGCGCCCTCGTTCACGCATCCGTTCGGCACCGACCTGCTCGGCCGCGACGTCCTGTCGCGCGTCATCTACGGCGCCCGCGTCTCGCTCGCCGTCGGTCTGCTCGCGACGTGCATCTCGACGACGATCGGCCTCATCATGGGCGCCATCGCCGCGTACTACGGCGGCGTGTGGGACATCGTCATCATGCGCCTCGCGGACATCTTCCTCGCGTTCCCGTACATCCTGTTCGTCATCGCGATCCTCGCGGTGTTCGGCGCCGGGTTCCAGAACGTGTTCATCGCCATCGGCGTCCTCGGGTGGCCGCAGATCGCCCGCGTGTTCCGCAGCGCCATCCTCTCGGTGAAGGAGAACGACTACATCGACGCGGCGCGCGCCATGGGCGCGAGCGACGTGCGCATCATCGTCCGCCACATCTTCCCGAACTCCGTCGCCACCATCATCGTGTACGCGACCATGTCGATCGGCGGCGCCATCCTCACGGAGAGCGCGCTCTCGTTCCTCGGCATGGGCGTGCAGCCGCCCACGCCCTCGTGGGGTTACATGATCTCGGACGGCAAGACCTATATGAACAACGCCTCCTGGCTCATGATCTGCCCCGGCTTCGCGATTCTGAGCACGGTGCTCGCGTTCACCATGCTTGGCGACGGGCTGCGCGACGCGCTCGACGTTAAGACGAAGGATGTGTAACCGATGACTTCAGAAGAGAACGTGAAGACGAACCGCAAGGGCGGCGCCTTCGAGGACTTTAAGAACCGCCCGATTCCCGAGGGCTCGCATCTCCTCGAGGTCGACGACCTCAAGATGTACTTCCACACGCGCGACGGCGTCGTCCGCGCGGTCGACGGCGTGAGCTACACGCTCGACCCGGGCGAGACGCTCGGCGTGGTTGGCGAGTCTGGCTCGGGCAAGTCCGTCACCGCGATGACCATCATGGGCCTCATCTCCATGCCCCCGGGCAAGATCGAGGGCGGCGACGTGCGCTACCGCGGCTACTCGCTCCTCAAGATGACGCCCAAGGAGATGCAGAGCATCCGCGGCAACGACATCGCCATGGTCTTTCAGGACCCCATGAGCTCGCTCAACCCGGTGTACAAGATTGGCCGGCAGCTCGGTGAGAGCCTGCGCATCCACCGCGGCTATTCCAAGAAGCAGGCCTTGGAGCGCGCGGTCGAGCTGCTCGACATGGTTGGCATCCCCAACCCCGAGCAGCGCGTCAAGGACTACCCGCACCAGTTCTCCGGCGGCATGAGGCAGCGCGTCATGATCGCCATGGCGCTCGCGTGCGATCCTGACATCCTCATCGCCGACGAACCCACCACGGCGCTTGACGTCACCATCCAGGCTCAGATTATCGAGCTCATGAAGGAGATGCAGAAGAAGAACGGCAACGCGATCATCATGATCACGCACGACCTCGGCGTCGTGGCCGACATGGCTGACAAGATCATGGTCATGTACGCCGGCCGGCCCGTCGAGTTCGGTACCGCCGACGAGATCTTCTACACGCCCATCCATCCCTACACGTGGGGCCTTCACAACTCGATCCCCGACACGACGATTGACGAGAAGCGCCCGCTCACGCCGATCAAGGGCAACCCGCCGAGCCTCGTGAACCTGCCCCGCGGCTGCTCGTTCGCGCCGCGCTGCCCGTTCGCGAAGGACGTCTGCTTCAACGAGGTCCCGCCCAAGCACGTCACGGAGACCGGCCACTACGCCTTCTGTTGGTTCGCCGACGACGAGGAGTTCGTCGCCGCCAACCAGCCCGAGACGTCGCGCACGATCGCACAGGCGAACCGCGGCTCCGCCGATGCCGCCTCCGTCGAGAAAGAGGTGACGAAGTAATGGCTGAGCTTGAAAAGCAAGTCGAGGACAAGGCTGTCGAGGCGAAGGCTGCTGAGGCGAAGGCGGGGGAGACCCCTGCTGCCCCCGAAGCCGCCGGAGACACCATCCTCGAGGTCAAGGACCTCTGCAAGGAGTTCCCGGTCGAGAACGGCGTCCTCATGTCGCGCTTCTCCGCCAAGGTATCGGCCGTCGAGGGCGTCTCGTTCTCCATCAAGCGCGGCGAGACGCTCGGCCTGGTCGGCGAGTCCGGCTGCGGCAAGTCCACCACCGCGCGCTGCATCATGCGCCTCCAGAACCTCACCTCGGGCGAGGGGCTGTTCAACGGGACCGACGTGAGCAAGCTCAAGGGCAAGGCCCTCAAGGACTACCGCCGCAAGGTGCAGTACGTCTTTCAGGACCCCTACGCGAGCCTCAACCCGCGTATGACCATCAACGAGCTCGTCTCCGAGCCGCTCGTCATCCACGGCCTCATGCCCGACCGCAAGGAGCGCGAGGAGTACGTGCGCTACCTGCTCGACCTGGTGGGTCTCAACCCCGAGCATGTGAACCGCTACCCGCACGAGTTCTCGGGCGGCCAGCGCCAGCGCGTCGGCATCGCCCGCGCGTTCGCGATCAAGCCCGAACTCATCATCTGCGACGAGCCCGTCTCTGCGCTCGACGTGTCGATCCAGGCGCAGGTCCTCAACCTCCTCAAGGAGCTCCAGACCAAGACGGGGACGACCTACCTGTTCATCGCGCACGACCTCTCGGTGGTCCAGTACATCTCCGACCGCGTCGCGGTCATGTACCTGGGCAACCTCGTCGAGATCTCTGGATGGCGTGGCCTCTACAACACGCCGTACCATCCCTACACGCAGTCGCTTCTCTCTGCGGTGCCCATCCCCGACCCCGACATCCAGAAGTCGCGCGAGCGCATCGTCCTCCCCGGCGACCCGCCGTCGCCGATTAACCCTCCCTCGGGCTGCCGTTTCCACACGCGCTGCCCCATCGCGCAGGAGATCTGCTCCAAGGAGAAGCCGGCGCTGCGCCAGGTGGGCGAGGATCACTACTGCGCCTGCCACTTCGCCTCGCCGTTCCCCATCAGCGGGGAGACAATCTCGCTGTAGCGGAACACCCATAGCGCTACCCCTCGGGGCCGGCCGCGACGTCTCATCCCGTCGCTGCCGGCCCTTTTTGTGCCGACCACGGATCGCCGGCGTTGTGCATGTTCGGCGTATTGGGGTGATTGTGGAGGAGGGATGAAGAAGCCGCAATTGGGGGCCATGACACGAGAAAGTGTTTGCAATGGCTTCTGACTGATGGTATTCTATTCCTTGCGTTGCAAGTCGGAGTGGCGGAATAGGCAGACGCGCTAGCTTGAGGTGCTAGTGACCGAAAGGTCTTGCGGGTTCAAGTCCCGCCTCCGACACCATACGAAATCAAAAGGCCCCGCAAGGGGCCTTTTTCGTATAATGCCGTCGCCCACCGTATCTGCATGGGAGGTCCTATGGCCGACGAACCGATGGCGAGCCGCATCCCTCGCGCTTCCTTTGCCCCCGACCTTGCCGACGACCTGTTCGAGGCGATGCTCGCGGTGATGCCGTCCGGCGTCGTCGCATGGGCCAACCGCGCCGCCCTCGACTTGTTCTGCGCCCCGGAGGGGCTCATCGGGCTCGACGTGCGCGACCTTCTCCGTTCACGCGACTGCTCCGTCGTCGATGCGACCGCTCTTGCGAACCTGGACGCCTTTTCCGGCTTGGATTCGGCCGTCGCCGACCCATCGCGGCCCCATGTGCGGCAGCGGCCGCAGAAACTCGCCCTTCTCGCCGAGACGCTTGACGGCTCCTTCATCCCCGTCCTGGTCCGCGGGCTCCCGCGTTCCGCCGGGGACGCCGAGGGCGCGTCGCTTCTCTCCGTGGAGCGCGACTGCGCCGCCGAATCTTCCCAGGAGCTTGCGCGCCTCACCGACGAGGCCAGGCGTATCCGCGCGCGCCTTCTCGGGACACTCGACATCGTCTCGTGCGCATCGCTGGGGGAGGGCTCGCTCGTCGACCTTGTTCCCCGTGTCGCCAACGAGCTCCAGCGCGTCCTGGAGGCCGACGCGGCGGTCGTCTATCTCGCAGACGACTACGGTTTCACCCCCTACGGCGCCTCGGAGGGCTTCAAGGCGCTCGACGTCCAGGAATCCTATCTTCCCATGGGCGTCGGCGTCCCAACACTCGTGAAGCGCAACGGGCGCACCACGCGCTTCCAGCTCGTGACGTCCTCGCAGTCCCCGGACCTGGCCTCGGTTGTGCTCGACCTTGACACCGACAAGCGCTTCAAGGTCCGCTCCCTCCTCGCCCAGCGCTGCTCCTCGATCGTGGGGACACCTGTTTACTCGTACGACAAGATGGTGGCTGTCGTCGTCGTGGGGTGGTTCGCGCCCTATTCCGTCGCGCCCGACGAGGTCATGCTGCTCGACACCGTCGCCAGGTTCCTCTCCGTCGAGTTCGCCGCCGCCGTCTCCGTGATGGAGCAGAAGCGCTCGAGCACCTTCGCCCTCGCGACGAACGAGATCCGCGACCTGGCGCGCTCGGAGGGGGAGATGTCGGCCTCGCTCGTCGCGCGCATCATCGGGGTGGTGGCCAGGGTCGTCCCCTCGCGCATCCTGCTGCTCGAGAGCAACCTCTTCACGAACACGACCGTGGTGCGCCTGCGCGACGAGAGCACCGGCGAGTTCGAGACGCTCGACTTCCCGCGCGGCATACAGGACGTCTTTCCTAACGGCACCTCGTTCACGTACATCTCGCCCGATTCGTCCTGCGGCATGTGGATCGGCCGTCACACGAATCTCGAGACCGGCTACGGGGTCCTGCTGACCTCGGGCGAGCTCTCCGACGAGCCGGTGCAGACCGCCCTCCTCGTCATGCGCGCGGCCCAGGACCACCCGTTCGACGAGTCCGAGCGCGTCTTTCTCATGAATCTCGCGCAGGACGCGGGAAAGGTCCTCCACGCCGAGCAGGAGCGCGTCCACGACGCCGAGATCTCCAACGCGCTCCAGGCGGGGCTGCGCAACGTCCTCCCCGAGGCCCCGGGCGTCACCACGGCGTCGCTCTACATCTCCGCGACCGAGTCTGCCGTCGTGGGCGGTGACTTCTTCGACCTCTACGACCTCTCCGACGGGCGCATTGTCGTCGTCATGGGCGACGTCTCCGGGAAGGGTGTGGAGGCGGCCGCCATGGCGTCCCTCGTCAAGACGGCGCTCGCTGCGTACGCGTGGAACTATCTCGACCCGGCGAGCATGGTCTCCTCGCTCAACAAGCTGTTCCTGAACTTCTCGCGTCTCGAGACGTTCTCGAGCCTTGTCGTCGTATCCATCGACTTCGGTGCGATGCGGGCGACCTACTGCTCGGCCGGCCATCCGCCCGCGATGGTCGTGCACCATCCTAACAACCCGGCGGCCGAGCTCGAGCTGCTCACCGTGCAGTCGCCAGTCGTGGGCGCGTTCGACGACCTCGAGTACGCCAACGGCACGTTCGAGTTCGGCCTCGGCGACCTCATGTACCTCTACACGGACGGGACCACCGAGGCAAGGAACGCCTCGGGCTCGTTCTTCGGCGAGGAGGCGCTGCGCGACACCCTGCTCGCGGCCTGCCGCCTCGGCGTCGAGAAGGTGCCCGAGGCAGTCCTGAGCGCCATCGAGGCCTTCTCGGGCGGCGACCTGCACGACGACATCGCCATGGTCGCCCTGCGCTTCGACGGTCTTGGCGCCGAGCCCGATCCCGCCCGCAGCACTGAGCCGCTCGAAGTTGGGCCCGCCAACGAAGCCCCTGTCGGCGCGCTCGGGGACGACGCGTTTTTCAACGACTTCCTGGGCCTCCCTGCCGAGACCGCCTCTCGCGGCGACGGCCAGCTCGGCGGCGCCGACGCCTGATACCGTCCAACTTGGCGAATTCTCATATATCGTTGAAAGAAATGCAGCGGTAAGGGGAAAGAGTAACTGGTAGTTTGCGGGACGTCCGCGCCGCTCGTCCGTGCGGCGAGTCTGCGTGAGGCGCCCCGGAAAGAAGCGCGTAGAGGCTGGAAAGAAGCGGAGAGAGGGGGGTCGTCATGGCGGAGGCCGATACGGACCAGCTGGTCATATCGCTTGCGGGTGAGATCACCTGGCAGAACGCCTCGCGCCTTCGCGACCGCCTCATGATGCTCGTCCAGAAGGGGCATCGCTCCATCGTCCTCAACATGGAGAGCGTCACCTATGCCGACTCCTCCGGGCTCGCCGTGCTTCTCTCCCTCAAGCGGAGGCTCCGCGCGCTCGACGGGTCGCTCCTACTCATCAACGCGACCGAGCCCATCATTCGCGCCCTCCGTCAGACGCGCCTCTGCGACTTCATCCCCTTTGTCGCGAAGGAGGCCGCGAAGCGCTGCAAGGCGCCGGTGCCGGTTGAGGAGACGCCGCAGCGTGTGCGGACCATGAGCGTGCCGAGCGACCCCGCCTACCTCGCCGAGACGCGCCATGCGGTGTCCGCGATGTTCCTCGATCTCTCGCTGCCCGAGAACACGGTGTACGACCTCGTGCTGGCGCTCGGCGAGGCTCTCGGCAATGCCTTCGACCACGGGACCGACCCCAAGCGCGACGACGCGATGATCACGGTCACCGTGTCGGTCTACAGCGACCGCATCGTGATGGAGGTCAACGACTGCGGGAGCGGCTGCAGCTTCAAGGAAGGCGACGCGCTTCCCGTGATGACCGACGCGCGGGGGAGGGGCATCCGCCTTATGCTCATGCTTGCCGACTCGATCGAGATCCGGCCCAAGCAGGTCGGCACGGGAACGAGCGTCCGGCTCGTGAAGTTCATTAATCCCGCCACCGATGACGCGGAGGAGGAGTCCGTCTCCTAGACCGGACCCGAATAAAGATTTGTATAACGAAAACGGCCCGGGCGTCTTGGACTCCCGGGCCGTTCATGTTCGATGGAGGCGACGCCCAGATTCGAACTGGGGGTAAAGGCTTTGCAGGCCTCTGCCTTACCACTTGGCGACGTCGCCGTGTAAAAAGGGCCGGTACTGCCGGCCCTTTGATACACAATGGAGCGGACAACGGGACTCGAACCCGCGACCCCAACCTTGGCAAGGTTGTGCTCTACCAACTGAGCCATGTCCGCATCGACGGTTAGCTACTATAGCCCATGGCGAAGGGTGATGCAAGAGGGAATTTGACAAATCGAGGAAATGATGAAGGGGAAGTGGAGAAGCGGGAGACTGACGCACGCGGGTCGGTCAAAGTCTCCGGCCTCGGCGCGGAGTCGGAACCCATGGAGGAAGAATGATCCCGCTTCGAGTGGGGGACTCCAACGCCTCCCCGTTGGGCTCCCGGAGCGAGCGGATATCGGGATATCGAATCGGGACCCTTGTCAGCGGGAGGCGGGGGAGGGGGAAGATGGTAGAGAAACGAAAAAGGGCCGCTTAAGCGGCCCTTTTGAATTCAAATGGAGCGGACAACGGGACTCGAACCCGCGACCCCAACCTTGGCAAGGTTGTGCTCTACCAACTGAGCCATGTCCGCGCGAGACAGAAATATTAGAACACTCATTCATGAATTGCAAGCGCTTTGCCAAAGTTGCTGCGTTGCTTTGCTTACTGCATAATTCCGCCACATTTACTGAGGACTGCGCATGACGCAATGAAGGCTCCTGCATGTGCCAAAAGGCCCGTCGGGGTTTCGAATCGCCCCGCTGGCACAAAATCGCTTTCAGAAATGGGTGAGCGTCCTTGCATTTTCGGGTTCCATGAACGTAAATGATACGCATGGTTTGCTGAAGGAGGTTTGAAGATGGACATGGGTTCCGAGACCGAGCTGTTCAAGCCGGTCGATGACGACGTTGTTCTCATGCACGGCCAGGTATGGCGCGTGCGCGAGAAGGGTCTCGTCAGGATTGAGGAGCTGAGCAACCCGGACGGCGGCCCGCTGGGTTCGACCAACTGGCGCAAGGACTATGTCGGGTCCTACGGCAAGGCGATGTTCGCCGATGACGCGATGGGCGGCGACCTTTCGGTGGTCCAGGTCCGCTGTCTCGTGTACGACACTGGTGACGGCGGCCTGCGCGCCTCGCACGACATCCTTCGCACTTCCTCGGGGCAGCTGATCGAGGACGGCGACCTGATCACCCTTGTGACCAAGAGGACCCGCTACGTCTTCAGGCGCGTGACAGGGGAGGAAGCCGA
>CAYMHQ010000005.1:0-35233 GCA_964390275.1 uncultured Coriobacteriaceae bacterium
AGCGTCTTCCCCACGCCGGGCGGGCCCACCAGCAGGATGCCGAGGTGCCCCGCGACGGCGATCGTGAGGGCGCGCTTCGCGACCGCCTGCCCCGCCACGTCGCCGAAGTCGGGTGCACCGGAGGTCGCCGTCTCGAGATCGAGGCGGCCGGACGGGGACGTGCACCCCAGCGAGCCGACCCCCTCCCTGAAGTCAGCAAGGCACCCGACGGCGCTCACCCTCGTGTCGGGGCTGCACCCGTCGAGCGGCCCCTCGGGGCACACCAGCCTGAGGCCGAGGCGCCGAGCCAGGTCGGCGTAGGCGACGAGGCCGCGCACGGGGCACGTCTCCCCGTCGAGCGAGAGCTCCCCCACCACAAGGCAGCCCTCGAGGCCCTCAGTGGGTATCTGACGCGACGCCGCAAGTATGGCGACGGATATGGGCAGGTCGAAGGCGGTCCCGGTCTTGCGCCACTCCGCGGGCGACAGGTTGACCGTGATCGCCTGGCGGGGGACCTGGAACCCCGACGACCTGATGGCGCACCGCACGCGCGACCTTGCCTCGACGACCGAGGAGTCGGGCCTCCCCACGATCGCGATGCACGGCAGCCCGGAGGACATGCTCACCTCGACGTGGACGGGACGTGCCTCCATGCCCCACAGCATGGCGGTGGTCACCGTGAACTGGGCGGTCATCTAACCCACCCACGTGCAGACGCCGACGTAATGGACCAGGTGGCAGCGCTCCTGAAAGCAGAGGTTGAGCGCTATGACGTCGAAGCGCACCTTCCGGGGGACTTCGCGATGCTGCAGGAACTCGAGCATGATGTTGCCGTAGCGCTTGATCTTGTCGCGGCCCACCGCCTCCTCGGGGAAGCAGAGCGCCCCGCGCCGCGTCTTGACCTCGACGAGCACGAGGTCCCCGTTGTCGCGGCACACCAGGTCCGCCTCGCCGTACCTCGTGCGGTAGTTGCGGTCGATCACCTCGAAGCCCCTGTCCGCAAGGTATCCCAGGGCGACCGACTCGCCGATCTCCCCGAGCGTCTTGGCGTCGCACCCGACCGGCACCCTGATGCTTTTCGCGGATGGCAGCTCCACGCAGTTGCACGCCTCGCACTCCAGCTCGGCCAACTCATCAACCTTTGTCATCCCATGTCCTTTCCCTCGTCGAGCGAACGTGAAGGTCGACGGGAGAGAGGATGACAGAACGAAACGCACACCGCTCAAACAAAACTCTAACACTCTGCGTCGAGGTGATGTGCTACAGATGGCGAACAGCGCTGCCGCACGTCAGACCGGGTGTGGGAAGGGGGCAAATTCGGAAGTTTCGGACAAATTCACAATGAAACCATCGAACGCACGGTGTTTTGTTAGAGTGTGTTATTCGACATGTATAGTGTATTCTGTCAAGTGCCTTGGGCAGGCTGCACAGGTAAAACAAAACCCGGCAGCCTCGGATGAGACCACCGGGTTTAGTTCAAGCCATTTCGACGTGTGCCGTCACGCCGCCAGCAGAGCGACAGGGCCGAGGCGGAAAGAGCCTACTGGACCTGGACCGAGTCGGCGAGGATGACGGGAAGACCGTTATACAGACCTATCATTGTGCCGTACGCCACGATGCTGCTCCCCTCGACCGGAACCGAGGTGGCGTCGACGTTATAGAGGTTGACGCAGGCCACCTGGCTCGTGTTGCCGGCCACGTACACCTCGGTGAGGGTCATGTCGCCGCTCGCCGCCGCGGTCTTCACCACACCGCTGATCGAGATCTGCTTGCCCACATACGTGTCGGGCGTGGCGACGAGGTCGCCGTACGCGGGCGCCGTGCTGTCGGTGGCGATGGGCGCGAGCGCGGCCACGGCGTTGCTGAGCGCCTGCGAGGCCGTGACAACCTGGGAGTTCGTGGAGGTCTCGCTCTCGGCGACCGCCTGGGCGTCAGCCACCTTGGACTCGAGGTTGTCTATGCTGTAGTGGGTGTAGGTGCGGTTCGTCTCCTGAGCCGTGAGGGTCGTCTGCGCATCGAGCACCGCGGTGGAGAGCACGCTCCTGACCTCCTCGGTGCTCACGGCGCTCGGGTCGTCCATGAGCTGCTCCATGCTCGGAGTCGACCGGCAGGAGTTGATCGAGAGCGACAGCATCACGATGAGGCCGATGAGCACTGCGACGGAGACCCAGAAGAAGACGTTCGTGTAGAGCGGCCTCACGAAGGCCCCGCAGTGCGGGCACCTGGTCTGGTCGGAGTCGACCGGGTTGCCGCAGAGACGGCAGGGCAGCCCGACACCGAGATAGTCGCCGCCCTCGGAAACCGACGCCGCGCGGGCGGGACGACCAGAGGCGGAAGCTCCCCTGCCACCGGAAGCGGCCGCGCCGCCGATCGAATTGCGCTTCTCGGCCACGAACCCGGTCACGGCGTCACGTGCGCGCCCGAAGACCTCGGCGACAGGGTTGGACTTCGCAGCCTTGCGAGCACTGCCGACCGCATGGCGCGTGAAGCCCGCGGGCTGCGACCCGTCGAGAGGCTGCTGATAGTCGTAGGCAGCGTCGCCCGCGCCGTACGCGTTCTGGTCGACGTACCCGGAAGCCGAACCCCGTGCAGAATATCGATCGCCCCTCATGGGACCTCCCAAAAGACTATGCGTCGCGCATACCAGCGCTGGCTTCATTTATGCGATATGAACGCAAGGCATAGGCTATCACAATCCATGGGACGTGAGACCTCTCGCCCGAAAGACCCAGCAGTTCTGCTCATTGTCCGGACACGGCCGAAACACCGCCGAAACGGCCCCCGATCGAGCCAAAATGGAGCCATCGCACCGGAACAGGGCCGCCTGACGGCAGTCCGACGAAAGGAATCGTCAAAATACCATACAGTAACCGGTGAGCGCGCTTGCCCTACGATAATCATTCGACTATACTTTTACGACTGTGAAGAATGGCATGCTCAGCATGCCCCTGTTACGATGAGGAACGGAATCAGACGATGGACTATATCCGCGCAATTGAGCGTCAGCAGATCAGGGAGGACCTCCCTAAGCTTCGCGTTGGTGACAACGTGAAGGTGTACTACCGCATCAAGGAAGGCGACCGCGAGCGTATCCAGATGTACCAGGGCGACGTCATCCGCATCAGCGGCGAGGGCTCTCGCGAGACCTTCACCGTTCGCAAGATCTCCTTCGGCGTCGGCGTCGAGCGTACCTTCCCGGTCCACTCGCCCAAGATCGGCAAGCTCGAGATCGTGCGTCACGGCCGCGTCCGTCGCGCCAAGCTGTACTACCTGCGCGACAGGGTCGGCAAGGCCGCCCGCATCCGCGAGGCTCGCTAGTCTCGCGTCTCGATACATACCGTATCGGCTGGCAGGCATCTGACTGCAGAGACCGAGGGAGTCACGCGACTTCCTCGGTCTTTTTGTATAGCTTTGCAGGGCCATATAGGGAGGATCCCATGAAGGAGACGAGCGGCAGCGCGGACCGTCGACCGACCGTCGCGTCGATTCGCGAGGAGCTGGGCAGGGCGACCTACGAGGAGCTGCCCCGGGTCATCGCCCGCTACGAGGGGGACGGGCGCGCCCAGGTCGCGAAGATGCTCGAGTCGAAGCGCGCGCATTACGCGCGGGAGACCGAAGAGCGACTCCGGGTCCAGGGGATGTACGACCTCATGTACGAGACGGCCGGCGGGGACGACGGCATCGTGCTCGGAGTGGACGAGGTCGGCCGCGGCTCGGTCGCGGGACCCCTCACGGTGGCGGCGGTCGCGCTCCCCCGCCGGCCGATCGTCTGGGGCCTGAACGACTCGAAGAAGCTGACGCCGCAGCGCCGCGAGGAACTGGCCGAGGTCATCAGGCGAGAGGCTCTGGCGGTGGGCATCGCGCACATCGAGCCCGAGGCCATCGACGCCTGCGGCATGGCGGCATCCCTGCGCGTCGCCATGAAGCGCGCGATCGAGAACGCCGGGGTCGAGGCTGACTGCGTGCTCATCGACGGGATGCCCGTCAACATTCACTGCAACGAGAAGACGATCGTGCACGGGGACGCCCGCGTGGCCTGCATCGCCGCCGCGAGCATCGTGGCCAAGGTGACGCGAGACGCCATCATGGTCGCGCAGGACGAGGTCTACCCGGGGTATTACTTCGCGAAGTCGAAGGGGTACGCCTCGGCCGAGCACATCGAGGCCATCCGGCGGCTCGGCCTCTCCCCCATCCACCGGGCGACATTCTGCCGGGACTTCGTCTAGCCGCACTCGAACCCGAACCGGCGTCGCAGCGGAATCGGGCGCAACGGTGACCATGCTCGACAGCTGCCACATGTGACAGCGAGCGCACGAAAAACGAAAGCGGGGCCCGGCGTGAACCGGACCCCGCTTTTCTTTGCTCTATCGGAGGTGCGCTATCGGAGGCGCGCTATCGGAGACTAGCGGACCTTGCTGCGGAGCGTCGCCTGGGCGGCCGCGAGGCGCGCGACGGGGACGCGGTAGGGCGAGCAGCTCACGTAGTCAAGTCCGAGGTCGTAGAACTTCTGGATCGACTCGGGGTCGCCGCCGTGCTCGCCGCAGACGCCGAGGTCGAGCGCAGGGTTGGCCTCCTTGCCGAGCTCCACGGCCGTCTTGATGAGACGGCAGACGCCGTCGTCGACGGTCTCGAACGGGTTGCGCGCGATGAGCTTGCGCGAGAGGTAGGTCGGGATGAACTTGCCCTCGACGTCGTCGCGCGAGAAGCCGAACGTGGTCTGCGTGAGGTCGTTCGTGCCGAAGCTGAAGAAGTCGGCGTAGCGGCCGATCTCGTCGGCAGTGACGGCGGCGCGCGGGAGCTCGATCATGGTGCCCACGGGGATGTCGCTCAGCTCGACGCCCTCGGCCTCGGCGACCTCGGCGATGACCTCGAGAATCGAGGCGCGCATGCTCTTGAGCTCGGTGTCGACGGAGACGAGCGGCACCATGATGCGGGGCTTGGGATCGAAGCCCTCCTTCTTGAGCTGCGCGGTTGCCATGGCGATCGCGCGGGTCTGAAGGACGGGGAGCTCGGGGTAGACGAAGCCGAGACGGCAGCCGCGAAGGCCGAGCATCGGGTTGGCCTCGACCATCGCGTCGATCTGACGGAGCAGGGCGCGGGCCTCGGCGATCTCCTCGGCGGAAGCGCCGGTGCACTCCATGCGCGTGATCTTGACCTCGAGCTTGCGCGGGTCGTCGAGGAACTCGTGCAGGGGCGGGTCGAGCAGGCGCACGGTGACGGGCAGGCCGTCCATGGCCTTGAACATGCCGTAGAAGTCGCCGGTCTGGGCCTCATAGAGATCGTTGCAGGCCTTGGCGCGAATCTCGCGGTCGCTGTTGAGGATGTAGCTCTGGATGATCTGCTTGCGGTCGCCCAGGAACATGTGCTCGGTGCGGCAGAGGCCGATGCCGGCGGCACCGAACCCGCGGGCGAGCTCAGCGTCGGCGGGGTTGTCGGCGTTGGCCTCGACGCCGAGCTTGCGGACCTCGTCGGCCCAGGAGAGGATGGTCTCGAGGTCGCCGGAGAGCGTGGGGCTGATGAGCGCGACCGCGCCGAGGACCACGTTGCCCGTGGAGCCGTCGATCGAGATGACGTCGCCCTCGTGCAGCACGATGTCCTTGCCGCTGACGACGACCTCCTTCTTGCCTGCGTCGATGCGCAGCGCCTCGGCGCCGCAGACGCAGGGGGCGCCCATGCCGCGAGCGATGACGGCCGCGTGGCTCGTCTTGCCGCCGTGGCTCGTGAGGATGCCCTTGGCGGCGGTCATGCCGGCCAGGTCATCGGGGTTGGTCTCCCAGCGCACGAGGATGCAGTCGCGACCCGCCTCGGCCGCGGCGACCGCGTCGTCGGACGAGAAGACGATCTCGCCCACCGCGGCGCCCGGGGAGGCGTTGAGGCCGGTGCACAGGACGTCGTAGCTGGCGGACTTGTCAAACTGCGGGTGCAGAAGCTGGTCGAGCTGCGAGGGGTTGACGCGAAGGAGCGCCTCCTCCTTGGTGATGAGGCCCTCGGAGACCATGTCGATGGCGACCTTGAGCGCGGCGGCGGCGGTGCGCTTGCCCACGCGGGTCTGGAGCATGAACAGCTTGCCCTGCTCGATGGTGAACTCGATGTCCATCATGTCGCGGTAGTGGTTCTCGAGGATGCCGAAGACGCGCTCGAGCTCCTCGCCCGCCTCCTCGAGGCCGGGGGTGTGCTTGAGGGTCTCGATCGGCTCGGTGTTGCGGATGCCGGCCACGACGTCCTCGCCCTGGGCGTTCACGAGGTAGTCGCCGTAGAACTCCTTGGTGCCGTCAGCGGGGTTGCGCGTGAACGCGACGCCCGTAGCAGAGGTGTCGCCCTTGTTGCCGAACACCATGCTCATGACGTTGACGGCGGTGCCGAGGTCGTCCGGGATCTTGTTCTGCTTGCGGTAGAGGACCGCGCGGGCGTTGTTCCAGCTGCCGAACACGGCCTGGATCGCGAGGATGAGCTGGACGTTGGGGTCCTGCGGGAAGACGGCCTTGCCGCCGACGGACTCGATGCCGGGGTGCTTGGAGGCGTCGACGTTGTCGGCGAAGATGGCCTTGAAGTCGTCGACGAGGGCGCGGAGCTGCTCGGCGTCGAGCTCGGTGTCGCTCTTGACGCCCGCGAGCATCTTGGCGGAGGTCAGCGCGTTCTCGAACAGGTCGGCGTCGACGCCCATGACGACGTTGGAGAACATCTGGATGAAGCGGCGGTAGGAGTCCCAGGCGAAGCGGGGGTTGGCCGTCTGGGCGGCGAGCCCGAGCACGGACTGGTCGTTCATGCCGAGGTTGAGGACGGTGTCCATCATGCCGGGCATGGAGAACGGCGCGCCGGAGCGAACGGAGACCAGCAGGGGGTCGGCCGCGTCGCCGAGCTTCTTGCCGGCGCGCTCCTCGAGGTCCTGACGAGCCTCGTCGATGAGCGCCACGACGCCCTCGGGCCACACGTTGCCCGCGTTGGCGTACTCCATGCAGGTCTGGCAGGTGATGGTGAAGCCCGGGGGAACGGGGAGCCCGATCCTCGCCATCTCGGCAAGGTTCGCGCCCTTGCCGCCGAGGATGTAGTTCTCCTTCGCCGAGCCTTCGGTGACATTGTTGCCCTGCGCGTCCTTACCAAACTTGTAGATGCGCTGCGTGTCGGCCACTCTCGTCTCCTTTTTCATGGCGCGCCGAGGCGCGTCGGTCGGATACAGAAACCCACAGACGGTTGACAGAAACTAACCGCAATATAACGTCATAATAGCCCGGCAGGCGCCCCTGCGTGCGGAAACACGGAATCCGCGCGTAATCATCGGTGAAACGCAACAGAAACGTACGCACGCCGAACGACGTCCCGCCGCTCGCGGAATAAACGGCGCCGTCCGCCCTACTCGGCCTTCCGTGCGGGCGCGCCAGGCTCGGCGGACTCAGAAGTCTGCGAGCCGGAGATCGCCTGGGCCCTGCGCATCCGCGCCTCGTGCATGGCCTCGGCGCGCGTGAAGTACCCCTGGATGATCTGCGCTGTCTCCTCCACCGCCCTGCCGTCGGTGTGGATGACGATGCAGCCGATCCTGCGCATGAGGGCGCGCGCCTCGTCGAGCTCGTCCTGGATGCTGAGCGGGTCGGCGTATGAGCCGGCGACCGCCTTCGCCTGCAGGCTGCCGAGACGCTCGTTGCGAATCGTCGAGAGGACCTCGGGCGTCGAGACGAGACCGAAGACGCGGAACGGCTCGACGTCGAAGAGCTGCGACGGCGGGACGAGGCCGTGCGCGAGCGGCACGTTGGCGACCTTGAAGCCGTGGACCGAGAGAAACATCGAGAGGGGCGTCTTGGACGTGCGGGAGACGCCGATGAGGACGATGTCGGCCTTCGTGAGGTCCTCGGGGTTGCGCCCGTCGTCGTGCTCCACGAAGAACTCCATCGCCTCGATGCGGCGGAAGTAGCGCTCGTCTGTGCGCCTCAGCACGCCGGCCTGCCCGCTGGGGGCGACGCCGGTGAGCTTCTCGAGCGCGTCGAGCGCGGGGCCGAGCAGGTCGAGCGACGGAACACCGAGCGAGTCGAGCAGGGCCTGGATCTCGCAGCGCAGCCCGCGGTCGGCGATGGTGTGGAACACGAGGAAGCGCTTCGTGGAGGATGCGACGCAGTCGGATATGAACCGGCGGACCTGGTCGGCGCTCGTGACCTTGGGGAGGCGCTGGATGCGCACCGAGTCGGTCCCGAACTGCGCGGCGGCGGCGAGGGCCACCTCGGCGGCCGTGTCGCCGAGCGAGTCGGAGACGATCACGATGGTCGGCGCGCCCGCAGCGGCCTCGCATTCAAACATGTCGAACGCGCTTTCGAATGATGTGCTCGAGTCGCTCACGGCGGCCTCCTCGCAAAAACGGTCCGTTAAGGCAAAAGGGGCGCCCGGCGGACGAGACCGCCGGGCGCCCCGTGGGAGACGGGCAGGCTAGGCCTTGCGCTCCATCTTTCCGATCTCGGCGACGTCGCAGAACACGCCGACGAAGCGGTTGAGGAGGCGAAGGCGGTTCTCGCGCACCGCGGGGTCGTCCGCCATGACCATGACCTGGTCGAAGAAGGCGTCGATGGGCGCGCGGAGGCCGGCGAGGGCCTGGATGGCGGCCGGGTAGCCGGCGCCGCCCTCGGCGAGGGCCGCGGCCACGGTGGCGCGCGCGTCGTCGACAGCGGCGAGGAGCGCGGTCTCGGGGGCGCCCATCAGCGACGTGTCGACGTCGGCGCCGAGCGTGTCATCGCGCAGGTTGTTCGCGCGCACATAGGCACTCGCGAGGTCGTCGAACACCTCGGGAGAGGAGGTGCGGGCGTCCTCGAGGGCGTGGGTGCGGGCGAAGAACTCGACGGGCTCGAGCACGCCGACGGCCTTCACGGCCTCGACCGTGTCGGCGGAGACGCCCTCGTCGTGCGCCATGTTCGCAAGGCGGGCGACGAAGTAGTCGCGGACCGCCTTGGCGACGGCGTCGCGGTCGAACGCGATGCCCTGGGAGGCGAGCCCGTCCAGCGCCGCGTCGATTGCCTTCGAAAGGTTGATCTTGGGCTCCGCGCGGACGATGTTCGCGACGCCGATCGTGCTGCGGCGCACGGCGAACGGGTCGCTCGACCCCGTGGGGGCCTCGTCGACGGCGAAGATGCCGCAGATGGTGTCGAGCTTGTCCGCCATGGCGACGACGCGGCCCACCGTGCCCTCGGGGAGCTCGTCGCCGGCGAAGCGCGGGCGGTAGTGCTGCGCGACCGCGGCGCTCACCTCGGGGTCCTCCCCCGCCGCCGCGGCGTAGTAGCCGCCCATGACGCCCTGCTGGCTCGTGAACTCGACGACGGCGCCGGTGACGAGGTCGGCCTTCGCGAGGAGGGCGGCCCTGCCGGCGAGCTCGACCGTGCGCTCGTCGAAGCACGCGGCGATGGACGTCGCAAGCGCCTGCACGCGGCGGGTCTTGTCGAGCATGCTGCCGAGCTTCACCTGGAAGCCGACGTTGGCGAGGCGCTCGACGTAGGCCTCGAGCGGACGCTTGAGGTCCTCCTCGTAGAAGAACTTCGCGTCCGAGAGCCTCGCGCGGACGACGCGCTCGTTGCCGCGGGCAATGACCTCGCTGCGGGAGGGGTCGCCGTTCGAGACGAGCAGGAAGTGGTTGGTGAGGTTCCCCTCGAGGTCGTAGAGCGGGAAGTAGCGCTGGTTGGAGAGCATCGACTCGCAGATGATCTCGTGCGGGACCTGCAGGAACTCCTCGTCGAAATCAGCGACGACGACCGTGGGCCACTCGACGAGGTTCACGACCTCGTCGTAGACCTTCTTGGGGGTGTCCGCGCGCATGCCGTGCTCCGCCTCAAACGCGGCGATGCCCTCGCGGATGACGCGGGAGCGCTCGCCGGCGTCGACGATGACGTGCGCAGCCCTGAGCGTCTCGACGTAGCTCGCGACGTCTGCGACCTCGTACTCGCCCGGGTTCATGAGACGGTGGCCGCGCGTCGTGCGGCCCGCGGTGAGCCCGCAGAACTCGACCGGCACGACCTCGTCGCCGAAGAGGCACACGAGCCAGCGCACGGGGCGCGAGAAGTGGTAGGGGGTCGAGCCCCAGCGCTGGGAGCGGGGCCAGGCGAGCTTGGAGGCGGCGTCGGCGAGAATGCCGGCCACGATCTGGGCCGTGGGGCGGGCGGGCGTGTGGATCTCGGCGAAGACGTACGACTTGCCGTCCTCCTCGCGCACCACGAGATCGGCGACGTCGACGCCCTTGCCGCGCGCGAAGCCCGCGGCCGCCTTGGTGGGCGCGCCCTGGGCGTCGTAGGCGGCCGCCGCCGCGGGGCCGCGGAACACCTGGTCGAGCGGCTCGGTCTCGGTGGCCAGGCCGCGCACGAACGTGGCGATGCGGCGCGGCGTCGACGAGCACTCGACGGAATCGAACGCGAGATGCGCGGCCTTAAGGCCGGCCTCGACGAGACCCTTCATCTGCTCGGTCGCCTTGTAGAGGGGAAGGGCGGGAAGCTCCTCCGTCCCGATCTCGAAAACTAGGTCCTTCGTCTGCGCCATGTTAGGCAACCTCCCCTGAATTGGTCGAATGAGCGGCGGCGACGGCGTCCTCGTGCGCCTGCCACGCCTCGCAGCACGCCTTGGCGACTGCGCGGACGCGCAGGATGTATGCGGCGCGCTCCGTGGCGCTGATGGCGCCGCGCGAGTCGAGGAGGTTGAAGGCGTGGGAGCACTTCATGACGCAGTCGTAGGCGGGAAGAGGCTGCCCCGCCTCGAGGCAGTGATGGCACTCGGCCTCGTACTCGTCGAACTTGCGGCGCATGAGGTCGACGTCGGCGAGCTCGAAGTTGTAGGTGGAGAACTCGCGCTCGTTCTCGAGGTAGACGTCGCCGTACGTGAAGACCGACCCGTCCTTGCGCCTCGTCCACACGAGGTCGTAGACGGAGTCGACGCCCTGGATGTACATCGCGAGGCGCTCGAGGCCGTACGTGATCTCGACGGGCACGGGGCCGACCTCGATGCCGCCCACCTGCTGGAAGTACGTGAACTGCGTTACCTCCATGCCGTTGAGCCAGACCTCCCAGCCGAGGCCCCAGGCGCCCAGGGTCGGCGACTCCCAGTCGTCCTCGACGAAGCGCACGTCGTGCTCCGAAGGCTCGATGCCGATTGCGCGCAGAGAGTCGAGGTAGAGCTCCTGGGGGTTGTCGGGGGACGGCTTCATGAGGACCTGGAACTGGTAGTAGTGCTGGAGGCGGTTGGGGTTCTCGCCGTAGCGGCCGTCGGCGGGACGGCGGCAGGGCTGCGCGTAGCAGGTGTACCACGGCTTGTCGCCGAGCGCGCGCAGGGCCGTCGCCCAGTGGAACGTGCCGGCGCCCACCTCGCTGTCATAGGGCTGCAGGACTACGCAGCCCTGGTCGGCCCAGTAGTTCTGCAGGGCGAGGATGATCTCTTGGAACGACAGAGCATCCTGGTTCATGGTCGTACATCCTTTCCTTGGGACTCTTGAGGACTGCGGGAAAACGAGTGGTGACAGGGCCGCCTAGTCGAGCGGGCCGATCGCAAGCGATGTGATGGGATGGAGCGTGATCGGGCCGATGACGATGTCGACGTCCTCGTCCACGTAGAAGAGAGGCCAGTACCGCCAGACGGCGACGCCCGTGACGTTCTCGGCGCTGACCGGCCCGAACACGCGCGAGTCGGCGGAGTTCGTGCGGTTGTCGCCCATCGCCCAGAAGTACCCCTCGGGGATCGTGTAGGGGTAGGTGATCTGCGTGCTCACCTTCTCGCCCGTCTCGTTGAGCGTGGCCTCGCCCGTCTCGGCGTCGACGGAGAGCACGGCGCCCGCGTAGGAGAGGTCGCTCGTCATCGGATTGGTGGGCTTGCCGTGGACGTACTCCTCGTCGAGGGGCTCGCCGTCGATGTAGACCACGCCGTCGCGCAGGTCGATCGTCTGGCCCTCGACCGCGATGACGCGCTTGATGAGCGTCTCGGAGGTATCGCGCGGGTTCGTGAACGTCACGACGTCGCCCACGTTGGGCATCTTGTCGAACGCGACGGTGACCTTCTCGGAGAAGATGCGGTCGCCGATCTGGATGGTGGGGAGCATCGAGCCGGAGGGGATCTCGAACGGCTCGATGACGAAGGTGCGCAGCCCCATGATCGCGACGATCATGATGGCGAAGGCGACCACGAACTCGACGACGCCGCGCCACCAGGGCTCCTTCGCCGGCGCGGGCGCCTCGGCCGCGACCGCGGCCTGGACGGCGACGGCCTCCGCGGCCTCAGCCCGCGCGACGTCCGCCTGGACGGCGGCCGACGGCTCCTCGGACTGCCCCGTCGAGACGGCGGCGTCGGGACCGGTCAGGGGCGCCTCGTCCCCCGAGGGGCACTCGGGATCTCTCATACCCTCGTCAGACAACGTTCCTCCTCATGAAGCACAAAAACGGCCCGCGCGCCACGCGGGCCGCAACCGTAAGCGCAACCGCAGTATCTTAATACCCCGGGTACGCCGAATCGCCCGGCAAACCCCGAGGGCACGCATACCCTACCGAAGTTCCGGAAACAGCTCCGCCGCGGCCTCGTCGCAGGGGCGGCCGTCGGAGAGCATGCGAATCAGCTCGCGCGCGCGGCGGCGGTCGGCCTCCGAGATCGCGGCGTCCTCGATAAGGTCGGGGCGGCGCTGACAGGTGCGCACGAGGGCGTTCGCGCGACGCCAGCGGTCGACGCGCGCGTGGTCGCCGCTCAGCAGGACCTCGGGGACCGCCATGCCGCAGGCGACCGGCGGGCGCGTGTACTGCTCGTACTCGAGGAGGCCGTCGCTGAAGGACTCGTCGCAGGCGCTCAGCTCGTCGCCGAGGGCGCCCGGCAGGAGCCTGACCACGGCGTCCGCGACGACCATCGCGGCGAGCTCCCCGCCGGTGAGCACGTAGTCGCCGAGCGAGAGACAGCGGTCGGCGCGGCTGTAGACGCGCTCGTCCATCCCCTCGTAGTGCCCGCACACGAACACGATCCTCCGCTCGCGCGAGAGCTCGCGCGCGACGGACTGGTCGAACCGCTCGCCCGTGGGCGTGAAGAAGACGACGCACGCGGGGTCCTCGGGCGGGCAGAGCTCGTCGAGGGCCTCGAAGAAGGGCGTGCACTTCATGAGCATGCCCTGACCGCCGCCGTACGGAGCGTCGTCGACGGTGCGGTGCCGGTCGTGGGTCCAGTCGCGCAGGTCGTGGGCCGCGAACTCGAAGATTCCCGCCCGGCGCGCCCTGCCCATGATGGAGGTCGACATGACGGGCTCGAACATCTCGGGGAAAACGCTCAGCGTCTCGATTCTCACCGGCAGCCTCGATTGATGTAGATGGATTGCCTAGATCAGGCCGGGCAGCACCCTGACCGTCACGTCGGGGTCGTCCTCGCCGGGCAGGGACACCACCACGTCGTCGATGACGGGCAGGAGCACCTCGCCGAACGGGCCGCCCTCGAGGCGCCACACGTCGTTCGCCGGAAGCTCGATGTACTCGGCGACCGTGCCGATGTAGCCGCGCTCGACGTCGACGACACGGCAGCCGACGCAGTCCATGAGCGCCTGCTGCTCGCACGCCTCGGGGACGTCCTCGCGCGAGGCGAGCACGAGCCGGCCCACGAGCTTCTCCGCCTCGCCGATCCCGTCGACGCCCTCGAACGTCACAAGCGGCCGGTCCTGGTCGCCCACGCGGGCGACCGTGAAGAAGCGCTCGCCGCGCAGCGGGGGCGGGGTGAGGCACACGCGCATTCCCGGATAGAGACAGAAAGGGAGGCCGTCAATCGCATCGATGACGACCTCTCCCTTTTTGCCATGTGTCCGAGCGACGCGCGCGACGTTGATATAGGGCGTCACGCACTGCTGAACCATATCGCTATCCTATAACCTCGACGTCGGCCGACAGGTTGTCGCGGGCCGCGCAGGCGCGGGCGAGCGTGCGAATCGACTTGATCACGCGACCGTGGCGACCGATGATCTTGCCCACGTCCTCGGGGTCGACGTGCACTTCGATGAGCGAGGAGTCATCGCCGTCGGTGACGTCGATGGCAATCGCGTCGGGCTTGTCGGCGAGCGACACAACGAGGTACTCGACGAGGTCGGCGACGTTATCGCTCGGAAGCGATTCCTCGAACCCTTCCGCGGGCGCTGCCTCGTCTGCCATTACTGGGCGGCTTCAGCCGAGTTCGCGTCCCTGACCTGCTTGATGAGGCGGGCGACGGTGTCGGTGGGCTGGGCACCCTTCGCGAGCCACGCGTCAACCTTCTCCATGTCGAGGGAGACAAAGCTCGGCTCGACCATGGGGTTGTAGCGGCCGACCTCGTCGATGTTGCGACCGTCGCGAGGCGAGCGGGCGTCAGCGACGACAACGCGGTAGTACGGGTTCTTTTTCGCGCCATGACGGGCGAGACGAATCTTGACAGCCAATGAAAGCTCCTCAGTACCAGCGGCCGGAAGGCCACATATCCATAGTTAGCAAGTTGGCATTCTACGACTTTTTCAAGGGAGGGGGAAGACTTTTTTTCTCCCTGCACCCTATCCACAACCATAGGCGGGACAGGCGGCCTCTCCACACAATATATATGCATAGGGTGCGCTCCGGGAGGGAGCGTCGTGAAAAACAGCCAGGGACGGGCGCCGGGCAGCCGAGAAAAAAGGGCGCCGCCACAGCTTTGCCACACTTCGGAGCCTTTTCGCACCCCTTCAGTGTCGGTTCAGTATAAACGCATACCATGCATCCTGAAAGACGCCCATCGACCGCCGCCCTCTGGCGATTCGGCTCGATGGGGCGAACGGACCGCCGGCCAGCGGGAGCGGGACGCGCGGCTCCACGCGACGCACACACAGGAGGGACCCTATGAACATCCTCGTCGTCGAAGACGAAACGAACCTGGCGGACGCGCTCGCCCGCCTCATGGAAGACTGCCACTGGAACGTCGACGTCGTGGGGAACGGGAAGGACGGCCTCGCCTACGCGAAGAGCGGGATGTACGCCGCCGTGGTGCTCGACGTCATGCTCCCCCAGCTCGACGGCTTCGAGGTGTGCCGCAAGCTCCGCGAGGCCGGCGTGTCGACCCCGGTCCTCATGCTCACCGCGCGCGGAGAGACGCAGTGCAAGGTCGAGGGCCTCGACGCGGGCGCCGACGACTACCTGACGAAGCCGTTCAACTCCGACGAGCTCCTCGCACGCCTGCGCGCCCTCACGAGGAGGACCGGCGAGGTGGTGATGGACACGCTCACGTTCGGCGACCTGACGCTCAACCTCGTCGACATGACGCTGACCTGCGGTAAGAACAGCGTGCGCCTCTCCCAGCGCGAGAGCGCCGTCCTCGAGCTTCTCATGCGCTCGCCCCAGACCGTCTACAGCAAGCAGACCCTCCTGACGCGCGTCTGGGGCACCTCGGGCGAGTCGGGGCCCAACAACGTCGAGGCGTACATCTCGTTTTTGCGCAAAAAGCTTGCATTCCTGAAGTCTCGTGTCAGCATTAGCACCATCAGGATGCTCGGCTACCGGCTCGACGACCCCGAAGAGAGCCAAGCCGCGGGACGTGCGTAACATGCCCGGCGCGCGACTGGCAAAGCCCCGGAGGCGGGACGGGGACGGCGGGCCCCGCAGGAAGGGGCAAAGCATGCTCAAGCGCCTCAGGATGCGCATCGTCGCCACGCTCGTGGCCGTGAGCGCCCTCGTGCTCACCATAGCGTTCGCCGCCATCATGGCGATCACCTACACGAGCAGCTCGGCGGCCGTGCTGCGCGAGATCGAGGGCGCCGTGGAGCGCGGGCCGCAGAGCGAGATCGAGTTCGTCATCGGCATGCAGGGCACGCCGGGGTCCTCGGCGAGCTCGTCGAACGCCTACATGCCCGTGGCGCTCGCGGCGGTCTCGGACGACGGCGAGGTCGTCGCGCACAACCGCGAGTACGCCTACATGGACGACGAGTACCGCGCCACGGCGCTTCAGGTCGCGATCGACAGCGAGGCGTCGAGCGGCCTCATTGTGGACGCCCGGGTCTTCTACCTGCGGTGCGACATCGACGGCGGCTACCTTGTTGCGTTCGCCGACGCAAGCTCAGTCATCGTCACCATGGACAGCGCGATGAAGGGCACGGCGGTCGTCTTCCTCCTCGTGCTCGCGGCGCTCACCTGCATCAGCGTGGCCCTCACGTACGCGATCACCAAGCCGGTCCAGAAGGCGTGGGACAGCCAGGCGATGTTCATCGCCGACGCGTCGCATGAGCTCAAGACGCCCCTCACCGTGATTCTGGCAAACACGGACATCCTGAAGCGCCGGCCAGAGACCCTCGACGAGGACCAGCTCAAATGGGTCGACGGAATCAGGAGCGAGTCCCAGCGGATGAAGAAGCTCGTGGAGGACATGCTCTTCCTCGCCCGCAACGAGATCCCGGCGCGCGGGACGGAGACCGCGAAGGAGACGATCGACCTCTCGAACCTCGTGAGCGAGTCGTCTTTGGCGTTCGACGCCGTCGCATTCGAGGCGGGCGTCGACCTGGTCACCGACGTCAGGGAGGGCGCCGTCGTGAAGGGCGACCGCGTACAGATCGAGCGCCTGGTCAAGTCGCTGCTCGACAACGCCGTGAAGTACGCCGGCGCCGAGGGCAGGGTGACCGTGCGGCTCGACGCGAAGCGCAAGGACCACGCGGTCCTCACGGTGAACAACACGGGCGACCCCATCCCCGCCGACGAGCTCCCGCACGTGTTCGACCGCTTCTGGAGAAGCGAGCGGGCCCGCAGCTCGTCGCAGGGGGGCAGCTTCGGCCTGGGGCTCTCCATCGCGAAGAGCATCGCCGAGGGCCAGGGCGCCACGATCTCGGTCGCGAGCGACCGAGAGAAGGGCACGACGTTCACCGTGGCGTTCTAGGGAGACAACCGCACAGGCTCGGCGCGACCGCGCATCGGACCGGGAGGCCCTCGTCGAACACGGCGGGGGCCTCCGCGCTATACTGACCGCATGGATGACATTCGCAACATACCGGAGGGAGCGCGTCTCGACGCGGGGGCGTGGGAGGGCAGGGCGGTTGGCCTGCTCGACCTCGACGCGTTCTTCGCCTCCGTCGAGCAGCTCGACCACCCCGAGTGGCGTGGGAAGCCCGTCATCGTGGGCGGTGACGCGGAGAAACGAGGGGTGGTCTCGACCGCCTCGTACGAGGCGCGCGCCTACGGGGTGCACTCCGCGATGCCCTCGGCGCAGGCGAAGAGGCTCTGCCCCGACGCGATCTGGACGCACGGCCGCATGGAACGCTACCGCGAGGTCTCCGACCAGGTGATGGCATGCCTCGAGGCCGAGACGCCCTATGTGGAGCAGGTCTCGGTGGACGAGGCGTTCTTCGACGTCACGCCGGGGCGCTTCTCGAACGACGACCCCGTCGAGGTCTGCCGGCGCATATCCGCGCGCGTGGCCGAGCTGGGCGTCACCTGCTCGATCGGCGTCTCGACCGGCAAGACGGTGAGCAAGATCGCGAGCGAGCGCAACAAGCCGAACGGGATAACGGTGGTCTTCCCGGGCACCGAGCGCGGCTTTCTCGCCCCGTTCCCCGTCGACGTCATGAGCGGGATAGGGCCCAGAACGAGGGAGACGCTCGGCCGCCTCGGGATCAGGACGCTCGGCGACCTCGCGAAGGCGAGCCCCAGCCTGCTCCTCGACCGACTCGGCGTGGCGGGGCCGCGCATCATCGAGCGGGCCGCGGGGATCGACCCCTCCCCCGTCGCCCGCCGGAGCGACCCCGTGGAGGTGAAGTCCGTCTCGAGCGAGCGCACCTTCGCGCGCGACCTCACCGCCCGCGACGAGGTCGAGTCGGCGCTCGCCTACGTCGCGGGGCTCACCGCGCGGCGCCTGCGCGCCAAGGGCCTCAGGGGCAGGACGGTCACCCTCAAGTGCGTGTACGCCTACGGGGACGAGCGCACCGTGCGCACGACGCTCGACGACCGCACCGACGACGAGAGGACGCTGGCGAGGGTGTCGCTCGGGATGCTGAACGACGTCTGGGGCGAGGGCACGCACGTGAGGCTGCTCGGCGTGGGCGTGTCGAACTGGGACGAGCGGCCCGTCCAGCTCGGCCTGTTCGACGAGGAGGACGTGCAGGGCGGCGGCGACGCACGTGCCTCGGAGGCGCTCGGGAGAACGACCGACCTGCTGCGCAGGCGCTTCGGGGACGCGGCGGCCATGTTCGGCAGCGAGCTCAGGTTCAGGGAGTCGGTGAGCCAGACGCCGCCCGACCGCAACGCGTAAGGGCACGACGGGCGCGGAGAAAGCGTGAGGCGACAGAGGCGGCCGTCTCGAAACGAAAAAGGGCGGGCCTTCCCCGTGTGGGAGAAGGTCCGCCCTTCTGCATGCCAGACGTGTGTGCGGCAATGCGTGCGACGCCGGGACGCCCGCTATTCCTGGGAGGAGTCGGGTTCGCGGTCGGAACCGAGCGGCTCGACCTCAACCGCGGCGCCGTCGAGGTAGTCGAGGCGGGGAGCGTCGCCCCACAGACGCTCGAGGCGGTAGAAGTCCCTCGCGGCGGGCTGGAAGACGTGCACGAGCACCGAGCCGAAGTCCATGAGGTCCCACGTGTTGTCCTCGCGGCCCTCGATTGCGAACGCGGTCACACCGAGCGGCCTCAGGCGGTTCTCGATCTCGTCGACGATGGCGTCGACCATGCGGTTGTTGTCGCCGGTCGCGATCACGAAGAAGTCGGAGATATCGGCGATGTTGCGCAGGTCGAGGACGACGATGTCATGGCCCATGCGGTCGTCGGCGATGCGGGCGATTTCAAGGGCGAGTTCTTTTGAATCCACAGTACAGTCTCCTTATGTGCGGGCATGCGGGCGACTCTCGCACCCGCCGTCAGCGTTGAATCCGATCCGCGCAGGGCGCGGCGGCATCGGCTAATGATATCAGGACCGGCGCGGCGTCACCCGCGCGGGAGGCACGTGCGGTACGCGTTCCACACATCGACCGCACCAGGGTAGATGTAGCGGCGCGACGAGACGAGGTGCTCGATGCCGTGGGCGAAGCACGCCGCGAACAGCCGTTCGAGCGAGACCTCCCCCACGAGCGCGCGCAGGTCGTCGACGCCGGGCATCGCGCGCCCGGGCTCGATGAGGTCGGCGGAGAACACGACCATGTCGAGGGGCGACATGTCTCGCGCGCCCACCGTGTGGCGCTCGATCGCGCGGAACACGGCCTCGGGGAGCTCGGGGAACTCCGAGGGCAGCGAAGCCGCGGCGGTCCAGGCGTGGAGCAGAGGGAACAGGTCCTCGTCGGGATCCTCGGGCACGATACCGAGCGCACGCGCCTTTGCCCACAGCTCCTCGGCGGGCAGCTGCTTGTCCCAGTCGTGCAGAAGGCCCGCCGCCTGCGCCTCGAAGGGGTCGACCCCGTAGCGGTGCGCGAGCGCGAGGCACGTGTCCGCGACGCCGAGGACGTGCTGGAGCCGGTGGCCGGTGAGCCGCTCGCAGACCGCGCGCTTGAGACGCTCGGTCTCGGCCTCGCGCCACGCGGCGGCGGCGCCCCGCTCGCGGTAGAGCCCGTGCCCCTCGATGTAGCGCGCCACCTCGGGGTCGAGCAGCCCCTCGACGTCGAGTCCGCGGGCGAGACGGTCCCTCACCTGGGTCGACGAGACGGCGGGAAGGTCGGCCACGAGGCGGTGGACGGTGAACCCCGCCCCCTCCGCGCGCGCGACCGAGCGCTCGAACGCGTCGCAGCCCCTCCGCTCGAACGCCGCCACCTCGCAGAGCTCGGCGATACGGTCGCTCCGGCGCCAGAACGGCAGCGTCTCGAGGGCGTCGCCGCCCACGATGAAGAGCAGCCGGCACGTCGGCGGGCAGTCGCGCCGCAGGTCCTCGAGCGTGTCGACCGTGTACGTGACGCCCTCGCGCTCGACCTCGCGCGCGCTCGCGGCCCAGCCCGGCCGCCCGCCCACCGCGAGCTCGACCATGCGCAGGCGGTCGGAGGCCGGCGTCCCCACCATGCCCTGCTTGAACGCGGGGTTGCCGGCGGGCAGGAAGAGGAGCCCGTCGAGCCCGAGCTGCTCGAACGACGCCTCGGCCATCGCGACGTGGGCGACGTGGACGGGGTCGAACGTCCCTCCCATGACGCCGAGACGGGGCGGGCGGGATTCTGACGCCGCGACGTCTCTCAGGTGCGCGAGCAGCTCGGATTCGGTCATTCCTGTCACCTCGGCCCCTTCGGCTATCTGACCTGCCCGTCGCCGCGGCAGACGTACTTCGTCGTGACGAGGGACTCGGCGCCCATGGGCCCGCGGGCGTGCAGCTTCTGCGTGCTAATGCCGATCTCGGCGCCCAGCCCGAACATGCCGCCGTCGGTGAACCTGGTCGAGGCGTTCACGTACACGGCGCTCGCGTCGACCTCGGAGAGGAACGTTTCAGCGGCGCGGTAGTCTGACGTGACGATGCACTCGGAGTGCCCGGTGCCGTAGCGGTTAACGTGGTCGATCGCCTCGCGCAGGCCCGTGACGACCTTGGAGCTGATCTCGAGTCCGAGATACTCGGTGCCCCAGTCCTCCTCGGTCGCGGGGAGAGCGGCGACCCCGGCGCGGCGCGCCGCCTCGAGCGACCGCTCGTCGCCGTGGACGAGAACGCCCCGCTCCCCCAGCGACCCGAGCAGCCGCTCGAGCGCGTCAGGGACCCGGGCGAGCAGACCCTCGTCGACGAGGAGCGACTCGCACGCGTTGCAGACGCTCGGCCGCGAGCACTTTGCGTTGCAGAGGATCTCGACCGCCATGTCGATGTCGGCCGAAGCCTCGACGAACGTGTGGCAGTTGCCCGTGCCCGTCTCGATGACCGGGACCTTCGCGTTCTCGACGCATGCCCTGATGAGGCCAGCCCCGCCGCGGGGGATGAGGACGTCGACGAGTCCCACGAGGCCGAAAAGCTCGTCGACGACGCCGTGGCCGGGCGTCTCGAGGACGAGGACGGCGTCGCGGGGCAGGAAGCGGGACTCGAGGGCGTCGCCGAGCGCCTTCGCGACGGCGAGGCACGACCGGGAGGCGAGCGAGCCGGGGCGCAGGAGCGCGGCGTTGCCCGTCTTGACGCACAGGCCCGCGGCGTCAGAGGTCACGTTGGGCCGTGCCTCGTAGACCATGGCGACGACGCCGAGCGGCACGGTCACCTTCTCGACAGAGAGGCCGCACGAGAGCCGCGAGCCCGTGAGGACGCGCCCCAGGGGGTCGGGCTGCGTCGCGACCTCCTCGAGGCCGGCCGCCATCGCGTCGACGCGGGCTGGGTCGAGCATGAGCCGGTCGAGGAGCACCTCTGCCGTCCCCGCCTCCCGCGCGGACGCCATGTCGCGCGCGTTCGCCTCGAGGATCGCGCCCGTCTGGGCCCGAAGCTCGCGCGCCATCGCGCGGAGCGCCTCGTTGCGCTCCCCCGCCCCCAGGGCCGCCATCGCCCTCGACGCCTCGCGGGCGCGCAGGGCCTTCTCCCGTGCCTCTCCCATACCCTCAAGCCTCCTTTGGCCGGTCGGTGCCGAGCACCGAAAGCAAAAACGACGTGCCAGACGCCGGACCAGCTAGAACACGATCATCTCGTCGCGGTGCACGAGCGGGACGCCCGCGAGCGAGGGGATGACGCGGCCCACCATGTCGAGACGCATGCCGCGCGTGAGCTCGGCCTCATCCGAGGAGTAGCCGGCCTTGCCGCGCGCGACGAGCGACCCCTGGGAGTCGCGGACCGCGATGACGTCGCCGCGGGAGAACGGCCCCTCGACGCGGACGACGCCCACCGGGAGAAGCGAGCCTCCCCGCTCGTGGAGCGCGTCTCGGGCGCCGTCGTCGATGACCACGCACCCGCAGTCGCGCGACGCGAAGCCGATCCACAGTTTGCGAGCCGGCTCGCGCGCCCCGTTCGCGGCGGGCATAAACCGCGTGCCCACACGAACTCCGTGCGCAGCGGCAACGAGCACGCCCGGCTCCCTCCCCCGGCAGACGACGAGCGGGACGCCGGCCATCTGCATGGCGCGCCCGGCGCGGACCTTGGTGCGCATGCCGCCCGTGCCCACGCCGCTCGCGGGACCGCCCGCGATGGACTCGATCGTCTCGTCGACGTCGTCCACCTGGTCGATGAGTCGCGCCTCGGGGTCGAGGTTGGGGTCTGCGGTGTAGAGCCCGTCGATGTCGCTCAGGAGAACGACGAGGTCGGCACCCGTGAGCGCCCCGACGATCGAGGCGAGGGAGTCGTTGTCGCCGAAGCGGATCTCGTCGACCGCGACCGTGTCGTTCTCGTTCACCACGGGCACGACGCCGAGCGCGAGGAGCCGATCGATCGTCTCGCGTGCGTGGAGATAGGCCGAGCGCAGCCCCGTGTCGTTGCGCGTGAGGAGGACCTGCCCGCACATGAGCCCGAGCCGCCCGAAGACGCGCGAGTACGTGTCGATGAGGACCGCCTGCCCAACGGACGCGCAGGCCTGGAGCGTGGGCATGTCCTCCGGCCGCGAGGCGAACCCGAGCGGCCTGAGCCCGGCGGCGATGGCGCCCGAGGTCACGAGGACGACGTCGCGCCCCTCGTCCCGAAGCGTCGCGATCTGCCGCGCGAGCGACTCGATGAACGCCTCGTCGAGCCTCCCGTCGCCGCCCATGAGCGTCGAGGAGCCGACCTTCGCGACCACCCGTCGGGCGTCGCCGTACACCGCAGAACCCTCCATGCCCGAGCACCCCCAATCAGAGGCGTTACGCCTCGTCGGATTCCCCGTCCTCGTCGACGTCAAGGTCGACCTCGCCGAGGTCGTCCGTCCCGTCGACGGCTTCGTCGTCAAGCCCGAGCTCTTCCTCGTCGTCGGCGTCCCAGACCAGGACCTGCGCGAGGTCCTCGGTGGAGATGTCGTCGTCGGGGTCCTCGCCGCAGCTGAACTCGAGGCAGTACCCGAGGATGAGGACATCGTCGCCGTTGCGCGCGCCGGCCTTCTCGAGCGCGGCCTCGACGCCGAGCCGCTCGAAGCGGTGCTGCAGGTAGATGACCGCCTCGTCGTTGTCCCAGTCGGTCTGGATGACCATGCGCTCCACGGCCTTGCCCGAGACGCGCCACGCGTGCGGCCCCTCGGACTCGATGTGGAACGCCTGCTGGCGCCTGCGGGCGCGACCCTCCCACACCCGGTCGTACAGGGCGTGGTCGGCCTCGCGGGCAGCGAGCTCGGCGGCGGCGCGCGCACGGATCTCGGCGACCATCTCGCCCACGACGAGCATGAGCTCGCGCATGCCCTCGCCCGTCGCCGCGGAGACGGAGAAGTACCTGAGGCCGTCGGCCTCGGCGGCGGCGCGCATGCGCTCGTCGTTCTCCTCCACACCCACGAGGTCGACCTTGTTGCCCACCACGACGCAGGGGCGTGCGGCGAGGTCGGCGTCGTACTTCGCGACCTCGGACTTGATCACCCGGTAGTCGTCGACGGGGTCTCGGCCCTCGTAGGACCCGCTCAGGTCGACCACGTGCATGAGCAGCGCCGTGCGCTCCACGTGGCGCAGGAACTCGTGCCCGAGGCCCTTGCCCTCGCTCGCGCCCTCGATGAGGCCCGGGATGTCGGCGACCACGTAGTCGTAGCGGTCGATGCGAACCATGCCGAGGTTGGGCTGGAGCGTCGTGAAGGGGTAGTCGGCGATCTTGGGCCGTGCGGCGCTCATGTGCGCGATGAGCGAGGACTTGCCCACGCTCGGCATGCCCACGAGGCCCACGTCGGCCATGACCTTCATCTCGAGCTCGATGAGGTGCTCCTCGGCCGGCTCGCCCTTCTCGGCGAACGCGGGGGCGCGGCGGACGGAGGTGACGAAGTGCGTGTTGCCCCTGCCGCCGTGGCCGCCCTCGCCCACGACGACGCGCTCGCCGGCATGCGTGAGGTCGGCGAGCATGCAGAGGCGCCGCCCGCCGTCGGGCGAGAGCTCGTAGACGACGGTGCCGAGGGGCACGGGAAGCAGCATGTCCTCGCCGTCGGCCCCGTGACGCTTGGCGCCCTGCCCGTGCGTGCCGCGCTGCGCCTTGAAGTGATGCTTGAAGCGGTAGTCGATCAGGGATGACTTCTGAGGGTCGACGTACACCACGACGTCGCCGCCGCGGCCGCCGTCGCCGCCGTCGGGGCCGCCCTTGGGGACGTGCGCCTCGCGTCGGAACGACATGCAGCCCGCGCCGCCGTCGCCCCCCTTCACGTTGATTCTCACCTGGTCAATAAACATGGGCCACCTTTACGAAAATGGCCCCCGCAGCATGAGCGCTACAGGGGGCCAGCTAATACGCTCTCTATCGAGCCGTCGCCTACTCGGCGGTCTCCTCGACGATAGGAAGCACGTTCACGCGACGCTTGAGACCGCGCGTGTACTTGACGGTACCGTCGATCAGCGCGAACAGGGTGTCGTCCTTGCCGATGCCCACGTTCTCGCCGGGGTGGAACTTCGTGCCGTGCTGACGGACGAGGTTGGTGCCGGCGGTCACGAACTGACCGTCGAAACGCTTGCAACCAAGACGCTTGCCGATCGAATCGCGACCGTTACGGGAAGTACCCGTACCTTTCTTGTGTGCCATGAGAGTGCTCCCTAACTTCTGTCTATCCTGTCAATCGGTCTTACTCGGCGATCTTGGTGATGCGCACCTGGGTCAGATACTGACGGTGACCGCGCTTGCGCTGATAGCGCTTACGACGACGGAACTTGAAGATGATGACCTTCTCACCGCGGTACTGCTTGAGGACCTCGCCCTCGACGGTGACCTTGGCGAGAGCCTCGGGGTCGGTCACGATGGACTCGCCGTTGTTGAGGAAGAGAGCGTCGAACTTGACGGTCTCGCCCGGCTCGGCCTCGAGCTTCTCGATCTCGATAACATCGCCCTCGGCGACTTTATACTGCTTACCACCCGTGAAAACGATTGCGTACATGTGTAGGTACCTTCCGAATCGCGACAAATGCAAGAAGCTACATTAGCACCACACGCCCGCTTCCGTCAATGCAGAACGGAACGTATACATGCATTATTACAGAATCCAACAACTGCCGCCACCTTCTGGACGATGTCCCCCGCTAAGTGAGAACGAAGGCAGACGCGCTATATAGTACGCCTCTTCCGCTCAAAAAGCACAACGGATAGTCCGGCGTCACCAGAAATGCGCGTTTGCCGCTCGCCCAGATGCTCCGAGACGACGTCGACGAGGTCGTTGAAGAGGTCGAACGCGAGACCCGGGACGAACGACACGGCGACAATCCCCGCGACGTCGTACTCCACGGCAGCCTCGGCGACCGCGACCGCGGCCTCCTCGTTCACGGTCGAGACGGTCGCCTCGGCCGAGCCCTCGCCCGCCCCGGCGGTCCGGACGCTCACCGTCCACATGGCCTCGGTGCGCTCGAAGACGACCTCGCCGCCGCACGCGAGCGTGATACGGCGCCCGTCGAGGGCGGTCTCGCGGCGCGCGTAGGAGCCCCCGGCGCCGGCCGCGATGGAGGCGTCCCCGTCGGCGTCGGGCTTCTCGGCCATGAGCAGGGCGGGCGCCTCGTCGGCGCGGGCGAGCACCGTGAGGGCGGCGGCCTCGGTCATCTGAACGACGAGGGTCGAGAGGACCTGGTTCCAGGGGACCTCGTCCGCGGCGGTCCTGAGCACCACCGTGACCGGGCCGCACACGGCCTCGAGCATCGACGGGATGCCGCAGGACTCGTCCGCGATCGCGTTCTCGAGCAGCGTGGCGAACTCGGCACGCCGCATGCTCGGAATCTTCTCGGAGACGAACACCGAGGGCTGAGCCGCGAGGTACGGCCCCACAATCGAGGTGCCGTCGAGGACGAGCACGCTCGTGCGGCCCGCGAACTCGATGCTCACCGACGCGCGCGCGAGGCGCTTGCCGTGGGCAGGCGCGATGACCTGGGCGCAGACGCACGCCCCTGGGACGAGCTTGGCGACCGTGGAGCCCGCGATCCCGGCGAGCGGGACGAGCAGCGAGCCGTGGGCGCCCACATCGATGAAGCAGGCGTCAAGCGAGGCGTCGACGTGGTCGATGACCCCGCGGAGAATGTCACCAGGCGAAAGCGTCAGATCGGGCGCACCCATGAGCCGTCCTCCCCTTCGAGATATTGGGCGACGCGCACTGTCGAAGTGCGCACGTAACGTGAGCATGATACGACGTCCGAGGCCGCGCAGGCCCCTTCCGCGCCGTTTGCGGCGAATGATTCGGCGAGCTGCCCCACAATCGCACCCGCAAGGATATCGGGGCGCAGCGCACCGTCCTCCGAGGAGCGCGTCGTGACCACAAGACGCACACCGTCGGGCCCCGCACCGCTGAGGACACCCTCCGCGCCCTCCCCCGCGAGAGGGTCCGAGACGGGCGGCTCCCAGCCGACCTCGACCTCGCCCGCGAACTTGCCCTCGAGCCTCACGACGCGCCGCTTGCCATTGCGCGTCGCCTCGATCTCGCCCTTCGAGCGGACGCGTCCGAGCGCCTCGGCGACCCCCTCGGGCGTGAGCGAGAGTCCCGCGGGGCAGGGCTCGCCCGTCAGCGGGTCGGGCCCGGCGGCGAGGGCCATGCGCCACGTCGAGAGCGTGAGCGCGGCGGAGAGCGACGCGGCGCGGGAGCCCACGTAGGCGGCCTCGAGCGGAGCGAGGTCGGGCGGGAAGTTGGCACGCAGGGCCGCGAGATACTCGTCAGCGGGGCGGTACGCGCGGACCCAGAGGTCGAACCACTCGTCAGTCGACGAGACGCCCACGGGAAGCGCGGGGCCGTACGCGGCCTTCATGCGGGGCGTAAACCCCTGTGTGACGGCGTAGGGCACGCCCGACCGGTGCACGCCGCGCTCGAGGGCCCGCAGCAGCTCGAGATGGGAGAGGTACCTCAGCCTGCCCGTCTCGCGGAAGCGGATCCGCAGGCGGAACAGCGTCTCCTCAGGCATCGCGCCTCCTTTCAAGGTCGTTCGAGGACTTCAGGGCGCCGCAGACGCCGCACCCCGCGCAGGAGGACCGGGTGCAGTCGGGAGTCAGAACGCCCTCGCGCGCCCGTTCCCACTCTCTGGCGAGGAAGCGCTGCGAAACGCCGGCGGAGATATGGCCCCACGGGAGCGGGTCGCCCACCTCGAAGGGGGCGCAGGCCGTCGCCTGAAGGTCGACGCCCACCGTGCGCGCCGCCTGCTCCCACATGGACAGGTCGAAGCGGTCGTTCCACGCGTCGAACCGCGCGCCGAGCCGGTGGACCTCGATGACAAGCGGCGTGAGCTCGCGACCGCCGCGCGACAGGACCGCCTCGACGAACGAGGAGGCGGCGTCGTGGTACTTGAGGTCGACGCCGCGCGGCATCGACGCCCTCAGCAGCCTCTGGCGGCGGCGGACCTCGTCGGGCTCGACCTGGCCGCACCACTGGAACGCGGTCTGGGACTTGGGGATGAACACGGCGACCGAGGTCGAGATCTTCACGGCGCTGCGCTGCCGGGCCGGCGCGCAGGAGCGGGCGAGGTCGAGCGCGCGCCCGCACAGCTCGGCGATGCCGCGGACGTCGTCGTCGGTCTCGAAGGGCAGGCCGATCATGAAGTAGAGCTTCATCCTGAGCCACCCGTTTGAGAAGGAGACGCGCACCGCGTCCATGAGGTCCTGCTCGGTGATGCCCTTGTTGATGATGTCGCGCATCCGCTGGGTACCTGCCTCGGGGGCGAAGGTCAGGCTCGAGCGCTTCTCGCCGTTCACGAGCTGGGCCATCTCGAGGCCGAACGAGTCGAGGCGCTCCGAGGGCAGCGAGACGATGACGCCGGTGCCCGCAAGGTTGGCGTTGAGCCTGCGCAGGACCGACTCAAGGTTCGAGTGGTCGGTCGTGGAGAGCGAGGTGAGCGAGACCTCGCCGTAGCCGGTGCGCCTGACGCCGCACATCACGGCGGAGACGATCTGGTCGGCGGGCCGCTCGCGGACGGGGCGGTACGTCATGCCCGCCTGGCAGAACCGGCAACCGCGCGCGCAGCCGCGGAGCACCTCGACGGCGAGGCGGTCCTGGACGACGTCGGGATAGGGCACCACCGTGGTCGTGACGGGGTCGGTCGCCTTGAAGTCGGGCACGAGGCGCTTGACGACGACGGCGGGCGCCCCCGAGCCGGGCCGGGGCACGACGTGCGTGCGCCCGAGCGCGTCGGTCACGGGGTCGTAGAGCGAGGGAACGTACACGCCGGGAATGCACGCGAGCGCCGCGAGGATGTCCGCACGGGCCGCGCCCCGCGCGCGGTGCGACCGGATGCACTCGGCGACCTCGACAATGACCTCCTCGCCGTCGCCGATCATGATCGCGTCGAAGAGGAGGCTCACCGACTCGCAGCTGTAGACAGAGGGCCCACCCCCGCACACAATGGGGTCGTCCTCGGCGCGGTCGGTCGCGAGGAGCGGGATTCCGGCGAGGTCGAGCGTCTCGACGATGTTCGTCGCGGCGAGCTCGTGGGGAATCGTGATGCCCACCATGTCGAACGAGGCGACGGGGAAGCACGACTCCATGGAAAAGAGCGGCACACCGCGGGCGCGCATGAGGTCGGCCATGTCAACCCAGGGGGTGTAGGCTCGCTCGCACGCCATGCCGTCGACGCGGTTGAGGATCGCGTACAGGATGGAGAGACCCTGGTTCGCAAGGCCGATCTCGTAGGTGTCAGGGTAGATGAGCACGCAGCGGAACGGCGACGCGGGGTCGCGCACGCAGCCGAACTCGTGGTCGATGTAGCGCGAGGGCTTCTCGACGTGGTCGAGGAGCGGCTCCACGCGGGGCCACAGGTCGACGCGGGAATGGATGTCGGTCAAGCGGAGACCTCCGTTTCGAGTCTTGTGGCGACGGGGTCCTCCCCCGCCGGTGTGCGGCACTCCGAGTCGGGGCATTCCTCAGCGGCCGTGCGTTCGGCGTCGCAGAGCGCCTCGTAGTACGCCATGAGCGCCCTGCCCATGGCGTACGTGCCGAGCCCCGCGACCGCGGCGCCCACAAGGCGGCCCGGCAGCGGGAGGCGCGAGGAGAGGGCCCGGGAGATCCCGCGCAGGCCGTACGAGGAGGCGAGGATGGCCGAGGCCTCCCCCAGACGTGACCAGTCGAGCGGAAGACCGTAGGAGTCTGCCATCTTGAGCATCATGGCGACCTCGGCCGCGAGCATCGCCGGGAAGTCGGCCCCGCCGAGGGGCACGAGGCCCACCATGACGTTGTCGCGGACCGCCTCGCGCGCGACAACGAGCGCCCGCGCCCGGCGACAGCACGCGAAGCCCGCGCTCAGTGCCGGCGCACGCCCCTCGAGCGCGCTCACGAGCCACAGGCCAACCGCCTCGGCTGCGCCCTCGGAACGGCACACGACAAGGTCAGACGAATCGACGCCGCCGTCCACGAGCGCGAGGATCGCCTCCTCGCCGAGGGACGCGGGCGCGACGAAGCAGCAGGAGAGGCCCGCCTCTGCGTACGACCGGTACGTCCCGAGGGCCGGACGCGCGCAGATGCCCGCGACCACGACCGCCGCGTCGCAGAGCGCGTTTCGGGCCGGCGTCGCGGAGCCGACCTCGATCGCGGACACGTCGAGCCTGGCGGTGGCTGTGAGGGGGACGAACCCCTCGCGCAGCGACGCGACCACGTCCCTGTCCGCATCGCGCGCGACCGAGAACGCGAGGCGTACCTCGGCGTCCGCCGACTCGATCTTACGCCGCACCGAGAACGCCTTCGTCAGCTGGTCGAACGCTATGCCCATCCCGCAACCCCCTCTCGGGTAGACCGCCGCGGGACATCGCCCGCGACCTGGGAAACATCCGCCGGATCACCGGCCAAAACGCTACAGAGACCGGCCCGCGCGGGAGCTCACCGACTGGACGAGGCCCACGGTGGCGAGCTGGGCCACCATCGAGGACGACCCGAAGCTGATGAACGGCAGCGGGACGCCCGTGATCGGCATGAGCGAGAGGCACATGCCGACGTTCTCGAAGACCTGGAACGTCCACATGGCGGCGACGCCCACCACGATGAGCTTCCCGAAGACGCCCTCGCACCGCTGGGCGATGCGGAGGGTCGAGATGATCAGCACCAGGAACAGCACGAGCAGGAGGCACGACCCCACGAACCCGAACTCCTCGGAGAGGAGCGCGAACACGAAGTCGGTGTGCGCCTCGGGGAGGAAGCCCAGACCGGCCTGGGTCGCGTTACCGATCCCCTTTCCGAAGAGCCCGCCCGACCCCACCGCGATGAGGGCCTGCTGCAGGTTGTACCCCGAGTCCGAAGTGTCAGAGTCGGGGTCGAGAAAGACCAGCAGGCGGTTCATCTGGTAGTCCTTGATGAGGGAGTTGCTGTCCCCCACCGCCGCGTCGACGAGGTCGTCGGTGAGCAGGATGATCGCGACGAGCGCCAGCAGGATCGCGACCGTCGCTATGACCCACTGCCGCCTGGGACCCGCGGCGACGATCACCACCGCGCCCGAGACCAGAATGACGAGACCCGTGCCGAGGTCGGGCTGGAGCAGGATGAGCAGGAACGGCACCGCGAGGACGCCGCAGAGTTTGAGGTAGTCGCCGAGCGACGTGACCTTGCCGCCGAACCTCGCCCCGAGCGCCGCCATGAGGACGATGGTCAGGGGCTTGGCGAGCTCGGAGGTCTGGAACGTGAGCCCAATGACCGGGATCCGGATCCAGCCGGTGATGCCGCGCGCGTAGTAGGAGAGACCCGGGATGAGCGGCGCCACCATGAGGAAGCAATCCACGAGGAAGAGCGCCGCGACGAACCCGGAGAGCTTGCGGTAGTCGCAGCGCCACACGACGAGGGCGCACACGGCCCCGACCGCGATGCCGAAGAGGTGCCTCGACAGGTCGGCGTCCTCGATGGCGAGGGACGCAGAGTAGATGACCACGGCGCCGTAGGCGACGAGCAGGACCGCGCTCACGAGCACCGGCATGTCGACACCGGCCGCGAGCGAGCGGAGCTCCTCACGCGACGCCTCCCCCTTGGCCGCCTTCTCGAAATGCGCGGCGCCCATCAGTCCATCACCGTAGCGGTCGACACGTTGTTACCCCTTAGGAGCGCGATGGGATCGGTCATCTCCACGCCGTAGATCTCGCCCAGCACCTCGCGGCACATGTGGGTCGTCACGTCGCCGCCGCCTCCGCCGTGCTCGAGGAGCGATGCCACCACGTAGGTGGGGTCGCTCGCGGGGGCCGCCGCGATGAACCACGCATGGGTGTTGAAGTCGTCGTCGCCCGCCTCGCCGGTGCCCGACTTCCCCATGACCTCGACGGGAAGGCCGCCGAGGTAGTCGCCGACCACGGTCTCGTTCAGCACGCCCCACATGGCCTGGTCGACGAACGCGAGGATGTCGGGGTCGATGGCGACCGTCTTCTGGACGTGCTCGTTGCAGTACGCGACAGGCTCGTACGTGTCATTGGAGAGAACGTCGAGCATGATGTGCGGCCACATCTGCACGGCGCCGTTCACGAGACCGCAGTACGCGTAGCACATCTGGAGCGGCGTGACGAGGACGTCGCCCTGGCCGATCGCGATGTTCGCGGAGTCGCCCGGCTGCCAGGCGCGGTCGTAGTCGGCCGCGCTCGTGTACCAGGACCACTTCCATTCGGCGTCGGGGATGCGCCCCTCGGCCTCGCCGGGAAGGTCGATCCCCGTCTTGGAACCGAGGCCCCAGCGGCGGAACATCTGCTGCATGCCCTCGGGGTTGTCGGAGTAGTAGAACTTCTTCGCAATCTCGTAGAACACGACGTCGCAGGAGTTCGTGATGCCGTCATGGAGGTTGAGCCACCCGTGGCCGGCGTGGTTCCAGCAGTACATGCCGTACTGCTCGCCCAGCCCGGTCCAGTAGCCCTCGCACTCGAAGTAGTCCCCCTGCGTCGCCAGGCCGTTCTCGAGGGCGGCGCACGTGGTGAGGGGCTTCATGGTGGAGGCGGAGGGGTAGAGGCCGTTGATCGCGCGGTTGAGCAGGGGCGAGTTCGCCTCGGCGCTCACAAGCTGGGCCCAGTCCTCGGTGCTGATGCCGCCGATGAACGAGGCCGGACTGTAGTCGGGGTAGCTCGCCATCGCGAGCACCTCCCCCGTCTTGCAGTCGATGCACACGACCGCGCCGCCCGTGGGCGTGTACCCCAGGTAGTGCGCGACGTTGTACCCGGTCTGAATGGCGCGCTCGGCGGCCTGCTGGATGGAGACGTCGATGCTCAGGCGCACGTCGCAGCCGGGCTTGGGGTCGACCTCGCTCACAACGCCCGTGACGTCGCCGTCGGCGTTCACGTGGACGGTCCTGGTGCCGCGGACGCCCTGCAGCACGCTCTCGTACTGGTACTCGATGCCCGACTTGCCCACCACGTCGCCCGACTGGTAGGTGATGAGGTTGTCCTCGTCGGCGGCGTACGCCTCGAGCTCATCAGAGGAGATGGTGCCCGCATACCCGAGCAGGTGGCAGGCGAGCGTGCCGAAGGGGTACGAGCGCACCGTGCGCGACTCGATGGACACGCCGGGGAACTGGCTGGGATGGCCGGCGACGTACGCGACCGCGGCGTCGGGCACGTCGAGCATCACGGTGCGCTGCGACTGGGCGCCCTCGGTCGTGCTCTGGATGTTGCGGCGGATGGCGACCTCGGGCATGCCGAGCAGGTTGGAGAGGCGCTTGACGAGGCGCGTGTCGTCGGCGACGGACTTGTCTGCCACGAGCGTCATGCTCGGGCGGTTGTCGACGAGCACGGTGCCGTTGCGGTCGAGGATCCTTCCCCGCGCGGCGCGCGTCGAGACCTCGCGCGTGAGGTTCTGCTGGGCGCGCGCGGTGTAGGAGGAGCTCGACACGACCTGCATGCCCCACAGGCGCAGGAACAGGACGCCGAACGCGCCCGCGATGACGCCGGCGAGGATCTTGAGGCGATCGCGCATGTCGGACTCGACCGGCACGTCGGGGGCGTCGGCGCCGGGCATGGAAGCGCCCTTGTCGCCGTGCGAGAGGGAGCCGCGCCCGAGGCCGCGTCCGAACTCGAGCTCGGAGCGGTGCACGCCGCCGAGGCGGACGTTCACGACGATCGCGACGACGAGGGCGACGAACGCGACGACGAGCAGGACGGGGAACACGTACGACAACGGCGAACACCTCCTCAGAACAGGCGCGCCGCAAGACGGGGCGGCGGGAACGTTTCGACCGGGGACGGGGCGGCTGGGACCGAGAGGCCGTCGCCCGGAGGGGCGGGCCTAGGAGATGCGAAGGCCGCCCGAACCGAGCTTGCCGGGAGCCGAGAGGCGGCTCGCGACGGCGAGGACGACCGCCCCGACGATGACGTCGAGCACCGTTCCCGCGACGACGCGCCCCACGACGGCGAGCCCGAACACAATCCCCGAGCCGAACAGGAAGAGCAGAATGACATAGGCGGCATTATACGCGAGGGCCGCGACGGCGAAGACGCCGAGGGAGGGGACCCATTCCTCGGCGAGGACGTTTCGCCTGTTCAGACCCAGCACGTACCCCGTCACGCATCCCAAAAGGCAGGAAACGCCCACAGGACCCGAGCACGTGAGGTCGAAGAGAAGTCCGAGGAGGAACCCGGCGACGCACCCGACGCCGGGGCCGTACACGAGGGCGAACACCGCAGTGAGCGCGAGCAGGAAGTGCGGCGGCGCGCCGAAGACGGAGATGTGCCCGGCGAGCACGAGATGGAGCAAGACGAGCGCGCCGGAGAGCGCGAAGATCGCCCAGCTGCGGCCTCCGAAGGCCTCGCCGTCGGAACGGGACTCGAGCATGGTCTACTCCTCCCCCGCCGCGACGTCGCCGTCGCCCGCAGCTTCGCCGTCCGCAGCCGCCGCTACCTCTGAAGACGAGGCATCGCCGGAGTCGGCGTAGAGCGACCCCGTCGTGAGGAGCGTCTCGGAGGCCACGGCGGACCTCGACGAGTCGAAGGACGTGATCACGTAGACCTCCTCGTAGTTCTGAACAGAGGCGACGGGCGCGACCACGATGTCGTAGTAGACGTCGGAGGGGGAGCTCGTGACGCTCGTGACGACTCCGAGCATGAGACCCTTGGGGTAGACGCCGTCCATCCCCGAGGTCACGACGTACTCGCCAAGGCTGACCGAGGTCGAGACCGGGACGTACTCGAGATGGAGCGAGCCGTCAACCGAGCCGCACAGCACGCCGTTCTCGCGCGAGTTCTGCAGGATCGCGCTCACGGTGTAGCTCGAGTCGGCGAGAAGGGTGACCGTGGACGACACCAGGGAGACCTCCGTGACCTGCCCCACCACGCCGTTGCCGTCGATGACGGGCATGTCCTCGACCACGCCGGACGAGGACCCCTTATCGATGGTGACCGTGCTCGTCCACCCGTTGGACGACGAGCCGATGACGCGCGCCCCGATGCCCTCGGCCCCGTAGGCGCTGCTCAGGTTGATGATCGCCCTCAGGCGCTCGTTCTCGAGGCGGTACTCGTTGAGCTCGGACAGCTGGGAGACGAGCTCGGCGTTCTGCTCCTCGAGGCTCGTGAGCGTCTCGGTGTCGGCGGTCGCGTCGGCGAGGCGCTCGGACAGGGCCTGGAACGGCCGTGAGACCTGGGCCCCTACCCACTCGAACGGGGAGGCGACGACCTGGACGGCCTTGCGCAGGGTATGAACCGGTCCCGAGGCTCCCTCGAGGGAGTAGAGCGTGAAGATGACGATCGAGAGGCAGACGAGCACGACGAGCACGCGCCTGCCGGGGGCCTCGCCGGTCCCCGCCCGAACAAACGATTCCGAGAGTCTGGGCATCCTCGGCCACCTCCCCCGACGGCTCTGTCACTGGATGGTTGATGGGACCGCGGCACGGCGACCGCGGCAGGTCCGCCTACGTGGAGGACGGGCGCTCGTAGGAGCGCGTGAGGGCGTTCGCCTCGAGCACGCGCGTGCAGCCGATGACGACGTTCTCGAGCGCCGTGGGCGAAACGTTCACGGGCACGCCGGTCTCCTCGCGGAGGCGCTGGTCGAGGCCTTTGAGCATGCCGCCGCCGCCGGAGAGCAGGATGCCGTAGTACATAAGGTCGCTCGCCAGGTCGGGGGGCGTAAGGTCGAGGGTATCCTTGACCGCCCTGACCACCTCACCGACCGGAACCTGCAGGGCGCGGCGGACCTCCTCTGACTCGATGCGCACGGTCTTGGGCATGCCGGTCACCACGTCGCGGCCGTTGACCTCGACGTCGAGCTCCTCGGGGAGCGGCGCCGCAGAACCAACCTTGATCTTGATAATCTCGGCGGTGCGCTCGCCGATGTTCAGGTTGTACGCGTCCTTCACATGGGTGAGGATGGCCTGGTCGAACTTGTTGCCGCCCGTGCGGACGGATTTGGAGACGACGATTCCGCCCATCGAGATGACCGCGACCTCGGTGGTGCCGCCGCCGATGTCGAC
>CAYMHQ010000006.1:0-12556 GCA_964390275.1 uncultured Coriobacteriaceae bacterium
ATTACCTTCAGTTTCCGGCTGGTTCCCTTCGGAGGAAGACCCGTCGACGGGGGAACCCGACTCTTCGGCGTCGCCCTCGATGTTCTCGGAGGGCTCGAGGTCGGCCGGGCCCTCTTCAGCTGTGGGGCTGGGGGTCGCGTTGGTCTCGGAATCGGCGGCGGACTCGGTCGTGGACTCTGCGGGCGCTATGTTCTCGGGTTCGCCTTCCGCCTCGCCCTCCGTCTCGACGGCAGCCGACTCGACGCCGGCATCCTCTCCAAGCGTGACGCTCTGCTCGGCGGGGGTAATCTCGCCCTCCGGTTCGACCCCGGTGGTGGCTTCCTGGGCGGATGCCGTCGCCATGGGAATCGCAAGTGCCATGCTGAGTGCAAATGCGGCTGCCGTGCTGCTAAATTTGTTCATAGGCAATCCTTTTTGCGTGTCGCGGATGCGTGGATGCCGGGCCGGACGTCGCCTGACCGGGCCAATCTGAATCAGGATAAGGCCCTCAGGTAAAACTTGTGTCACGGTTGCCCGTTGGGGCGCATTATCCCGGGATTCTCCCGCTTTTCAGGGAGCTTTGAGGCTCTGGGGGCCGTCGGCGGTCGCGGAGTGTGGGCGGTCGACGGGCGTCTGCGGGTGCCCGGCGGCGGTAGGGGACTTTTAGGGACCTCGCATATCAATTGAGTAAACGAAATATATCAATCACGAAACGAAATGTATCAAACATTGAATCGTTATCGACGATTGGCACCAATTCACATCAATCGTTGAAAGGAATCCCGACGTTTGCTCGGTCGGAGGCCGCCTTGTGGCCAAAAATCGGAGAAGTGTAGGCCAGGAAGGCGGTTGTGGAGACCGTGCATAAGCCCAAAAGTCGGGCACAGAGGGAAGTGCTCGATGAAACCCCAGGTTGCTACGTACATAGTACGTCTTTCCGACCTGCACCATGGCTCAGGATTAGCGTTAGGGGGTTCAAAGGAGGTATGCTATAGACGTAGAGACCTACACTTCTCGCAAAAATGGCCAGCAGCCGCGCTTTTCACGTCATCCTAGGTAGCGCGTGCAAAAACGTATGCATCGAACTGCATCAAATGCAAGCCTTATGCATTTCGACCCTCTGCTGCTGTCTATGCCCGCCCCCTTGCCTTGCGACAGCGGCTGCTGCCGGCCCTCGTCGGGCCCTCGGCGGAACTGATGTGTGGTGCATGTGGCACGTGTGGTACGCTGCAGCCTGCGCCCCGGCACGGCGCAACGGCCCGGCTGGGTCTCTCCAGTTCACGGTGGTGCTTCGGCAGTTGAAGGACGGCTTCTATGGGTGTGCGATCGAGCGATTTCAAATTCCCGGTGGCGGCGGTGCTCGCCGTCATCCTCGTGGTATACGAGCTGGTTCGCCTGAGCGCGCTTCCCCTGGAGTTTTCCGGGCATCTCGGTTTCGAAGACGAGTACGTCAAGTACATCGTGCGCAATGTGCTGCCGCCTGCCTTGCTGGCGCTTGCCCTGCTTGTGCGGAGGAGCAAATGGCTGATTGTCGCCGCTCTTGCGGTAGAGCTCTTCGTATTGATTGATACCTATAACGAGCTGAAGGATTATCTCGACGAACTGCCCGACTTTCTTCTCGATGCCTACCCGGAGAACTACCTGACGTTGGTGCACTGCGGCTTCGTCCTGGGCATCACCTCTGCCGTGCTGCTGACCGTGGTCGCCTTGGGATTTCCGGGAAGCGCGCGCGGCGCAAGGTCGGGTGGCGCGATCCCGCGCGTGTCGAGGCTCAGCGAGAAGACCTGGGCACTTCCGGGCGTCGTCGCAGCTGCAGGCGAGGGGAGCTTCGCGCTTGCCGAGTTCGCATACTGGTACGGATCGCTGGATCCCACGTTGGTCATCCTGAACGTCGCCATCGCCGTACTGACGGGATGGTGGCTCGCGCATCCGTTCAGGGAGAGGACGCCGCAGCAGGCCCAGTTCGCTTCTGAAGGAGCTGCTGGCGATTCTTCCGCCGTCCCCGGTTTTCGCCGTCGTCATGACGCGCCCCCGGAACCTCCCGAACCTGCCGAATCTTCCAAGCCCTCCAACCCGTCCGACCCTTCCAAATCGTCGCCCCGGTCGACGCCCGAGCTTTAGAGCGTCCCCTGTCCGTCGCTGACTCCGCGCCCCCTCTGGTGTGGGTTGGTTGGTGCGGGACTCCCGGTGCGAGTCCGGTCTGGCGCGAACGGTATAATGCTGTCCCACGATGCCGCGATGCGGGAGGAGGACTGCCTTGAGGATGGGCGATGGGGACCGGTTGCGTCCGGACCGGAGTTTCGACACGATCGCCTGCCGCGCGGACGGGTTCTGCGAGGCGCTCGCCGCTCTGGAGTTCGGGAGCGTCGCCGTGGTGCTTGACGGGTCCGCCTCGAACGCAGTCGCCCAGGCGCTTCGGTCCGCGCGGGACGGCGACCCCGTCGAGGTTCGTCGAACGATTTCGATCGATGTCGCCGGCCACGTTGTTGTCGAGCGGCTCCGGTCCTGGCTCTCTGCCGAACCCGCGGCCGCCTCGCGCTCCAATGGGGAATGCGAGTCGGCGCGCCCCCTGAAGGTTGTTATCAACGGGTTCGCCTCGCCGTTCCTCTGCCGGCCGCTCCAGATGAGCGCCGACGTGGTGGTCGAGGACCTGCGCTCCTGGACGGACCCCGACCTGCTCCGCGCCGCGTTCCCCGAGGTCGCTGCCGAGAAGGCCGAGACCGGCGAGCAGTCCCCACATCTCGCCGTGGTTGCTAAAACTGCCTCGGCGCTGGAACGCTTCTTTGACTGGGCGTTCCCCGTTTCCGGGCTTTCGCCGGAAGGCCCCTCGCGGGAGGAGGGCGCGCAATCCCTGACGGCGAGTCTTGCCGCATGGGCGGATGGTGCCCTCCGCGCGTCCCTTCGCACGCTGTCCCTGCGCACTCAGAGGCGCTGCGACACGGCGCTGGTCGTGGCGACGTACCTCGCTGCCTGCGCAAACGTCGCGTGGGTGTCCTATCCCGGTCTCGCCTCCGACCCCGCCAACGACGACGCGCGCCGCACGCTCGAGCATGGGTTCGGCCCCGTTGTCGCGTTCTCGACGGGTGACTTCTGGGTCGATGGCAGAGTCGAAGGCGGGGTTGACGACGGCGAGTCCGGCGGCGAGCTCGGTGCGCCCCGCAGTTGCGACCTGACAAGCGTGGTGCGCGGCGCGGAGCCGGGGATCTACCTTTTGAGCGCGGGGCTCGAGAACGCGCTCGACGTTGTCGCCTCCCTTGAACGAATGCTCGCCGGCGCCCGCGGCTGACGCGAGCTCTCCGTCTGCCCTTTGGAAGGATGTGGTTTCATGGTTGATGTGAGTGTGCACCAGGTGTTTAAGGGTCGTGCGTTCGCGGCGCGCCGCCTCGTGCTCGTCCTGTTCGCGGCCGTCATGGCGTGCGTCGTGCTGCTCTTCGCCACCGGTTGCGGCAACTCCGCCGAGAAATCGCGCGAAGCGATCGAGCAGAGCGTCCGCGCCACGCTCGACGAGCTGACCGCCCTGACCTCGGATTCCGACACTCAGCTCTTCACCTCCGACTACGCGCAGGAGCTTGTGGCGGCGGGCGTCGACCCGGCGACGGTGTACGGCCCCCTGTTCTCGCGGATGACCTACTCGATCGACGGCGTGACGGTCGACGGCGACCAGGCCGAGGTCGAGCTCACGGTCACGAACGTCGACCTGACCACGGCGATGCAGAACTACACCGCCGTCCTGACCGGCGAGCTTTCGACCAAGGCGGGCCGCGACGCGCTCGCGGCGCTCGACACGGCCGCCGCAACCAAGCATTTCGCCGAGGTGCTCGTCGAGTGCCTCAAGAGCGACGAGCTGGGGACGACGACGCAGACGGTCGCCCTCTCGTTCCAGAGGACCGACGGGGTCTGGACGCTCCAGAACGGTTCGGACCTGGGGTCCGCCCTGCTCGGGGGTCTCGACGCCACGTCCGCCGCGACCCCGAGCGAGGCCCAGGTGGATGCCGCCGCCGCGACCGCGGAGGCAAACGTTGCCGAGGTGACCGCCGAGACCCAAGCGGCCACCGATGCCCAGGCTGCAGCCGATGCACAAACCGCTGCCGATGCCCAGGCCGCGGCGGATGCCCAGGCTGCAGCCGATGCGCAAGCCGCTGCCGATGCCGCCGCAGCGGCGGAGGCCGCATCCGCGGAGACGTATGTCGACGAGGGCGCCTACGACGAGACCGCCTACGAGGGCGATTACGCGCAGGAGGAGTGGGTCGACGAGTCCGCGTACGAGTACTCCGAGGGCGAGTCGGGCGGCGAGGGCTGGTAGCATGAGGCAGGGCACCGGGGAGGGGAGCGGGCAGGGTCAAGAAGACTCGTCTACGGATGAGCATACTCAGTCAGAGGAGTCCGCTGCCGCAGCGGCCTCCTGCTGCGAGGGCGAATCCGAGAAGCCTTCCGAATCCTCGGATTTCCTCGACCCTGTCGAATCCTTTCTGCTCGCCGAACCCGACGAACCTGTCGATTCCCCCGACTCCGTTTCTCCCAAGCCCGCCAAACCGGCTCGGCCCGCCGTGCCGCCGGCGTCATCTGAGGCGACGCGCCACACCATGCAGGCCAACCGCAGCAAGGACACCAAGCCTGAGCTGCTCGTTCGCTCGTATCTGCGCGACGCGGGGCTTTCGGGCTACCGGCTCCAGTGGAAGCGCGAGTTCGGCCGGCCCGACGTCGCGTATCCCGGTCGGCGCCTCGCGATCTTTGTGAACGGGTGCTTCTGGCACCGCTGCCCGTACTGCCACCCGAGCCAGCCGCGGTCGAACGTCGAGTTCTGGGAGGCGAAGTTCGCGCGGAACCGCGAGCGCGACGAGCGCCATGTGGACACGCTGCTCGGGCAGGGCTGGACCGTCATCGTCATCTGGGAATGCCGTCTCACGAAGAAGCGGGTCCGGCGCACGATGGACGTCGTGACCCACGAGATTCGCGTCGCGTCGCCCGTTCGGGTCAAGGCGGACGAGAGGCCCGGCAAGCTCGTAGTCCTCGGGCGTGTGGGCGTGCGCGGACCGTACGGGCTTGCCGCGGAACGCGTGCGCTCGCGCAGACGCCTCAAGCGCCGGGGACGCGGGTCGTCGGGGGAGGGCGCTGACCTGTAGCCGGGGCGTGTCCGCCCTGCATTCCCTCCGCCTTCTGCCCTCTCCGCTCTCCCGCTCTCCCGCCCTCTCGTGCACCAAAAAGCCCCCGCCCGTCGCAGGCGCCATGAGGCGTCGCGCCGGACGGGGGCTTTCGTCGTTGCGGTCGACGTCGCCCGTGCCGCTGGCAGGTCCTTCTAGCAGGCCTTTCGGCCTCGCTAGTAGCTCACCACCGTGGTGCCTGCGGGGACGTTGGAGTAGATCCAGTAGGCGTTCTCAATCGCGAGGCGCACGCAGCCGTGGGAGAGGTTCATGCCCAGGCGCGAGTCCATGACGGCGCCCGAGGGGTAGTACAGGGTCGAGTGGAACAGGTAGTCGCCGTAGAACTGGGTGTAGTAGAAGCAGCGGCTTCCGTAGGAGTCGAAGTAGTAGCCCTTCTCGCCCACGCTGAACACGCCGGTGACGGTGGGGGTGCTCCAGGCGCCCGGCGAGCAGTACCAGTACGCGACCTCCTGCCAGTGGCCCTGCCGCCCGGTGTAGACGCCCACGCGGCAGTTGGAGGTGTCGATGGCGAGCAGGTACTCGGTCGGGCTTGAGTAGTCCTTGATGACGCTCAGCATCCCGGAGCCCACGGGGCGGGCGAAGTACGAGCTGCCCATCTCATACGAGCCGAACTCGGTGTTCACGTAGGCGGTCGCGGTGCCTCCGCCGTAGGAGAGGCTCGACGCGGGGAGCGTGGCGCACCAGGCGCCGGCCTCGTTCTTCTCGGCGGCGATCCAGGTGGTCGAGCCGCTCGCGTCGGTCACCGCGAAGGCGACGCCCCACGCGTACTCGGAAGCCCCGCCCTGTGCGACGAGCCACAGCGTGCCGTAGGCGCCGTCGACCTCGGACTCGACCGAGGTGGTGGAGAGGGAGACGGCCTTCGTCACCTTCTCGAGGGGCAGCGCGTTGCCAAAGTTGTCCACCACGGCGGGCTCGAACGTGTACGTGCCGCCGGCGAAGTTGAGGTCGCTCACGGCCACGGTCGCCGTCCACGAGCCGTCCTCCCGCTGGGTGCAGGGGTACCACTTGGAATAGGACTCCGCGAACACGCCGAGCGCGACCGACTTGACGCCCGTGGAGCACGTGACGTGCTCGATGACGACGTCCATGGTGCCCTCGGAGGAGAGGTCGGAGACGGTGGTCTCGCCGTCGGCGCGGGCGATGGAGTACCTGGTCTTCTCCAGGTACTGCGTCGTGGAGCCCGTGATCGCGACGGTCTGCGCGGTGCAGGCGCCGCTGCCGGTGACGGAGGCGCTCACGGTCGCGGTCCACGAGCCGTCGGCCTGCCTCGTCGCCTGATGCCAGGTCGTGCCGGTGTGGCCGTTGGTCCCGTCGCCCTCGATCGCGAACGCGACGTTCTTGGCCGCTGCGACCACGTCTCCGCGCGCGGTGAGGATGACGGTGCCCGCCTCGCCGTCGGTCACGGCGTCGAGGGTGTCCTCGCCAAAGGACAGGTCGGTCTGGGAGGAGCCGGCGCTCACGCCCGCCCAGTCGGCGTCGCAGATGGAGGCCTGGATCGTGTAGGTGCCCGCCTGCCAGTCGAGGTCGGCGGGGTCGATCTCGGTCGACCAGACGCCCCCGGCCTGCTTCTCGAGCCGGTACCAGTGGATCGAGCCGTTGGGCGCGGTGAGGCCCGCCGAGACGAACGTGACGCCCGAGGGGCACGCGACCGAGGTGGCGACGAGCCGGACCTTCTTCGAGGCGGCGTCGTACATGAGGGACATGCGCGCGTTGGCGGAGGGCACGTCGATCGTGGTGCTGTCGATGGAGAGGGTCGAGGCGGGCTTGAGGTTGGCCCACGCGGTCGCGGTCATCTCGCCGAGGCCGACCTTGGAGGAGGGGAGCGTCACCGTCCAGGCGCCGTCCGCGCCGCGCGACGCGGCGACCCAGGTGACGCCGTTGGTGCCCCTGACCTCGAAGGACACGCCCCATGCGGCGTCGAAGCGCCCGCCCGCGGCCCTGAGGGTGACGGTCGTGAGGTCGTCGGAGAGCGCGGAGGCAACGGTCTCCTCGCCGTAGATGAGGCCGTACGAGACGGTGCCCGCCGCGACGCCGTTCCAGTCGAGGTCGCAGATGGACGCCGTCACGGTGTAGGTGCCCACCGCCCAGCCGAAGTCGCCGGGGTCGACCTCCGCCTGCCAGGAGCCGTCCGCCTGCCGCGCGAGACGGTACCAGCTCGCAGACCCGCCGTTCGCGGAGACGCCCGCCGAGACGAACGAGACGCCCGTGGGGCAGCTGACGTTGCGCGCCGAGACGACGATCTTGCCCGAGGCGGCGTCGTAGGAGACCGCGAGGTCGGCGTTCACGCCGGGGACGGTTGCCCAGGCGGTCCCGTAGCTCTGCGTCTCCGCGCCCTCGACGCTCGCCCACGCGGAGATCTCGACGGTGCCAGCGCCGACCGAGGCCGCGTCGAGCGTCGCCGTCCACGAGCCGTCGTCCTGCTGCTGCGCCGCGACCCAGGTGACGCCGTTCGAGCCGGTCACCTTGTAGGCCACGTTCCACGCGCGCGCGAACTCGCCGCCCTTCGCGACGACCTCGACCTTCGTGCCGTCGGCCGAGAGGATGGCGCGCACGGCCGCTTCCTCCTCGGACTCGTCCTCGCCGGTCGCCGAGGGCGCGGCGGCCTCAACGGTCCCGGGCTCGGCCGGCGCGACCGGGGTCTCGGGCGTCTCGGTCGTCTCGGGAGTCTCGGGCTCAGCGGGCGCGGGCTCGGTGTTGTCCGTCGGATCGGCGGACTCTTCGGTCGCGCCAGTCGCGCCGGCTTCCTCGGCACCCTCGGCCTCGCCGGCTTGCTCGACCTGCTCAGTCTGCTCGGCGGGCTCCGCCTGCTTGGTGGACTCGCTCGTCCCCTCCTCAGGCTGGCCTTCCGTAGCGCCCTCTTCGCCGGCGCTCTCCTCAGGCTGGCCTTCCTCGACGCCTTCCTCGGTCCCCTCGACGGACCCCTCGTCGGCCACGCCCGCCGGGGCCTCGATCGCGACCGGGGTCGAGGCCGCCTCAACCTCCTCGGCGGTCGCGAGGGGCGCCGCCTGAGCCGCGAGCGCCATGCTCAGGAGTATGGCCGCCGCTGTGCTGCTCGTCTTGTTCATCAATCCTCCGCTTTGACTGCAACTCTAGACTGCAAACTGAATGACACAAACTTCAAGATGCCGTGCCCGTGACTCTGACGTCGCGGGCTCGCCGCGCTCGCGCTAGCAGAACACGCGGCGCAGGCCGGCGATGCTGCGGTACCACAGCGAGTTGATGCGCACCGTGTTGGGGTACGCCTCGATGATCTGGTCGCCGCCCAGGTAGATGGCGACGTGGTCGACGTTGCTGGACGAGCCGTAAAAGACGAGGTCGCCGCGCGAGCGCTCGCTCACGTTGACCTTGGTGAAGCCGCCGTAGCTGTAGTAGTTCGCCGCGTCGCGGTCGCCCCATGCGGTGGTCGAGTGGGTCACGGGGTTGATGATGCCCGTGTCGCACCCGGCCGCGTAGAGCGCCTGCATCACGAGGCCTGCGCAGTCCACGCCCTGGCCCGGTGCACCCGCCGCGTCCCACACGTAGCTGTCGCCGAGGTACTCGTTGGCGCGCGCGATCATGGCCTCGATGCGCTGGGCCGAGGTCGCGTTCGCCGAGACGGTGACGGGGCTCGCGTACGCCCCGAGCGTGTACCACTCGTTGCTGTCGAGGCCGAGCGCGATCCACGTGGCGTAGTCGGTCACGCCGGTCGCCGGCAGCCCCACGCGCTGCTGGAACGCCGTGACGCTCGCGACCGTCTGCTCGAGGTAGCGGGGGTAGTTGTAGACGCCGATGCCGAGCGCCTGCTGGATGCGCTGGACCTTGAGTCCGGCCATGCCGTACGAGACCTCGTAGTCGCCGCCGCCCAGGTAGATCTCGGTCGTGAGCTGGGGCGCGACGCTAAAGGTGTAGCGGTTCTCGGCGTATTTCGAGGTGGTCGAGCCCACCGTCGCCCAGCCGTTCACGATGCAGGTGCCCACGCCGTTCTGGGCCGCGGGGATGTCCGCCGCCCACGAGCCGTCGGCCTGCTTGTAGGCCTGGAACCACTTGGCGGTGGAGATGCCGTCGGTGACGTTGTAGACCTCGAACGCGACGTTGACCGCATTGTCGTACGCGCCGCCGTACGCGACCGCGTTGATCGTGCTGGTGGAGGAGCTGACGGTGGTGACCACGGTGGGCGTCGCGGTCTTGGTGCGCACCTGCGTGCTGCCGAGCCTGACCGTCTGCGTCCCGATGTTCGCGTACGCGGTCACGGTGAGCACGCCGCCGCCGAACTCGCTCGACGTCGTCGCGACCGTCCACGAGCCGTCGGCCGTCTTGCTGCCGGCGACCCACGAGGTCTTCGCCGCGCCCGCGACCTCGAACGCGACGCCCCACGCCTGCGCGTAGCGGTTGCCCGACGCGGCGATGGTGAGGACCGAGCCGTCGCTCGAGAGCGTGGCGGTGAGGGTCTCGGCGCCGAACGACATGGTGGCGGCGGTCGAGCCGACGCTCACGCCCTTCCACGACGAGTCGCAGATCGAGCCCACGAGCGTGTAGGTCCCCGACTGCCAGCTGAAGTCGCTCGGGTCGATCGCGACGGACCAGGAGCCGGTCGACTCCTTGCTGAGGCGGTACCACTTGGTTGTGCCCGAGGGCGAGGTGAGGCCCACCGAGATGAACTCGATGCCCGTGGTGCAGTACGCGTTGTCGGCGCGGGCGACGATCTTGCCCGAGGCCGCGTCGTAGGAGAGGCCGAGGTCGGCGCGCGTCTCGTTCGAGGGGACGACCACGCTCGCACTGCCCATGGCGGCTGCGGGGGCGGAGCCGACGTTCGCCCAGGCGGCCGCGACCGCCTTGCCCGCGCCGAGCTTCTCGTTGGTGACCTCAGCCTTCCATGAGCCATCGGACTGCTTGACGCCGGCCACCCAGAACGCGCCGTTCGCGCTGTCGACATGGAACGCCACGTTCCACGCGCGCTCGAGCTGCCCGCCCTTCGCGGTGAACACGACCGAGGTGCCGTCGTCGGTGAAGCCGGCCTCGACCACCGCGTTGCCAAAGGAGACCGTCGCGGAGGCGGACCCCGCGCTGACGCCCTTCCAGTCGCCGTCGCAGATGGAGGCCGTCACCTTGTACATGCCGCTCTGCCAGTTGAAGTCCGCGGGGTCGATCGCGACGGACCAGGTCCCGTCGGTCGCCTTCTCGAGCTTGTACCATTTGACGGTCCCGTCGGGCGCGGTCACGCCCGCGGAGACGAAGGTGACGCCGGTGGGGCAGACGACCTTCTTCGCGGTGACGACGATGGCGCCCTTCTCGCTGTCGTGGGCGATGGAGAGGTCGGCGCCCGCCGCGGGGACCGTGGTGTACGCGGTGCCGAGCGACTGGGCGGGGGAGGAGCCCACGTTTGCCCAGAACGCGCCCGAGACCGTGCCCGTGCCGAGGGTCGACGCGTCGACGACGCACACCCAGGACCCGTCGGCCTGCTGCTGGGCGGAGACCCAGAACGTCCTGCCGGAGCTCGTCACCGCGACGGCGACGCCCCAGGCGCTGTCGAACTGCCCGCCGTGCGCGGTGAACGTCACGCTCGAGCCGTCCGTGGCGAGTAGCGCCGCGACGACCGGCGCCGTGGACGCCGCGGCGGCTGCCGTCTCGTCCTCGGCGGACTCGTCCGCGTCCTTCTTTTCGGTGGCTTCGTCGGTCTTGCCGGCCTCGGTCGCGTCCTTCTTCTCGTCGGTCGCGCCGGTTTCGGACTCGGCGGGGTCGGCAGGATTGGAGGGCTCAGCGGGGTCGGTGGGAGCGGCGGAGGTGCCGTCGCCCTCGGAGGCGCCGGTGGACGCGTCCTCACCGGTGTTCGCGCCGGCTTCCGTCCCCTCGGAGGGCTCGCCCTCGGGCGCCCCCTCGCCGGTCTCGGTGCCGGCGTCGGTCGCGCCTTCGCCCTGGGTCGTCTCGTCGGTCGCGGGGGCCTCGGTGGTCTCAGGAGTCTCCGGGGCCTCGGGAGTCTCGGTCCCCTCGGCTCCTTCGGCCCCCTCGGTCTCTTCGACAGCATCGGTAGCTGCGGGTTCATCGACGGCGGGGGTCTCGACGGCCTGCTCCACGACCGTCGCGCTCGCCGCCGGGGCCTCGGGGAGGTCCGACGCCGCGGTCTCGGTCGCGAGGGCGGGGGCGGACGCCAGGAGGGCCGCCAGCGTCATCGAGCTCATCGTAGCGGTGATGGCGACCTTGGATATCTTGCGTTCACGGTACATGTGCGGCTCCTTTGCGTTCACGGTGGGCGCGTCCGTCATCGGCGCGCTTGCTTGCGCGCGAGGTTGCTTGCAGATATGTATGTGCGCCGCGCGCCTATCCCTCGAGCTCGGGGAGGTTCGCGAGATAGGTGGCGAGGGCGTCCTGCCAGGGGCGCATCTCGTCGCCGACGGTCTCCTCGAGACGCTTGTTGCGCAGCGCGGAGTGGGCGGGGCGGGTGGCCGAGGCGGGGTGGGCCGCCGCGTACTCCTCGGAGGTGCAGGGGAGAACCTTGCACGCGGGGCGCGCCGCGGCCATGATGGCGGTCGCGAAGTCGAACCACGAGCAGATGCCGTCGCCCGTGCAGTGGTAGAGGCCGTAGTTCTCGGTGAGCGCGATCTTGAGCAGCTCGTACGCGAGGTCGTTCGCGTTGGTGGGGTTGCCGAACTGGTCGTTCACGACGGTGACCTCCGCGTGCGACTCGCCGAGCCTCAGCATGGTCTTCACGAAGTTCTTGCCCACGTAGCCGTAGAGCCACGAGGTCCTCACGACGAACGCGCGCGAGCAGTAGGCGAGGGCGTTCGTCTCGCCGGCGAGCTTGGTGCGCCCGTACGCCGAGATGGGGCCGGTCGCGTCGGACTCGACGTAGGGCTCCTCCTGGGTGCCGGGGAACACGTAGTCGGTCGAGATGTGGACGAACTTGGCGCCGCCCGCCTCGGACGCCGCGGCCAGGTAGCGCACCGCGGTCCCGTTCACGGCCATCGCGGTCGCCTCGTTGGCCTCGCAGCCGTCGACGTTGGTGTACGCGGCGCAGTTGATCACGAGGTCGTAGGGGCCGTGCTCCATGAACCACGAGGAGACGGAGCGCTCGCTCGCGATGTCCATCTCGCCCATGTCGACGGCGTCGACCTGCGCGCCGCGGTAGGCCTCGGGCACCGGGCCGATCTCGGTCTTCATCGTCGCGATGGACCGGGCGAGCTCGTTGCCGAGCTGACCGTGCGCTCCGCACAGCAAAATCTTCATGAGGCGTCCTTTCAAGTGCTCAAGTGTTCGTCCCGGGCGCACCGACCGCCGGACCGCGGCGCTGGAGGCCGCGCCGGCGGCGGTGCCGGGGACGGATGTGACATTTGTCAACGGACGTGCAAACCACGTGTGCAAGGTTATATGCTGGCGTAGTCGCCTCCTGTGCTGTACACCGGTCTACGAGAAAAAAGCACCGCCCTTAAGGGTGCTCCGGA
>CAYMHQ010000006.1:12656-25190 GCA_964390275.1 uncultured Coriobacteriaceae bacterium
CTGTGCTGTACACCGGTCTACGAGAAAAAAGCACCGCCCTTAAGGGTGCTCCGGAGACCGGCCGGCGCCTGCGCTGCGGGTGGCGCAACGAGTGCGCGCGGAGGGGCGGTGGAGGGAGGCATGGGGGCGACTCCGTGGCCAGAACTTCAAGTTTCCTTGCACTTTCCGCCGGCGATGGCCAAAGCTGTAAGATTCCCTGCACTTTTCGAAGGGCCTTATCGAAGGTCCCGATAAAACCGCAGCTAGACGACGTGACTCGATTACCCTACTCGTACGGTAGGGTGGTTTTCTGCAGGGAAAATTGACTTCTTGGCCATGGCGAATCCAAGGTGCAAGGAAACTTGCATTTCTGGCCATAGATTTCCCAATCTGCAAGGAAAGTTGTGGTTTTGTCCATCCGGTCTCCCATTCGTTCCCGTTCGGCCTCCTGCCAGACCTCCTCGCGTGTCTCGTTTGGCGATATGGTTCTTCGCTGCCCTTCGGCGCCTGACGGCGACCGGGCCATACCGGAGATAATAGAATCTTGTAGTTTCAGGCCATGAGCGGATCCCGGCGTCTCGCGGGGCCGCGCCGTGCCCGGCGCAGGGCCGGGCGACACCTTTACGGTTAGATTCTGACGAGCGGTTTGGGAGGCTGTCTTGGCACGCACCGACGCACTTGCCGCATATGCGATGGACCGGCTCGCGGCCGAGCCTCTGACGTCGCGGGAGGTCGCGCGCGGCTCCGCGCTGCGCCTCGTCTCGTGCGTCCGCGCGAACGACGCCGACCTCAAGGCTGAGCCCTCGGGCTTCGTCTGGTCGGTTCTCGCCTTCTCGCGAGGCGCCTCTCCGCAGCCGGACGGCCCGGCGACCGTGCGCCTCGGTGGTCTGAGCGAGCTCGCGTGCCGTCTTCTCGCAGGTGGTCGCGGCTCCTCGTCGTCCCTCGTGGCGCGCGCCACCCTTCCCGCAGACGCCGCCCTTCCCGCCGTCGGCCAGCCCGGCGCCCTTCCCGCCGACGCCGCCGAACCCTGGCAGGTCGCCGAGTACGCGCTCGAGATCCCCCGCCCGCTCCGGGCGTTCACCGTGACCGACGGGCGCTCGTCAATCGCCGTCGGACGCAACCTCCGCAACGCCCTCATCCGCGCCCACTTCGAGTCGATCACGAACGCCGCGGCAGACGACGAGGTGTACGCCCGCTGGTTCGAGGCGCACCGCCGCGACGCCCTCGCCAAGGTCGAGACGCCCGAGCAGGATGTGCTCGTGAGCATCGTGTGTCCCATCTACAAGACACCGCCCGAGTTCCTGCGCGCCGCGCTCGCGTCGGTCGCCGCGCAGACCTACGGCAACTGGGAGCTCGTCGCGGTGAACGCCAGCCCCGACGACGAGGGTGTCCGCGGGGTCCTCGCCGAGTTCGCCGGCGACCCGCGCGTGCGGGTCCTCGAGCTCGAGCGCAACGAGGGCATCGTCGGCAACACGAACGCCGGGATCGCGCAGACTCGCGGCGACTACGTCTGCTTCCTCGACCACGACGACTTCGTGGAGCCCCAGGCGCTCGCCGCGATGGTGGGCGAGGTCAAGCGCTACGCCGCCGCCTGCGGCCACGCCCCCGACCTCGTCTACTGCGACGAGGACAGCATCAACGAGGAGGGCCGCTTCCGCATGCCCCTCTTCAAGCCGGGCCTCAACCGCGACCTCCTCTACTCGAACGACTACGTCATCCATTGGCTCATGGTGAGCCGCTCCGCGCTCGACCGCACGGCGCGTTCGGGCAAGGAGGTCGAGGGCGCGCAGGACTACGACCTCACGCTCAAGACGTTCGAGGTGTCGAGCGACGTCACGCGCGTGCCGCTCGTCCTCTACCACTGGCGCATCCACGAGGGGTCGATGAACAGCAACCCCGCGTCCAAGCTCTACGCGCAGGAGTCGGGCCGCCGCGCCATCGCCGAGAGTCTCGCGCGTCAGGGCGTCGAGGGCGCGACTGTCGAGCGCGAGCCCGTCGTGAGCACCTACCGCACGACCTTCGCCGTCCCGGATCCCCGGCCCTCGCTCGCCTGCGCGGTGATGGGGGAGCCGTCCGGGCGCCTGCTCGCCGCGCTCGAGGCGTACGCTGCTGCCGTCCCGGGCTCCGAGGCCCCCGCGATTACGCGCCTTCCCGCCGACGCCTCTGTCGACGAGGTCCTGGCTTTCGTCCGGGACTGCCGCGCCGACCTCGGTCTTCTCGTCGCGGGCGGGCTCGGCATGGGCGCGCGCGACCTCGAGCTGCTCGCGGGCTACTTCTCGCGCCGCGACGTCTTCTCGGCCTCGCCCCGGACCCTCCTGCGCGGCGGCCTCGTCGACTGCGCGGGCTGCGTGGTCGCGCCCGACGGGGGCATCGTGCGGATGGGCCGCTGCCTGCCCGACTCCGACGAGGGCTACATCGGCCGTCTCCACCGTCCCTACAGCGCCGCGGTCCTCGACGCCGACTGCTGGATGTTCCGCCCGGCGCGCGCCTGCGAGCTCGGCCCCGACCCAGCCTACGAGACCGTCTCCCACGCGGTCGCCGACCTGTGTCTCAAGGCGTACACAGCGGGGGAGACGAACGCGTTCGCCCAGTTCAGCGTCGCGTCCTGGGACGTGGGCCGGTCGCTGCTCGTGGGCGACCCAGTGTTCTCCCCGCAGGACCGCGCCCTGCTCCTGCGCAACCACGCCGCCCTGCTTTCCGGCGGCGACCCGAGCCACAACCCGAACTTCGATCCGCGCAGCCCCCACTACCGGCTCCGCGCCGCCGAGTGACCGACTTTCTGAGGAGTGCACCATGACGAAATGCGACATCTCAAAACTCATCCTTTCGTGCGCGGTGAGCTCGTCCCTCGTGCTGAGCACCGTGATGCCGGGCGCTGCCGCCTTCGCCGAGGGGGCGTTCAAGGACGAACCCGCAGCTCAGGAGGGCGCCGCTCTCCTCGTCGCGTCCGCCGAGTCCGAGGGCGAGGCAGAAGGCGAGCCCGTGGTCGAGGTCGCTGCCGAGACTGAGGGTGAGACTGGGACTGAGGTTGAAGGCGAGGTCGAGGGTTCCTTCGAGACCGAAGGCGCTGGCGAGTCCGAAGGCGCCACCGAGACCGAAGGCGCCACCGAGACCGGGGACGCGACTGAGACCGAAGGCGCCACCGAGACCGAGGGCGCCACGGAGACCGAAGGCGCCACCGACGAGTCCGCCGACCCCGCAACCTCCGAGGAGTCCTCCACCGACCCCGCCGACCCCGCCGAGTCCTCCGACTCGGACGTCACCTCCGACCCGGACGCCACCTCCGACCCGGACGCCACGGCCGCCCTCCCCGCGTCCGAGGCGCTCTCCTTCGTCTACGTCGACCAGGACACGCGGGCCGACGAGTGCATGGTGAACGTCGCCTTCTTCCTCTCGAACGGCAAGGAGGTCTCCGAGGCCGCGCTCGACATGACCGTCGACGAGGCGTCCGAGGTGCAGGCGTACGCGTCCGCCGTCTCGGGCTCCGCGGTCGCGTTCCAGATCGACGCGTCCCAGATCCAGGGGAGCTTCGTCACGTTCACGCAGCTCACCGTCGCGTTCGCCGACGGCACCTCGCAGACGGTCGACCTCACGGCCGAGCAGGACGCGGGCATGGGCTACGGCTTCTACGCGGCTGCCGGCATGTCGGCGGGCAACTCCGCGGCGACCGCCTCGCTTTCTGACGACGGCTCCGGCACCGAGTCCGAGCTCTCCTTCTACACGATCGACGGGGACAGCCTTGTCGAGGCCGCGAGCCTCTCCGACGCGATCGCGACCGCCGAGGCCGGCACCTCGACCGCGACCCTCGCCGCCGCCGAGTCCTCGAACATCGTCATCGCCCTCGACGCGGGGCACGACTCGACGCTCCACCCCGGCGCGGCCTCCCAGGGCTACAAGGAGGCCGAGCTCACCCTCAAGATCGCCCAGTACTGCAAGGCCGAGCTCGAGACCTACCCGGGCGTCACCGTCTACATGGTGCGCGACAGCGGGGAGTGCCCCTATCCCGACGCCTCGTCCGAGAGCGAGGAGCTGGGGCTGCGCGTGCAGGGCGCCGTCGAGGCGGGCGCGTGCGTGTACGTGAGCATCCACCTCAACAGCTACTCGAGCGCGGCGGTGAGCGGCGCCGAGGTCTGGTACCCCAACTCGAGCCTCAACACCGTCGTCCAGGACGTTGCCAAGGACCTTTCGCAGGACATCCTCGACCAGCTCGTCAAGCTCGGGCTCGTCGACCGCGGGACCAAGGAGAACTACACGCTGGCGAGCGGTGACGACTACTACAACGTCATCCGCACGAGCAAGCACAACGGCATCCCGGGCATCATCGTCGAGCACGCGTTCATCTCGAGCACGACCGACGCCGCCTACTTCTCGACCGACGAGGCGCTGCAGAAGCTCGGCGTGGCGGACGCGACGGGCATCGCGAACTACTTCGGCCTCTCCAAGGACGGCTCGACCCAGGCCACCGTCACCCAGGGCGGCGTGATCGAGGCGAGCCAGGTCGACGGAGCCTCGGGGGTCTTCGAGGTCGTCGCGTCGAACGTCCACTGCACGAACGGGGTCTCGTCGGTCGCCGTGGCGCTCGAGTGCCAGGGGAACGACGAGGCGGGCATCCGCTGGTACCAGCTTTCGAGCCGGGGCGACGGGACGTGGGCGGCGACGGTCTCCATCAGCGACTTCGGCGTCGAGTCGGGGACGTTCTCGGTGCAGGGCTACCTCTGCGACGCCGACTGGACCTCGCGCGAGTTCTGCAAGACGACGCTCGAGGTCGAGGCGGGCGCGTCGAGCGCCGCGGTCAGGTCCACCTGGGACGACGCGACCCAGTCCCTCGTCGTGACCGGCTCCGGCGGGTCCGTGCCCTACGCCACCAACGTCGCCTTCGCGGTGACGGGCGCGCAGGGCGACACGGTCTGGTACCAGGCCTCCCGCGACACCGACGGGTCCTGGTCGGCCGTGGTGCCCCGCTCGGCGCACGGCTCGGGCTCGGCCACGGTCGCGCTCTGGGCCACGGTCGCCGGCTCCACGTCGTGCATCGCCTCCAAGACGGTCACCTTCCCCGCGGTCGCGACCCTCAACGCCGACCTCTCCGTGGGCTCCTACAACCCCGCCGACGGCACGTTCGAGGTCCGCGCCGACAACGTCTCCTGCCCCACCGGCGTCGCCGCCGTGGCGGTGGGCGTGTGGGCCGAGGGCTCGACCGAGGCGCAGGCCCGCTGGTACGCCCTCACGAGCGAGGGGAACGGCTCGTGGTCGGTCAGCATCCCGCTCTCCGACTTCGGCGGCGCGGAGGGCACCTACACCGTGCGCGGCGCGCTCTCCGACTCCTCCTGGAAGGGCGTGACGCTCGGCACGGCCACGGGTGTGGTCGAGGTCTCCGACATCTCCATCAACACCGACTGGGACGAGGCCACGTCCTCCATGGTCGTCACGGCCAAGAACGGCAAGATCCCGGTCGCCACCAACGTCGCCCTCGAGGTGACGGGGTCCGAGGGCGGCACGGTCTGGTACCAGGCGACCCGCTCCGGCAAGACGTGGTCGGCCTCGATCCCGCGCTCGGCGCACGGCGTCGGCGCAGCAACGGTCTCCGTCTGGGCGACGGTGGGCGGCACGACGTACAAGCTCAGGTCCGTGACGGTCACCTTCCCCGAGGCGGTGGTCCTCAACGCCGATCTCTCCGTGGGCGCCTACGACGCCTCCAACGGCACCTTCGAGGTCCGCGCCGACAACGTCACCTGCCCCACGGGCGTCGCGGCGGTCGCCGTGGGCGTGTGGGCGGAGGGCTCGACCGAGGCGCAGGCCCGCTGGTACGCCCTTACGAGCGAGGGTGACGGCTCGTGGTCGGTCAAGATCCCGCTCTCCGACTTCGGCGGCGCCGAGGGCACCTACACCGTGCGCGGCGCCCTCTCCGACTCCTCCTGGAAGGGCATCATGCTCGACACGGCAACGGGCGTGGTCGAGGTCTCCGACGTCGCGCTCACCGCGACCTGGGACGATGCCACTATGTCGATGGTCGTCACCGCCAAGAACGGCAGGATCCCGGCCGCGACCAACGTCGCCTTCGCGGTGACCGGCTCCCAGGGCTCCACGGTCTGGTACCAGGCCTCCCGCGACACCGACGGGTCCTGGTCGGCAGTGGTGCCCCGCACGGCGCACGGCTCGGGCTCGGCCACCGTCTCCGTCTGGGCGACGGTCTCCGGCTCCACGTCGAGCCTTGCCTCGACGAAGGTCACCTTCCCCGAGGCGGCCGCCCTCCACGCCGACCTCTCCGTGGGCTCCTACAGCCCCGCCACCGCCACCTTCGAGGTCCGCGCCGACAACGTCACCTGCCCCACGGGCGTCGCGGCGGTCGCCGTGGGCGTGTGGGCCGAGGGCACCAGCCAGGACGACGCGCGCTGGTACGCCCTCACGAGCGAGGGCGACGGCTCGTGGTCGGTCGATGTCCCGCTGGCCGACTTCGGCAACTTCACCGGCGTGTACCACGTCGTCGGCGCCCTCTCCGACTCCTCCTGGAAGGGCATCATGCTCGGCATCGTCTCCGGCACGGTCAAGATCTCGGACGTGTCGATCACGAACGAGTGGGACGAGGCGAGCGCCTCGATGAAGCTGAACGCGCGCTACGGCGACATCCCCGACGCCTCCAACGTCGCCTTCGCGGTGACGGGCACCGAGGGCGGCACGGTCTGGTACCAGGCGACCCGCAACACCGACGGCTCCTGGTCGGCCTCGGCGCCGCTCTCCGCGCACGGTTCGGGCACGGCCTCGGTCTCGGTGTACGCGAAGGTCGGCGACACCACCTCGCGGCTCGCCACGACGACGGTCACGTTCCCCGACGACGGCCCGATCACCGAGGGGACCGTCTCGGTCTACCTGAGCGACGACAGCGCCTCCTTCAAGGTCGTCGGCAGCGGCGGCAGCTTCCCGCGCGCCACGTCGGTCTACTACCACCTGGTCGACGCCGACGGCGGCTCCTACTGGTACTCCGGCGAGAAGCAGGTCGACGGCTCGTGGATGGCCCTCGTCCCCGTCGAGAGCCTCGCCGACGGCGCGTGCATCGTGGCGGCGTCGGGCGACTTCGACGGCGAGACCGAGAGCCTCGGCACCGCGGAGTTCACCGCCGCGCTCCATGCGATCATGAACGCGAGCCCCACGGTCACCGTCGCCCAGATGGTCGCGCACTTCAAGGCGAACGGCGGGACGTACCCCGAGGTCTACGCCAGCAAGGGCGCCGCGACCATCGAGGACTTTTGCACCATCCTCGTCGAGGAGGCCACGGCCGAGGGCGTCGACCCCGTCGTGGTGTTCTCGCAGGCCATGGTGGAGACCGGCTACCTCTCGTTCGGTAGAAAAGTTGCGGCGGAGCAGTGCAATTTTTGTGGTCTCGGGGCCGGCGCGGCCGATTCGCACGGCCTGACGTTCGCCTCCGTGCGCGAGGGGCTGCGCGCCCAGGTTCAGCACCTCAAGGCCTACGGAAGCACAGAAGACCTGGTAAACACCTGTATCGACGAACGTTTCGACCTGGTGAGCCGCGGATGCGCCCCGTATGTGGAGAGCCTCGGCGGCCGCTGGGCGACGTCTTCGACATACGGCTTCAATCTCTCTAAAATCATTGACTCTATCCTGTAGGCCTCGCCTGCGGGGTGCTCGTGGCGCCCGGCCCCGAGGGGTCGGGCGATGCGCTCTAGCTTCAAACGCAGCGGAAACGGGGAAGGTATGCCTGGCGCATCGGTTCAGATTCAGACGGTTCTGTACAACATGGACAAGCCCTCGCTCTTCCGGGCGCTCGACAGCCTGGAGAACGCGGTCCGCGTCGATCGCGCGGGCGCAGGGCTCGCGGGCGACGTCGTGATGGTGCACGGCGACGCGTCGGCCCAGCCCACGTTCACGGCGGAGGAGGTCGCGGCGATCCAGGCGCGCTACGCGGGGTCGTTCACCTACGTCTACCGGTTCTTCAACGAGAACACGGGCACGTCGCGCGGCCACAACGCCATGTTCGAGTCGTGCACGAGCGACTACGTGGTGGTGCAGAACCCCGACATCCAGTACGCGCCCACGTTCCTCACGCGCATGATCGAGCCGTTCTCGCGGACCGACCTCGAGGTCGGCCTCGTCGAGGCGCGTCAGACGCCCATCGAGCACCCCAAGACCTACGACACCGAGACGATGGAGACGCCCTGGTCCACGGGCGCGTGCTTCATGGCGCGCTCCGACGTGTTCCGGCAGGTTGGCGGGTTCGACGCGCCGTCGTTCTTCCTCTACTGCGACGACGTCGACCTCTCCTGGCGCATCAGGCTCGCCGGCTACCACCTCATCTACCAGCCGCTCGCGCCGGTCTTCCACCCCAAGCCCCTCACGGTCCACGGCAACTGGAAGCCCACCTCGGCCGAGGTCTTCTACTCGGCGGAGGCCATGCTGCTCATGTGCCACAAGTGGTCGTACGAGAAGCGCTGCCAGGCTCTCCTCAAGGCCTACTCCACGTCGGGCGACGAGGACGAGGCCCGCGCCGCGAAGTCCTACCTCGACCGCGAGGCGGCGGGGACCCTGCCCGAGCCGCTCGACCCGGGCCATACGGTCGCCGACATCAACGAGAAGGGCTACGCCACGGTGCGCTACACCGTATAGGCGGCGCCCCGGCGGACGGCGTCCCGGCGGAGGTCGCCCGCTCCCGCCCGCTCCCACGGGCTTCCGCGGGACCCCGCGGGCATTCACGGCTTCAACGATTCGATGACCTGCAACGACGCGCGAGGGCGCGCCGACGCACGGACGGAGTGAACGAGTATGGACGAACGGATTGACATGACGGGGACGGCCGCGCGGGGGGTCTGCGGGGCCTTCGTCGAGGCGGAGGTCGACGGCGACATGGTGCGCGGCACGTTCGCGCTGCCCCGCAACACCTCCGCGGCGCGCTACATGGAGGGGCTTTCCGCCCCCCGGCGCATCCGGCACGAGGCCGCCGAGCCGCTGACGTTCGGCGACGCCGCCTCTGACGCCGCGGGTGCGGGCGCGGATTCCGCGGGCGCGAACCCCGAGCCGCCCTTCCTGAGCGTCGTGGTCCGCACGCAGGGCAAGCGCATCTCCGAGCTGAACGACGTGCTCCTGTGCCTCTACGCCCAGTGCGACGACGACTTCGAGGTGCTCGTCATGGGGCACAAGGTGGCGCCCGAGAACCTCGACGCCCTGCTCGACCTCATCCGCAGCTTCCCGCCGTCGCTCGTGCGGCGCGTGCGGTACTACCCGGTCGACTTCGGCAACCGCACCACGCCCCTCCAGGTGGGCTTCGGCGTGGCGCGCGGCCGCTACGTGGCCGCCCTCGACGACGACGACCTCGTGATGGACACCTGGGTGAGCGACTTCCGCAAGGCGTCCCTGGGCAACGAGGGCAAGATGCTCCACGCCGACGTCGTCACGCAGGACTGGGGCGTCCTGCCCTCCACGCGCGACGCCTCCCTCCACGCGCTCCAGGCGCAGGGCACCTTCGGCGACCAGTACTGCAACGACTTCAACATCGCGGCCCAGTTCTGCGAGAACGCCTGCCCGCTCATGGGCGTCGCGTTCCCGCGGTTCGTCTACGAGGACCTCGGCCTCTCGTTCGACGAGCGCCTCAACACCTGCGAGGACTGGGACTTCCTCATGCGCGTCTACTCCGTGTGTGGCGTGTCCGACACGGGCCGCGTCTCGTCCATCTACCGCATCTGGACCAACGCCGAGACCTCGCACACGGTCCACAACCGGCAGGACTGGGACCGCGACTACACCGCGATCACCGACAAGATGGTGAGGCACCCCTACCTGCTCGACACCGAGGCCGTCGACTCCGTGCGCAGGACCTGCCCCTACGCGCCCATGACGCGCGAGGCCCTCGTCACGTCCTCCCTGCTCCTGGCCCTGGAGAAGCCCGCCGACAGGAAGGCCGTCATCCGCGGCGTCTCCAAGGTTCGCTCCGACGAGCTCCCCACGCTCCACGCCGACCGCATCCCGGCCGAGTCCGGCGGCGCGACGAGCACCGTCGCCTTCGCCTTCCCGGAGGGCGGCAAGGCCTACGGGCAGCTCGTGTTCTCGCCGCTCTCGGCCGGCTTCAAGGTCTTCGGCGAGTTCACGCTGCGCCTCGTGGAGGAGGACGGTGCCGAGACGGTCCTCGACCTCGCCAACTGCACGTTCCACAACGGCTCCCAGGTCGACTGCAACCACATCGTCTTCCTCAAGGAGAACCCGTTCGTCGCCTTCAGGCTCCCGCGCCCCATGCGCCTCGCGCGGGCCGAGTTCACGTTCAAGCTGCTCGCGAGCGTTTCGGATTTTTACATCGACCAGGTGACACTGGGCGAAAAGGGGCTTATCATCGGGCGCGGCCGCCGTTGGCTCTACAGAAAGATGCATGGAGATGCGTGACGCGAACAACGCCCCGAGCGCTCTGAGCGCAGCTAAAAGCCTCATACTCGCCCCGGCCGACAAGGCGCGCGGCAACAACATCAACTTCCTGCGCTTCGTCGCCGCGTCGATGGTCATCGTGGGCCACATGGGCCACTTCATCGACGCGGAGGTGCCGGGGATCTGCTCGAACTCCATCTCGACGCTCGCGGTCAAGATCTTCTTCGTGCTCTCGGGCTTCCTCATCTGCGAGAGCCTCCTGCGCGACGGGCAGCCCTTCAGGTATCTCGTGCGCCGCGTGTTCCGCATCTTCCCGGCGCTCATCGCCGTCGTGCTCGTGAGCGCGCTCGTGCTCGGGCCGCTCCTCACGACGCTCTCGACGGGGGAGTACTACTCGGCGTGGCGCACCTGGCGCTACGTCGTCGCGAACTGCCTCATGAACCCGCAGTACGACCTGCCGGGCGTCTTCGAGACCTCGCCCTACCCCAACGCGGTGAACGGCTCGCTGTGGACCCTGCCCGTCGAGTTCTCGATGTACCTGATCCTGCCGGCGGCCCTCTTCGTGCTGCGCCGCTTCCACGCCGAGCGCCCCGGCGTCCTCGTGCTCGCGTTCGCGACCTCCGTGCTCTCGCTCCTGCGCATGGCGGGCGTCATCGAGGTCTCCGCGGTCGTGTGGGGCACCAGCCTCGGCTCGGCGCTCGAGCTCGTGCCGTACTTCTTCTTCGGCAGCTACGCGGCGCTCAACCCCAAGGTGAGGGACTACCTCAACGTGCAGGTCGCCTTCATGGTGTTCTTCCTGCTCGCGTGCATCTCCTCGGCGCTCCCGTCGGTGGTGGGGGAGGCGTTCGTCCTGCTCACCCTGCCCTACGTGATCCTCTCGTTCTCGTTCGCCGCGCCGGCCGCGTTCGGGCGCGCGTTCGCCGAGAACGACTACTCCTACGGCATCTACCTGTGGGCGTTCCCCATCCAGCAGACGCTCGTGAGCATCTGCGGGCCCGACGCGTTCGACGTGATCGTCTTCTCGATCATCTCGTTCCTCGTGACGTTCGTCTTCGCGGCGGCGTCGTGGTTCCTGGTCGAGCGGCCGGCGAGCAGACTGGGCAAGCGCATCACCAAATGGTCGAGGTCTCGTGAAGCCGCGCGGGCGGAGGCTCGAACGCGCGCCGCGTAGAGCGGGATTGTTGGATAATCGGCGGCGTGGCTATCTGCGCGGCAATCGGCGTGGCAATCGGCGGGCCGCACCCGCCGTCCGTCGGAAAGGTGGCGTTATCATCATGAAGGGAATCGTGCTGGCAGGGGGTTCGGGCACCCGCCTCTACCCGCTTACCGCTGTGACCTCCAAGCAGCTCCTGCCCGTGTACGACAAGCCGATGATCTACTATCCGCTGTCGACGCTCATGCTCGCGGGCATCCGCGACATCCTGGTCATCTCCACCCCGCACGACCTGCCCAACTTCGAGCGCCTGCTCGGCGACGGGTCGAACTTCGGCATCAACCTCTCCTACGAGGTGCAGCCCACGCCCGACGGCCTCGCGCAGGCGTTCATCATCGGCGAGCGCTTCATCGACGGCGACCGCTGCGCCCTCGTGCTCGGCGACAACATCTTCTACGGCAACGGCCTCGGGCGCCACGTGCAGTCGGCCGCCCAGCGCGAGCGCGGCGCGACCGTCTTCGGCTACTACGTCGACGACCCCGAGCGCTTTGGCGTGGTGGAGTTCGACGAGAACGGCCGCGCCCTCTCCCTCGAGGAGAAGCCCGCCAACCCCAAGTCGAACTACGCGGTGACCGGCCTCTACTTCTACGACGAGCGCGTGTGCGACTTCGCCAAGCAGGTGAGGCCCTCGGCGCGCGGCGAGCTCGAGATCACCGACCTCAACCGCATGTACCTCGAGGACGGCTCGCTCGACGTCATCACGCTCGGCCGCGGGTACGCCTGGCTCGACACCGGCACCATGGAGTCGCTCTTCACCGCCGGCGAGTTCGTGCGCGCGGTCGAGAAGACCCAGGGCCTCGCCATCTCGGTCATCGAGGAGATCGCCTACTACAACGGCTGGATCGGCCTCGACGACGTGCTCGCCGCGGCCGAGCGCTACGGCAAGTCGCCCTACGGCGCCCACCTGCGCAAGGTCGCGTCCAACAAGATCACCTTCGACAAGCGCGGCGATTGAAGCGAAGCCGACCTCGGCGAAGCGTACA
>CAYMHQ010000006.1:25290-30863 GCA_964390275.1 uncultured Coriobacteriaceae bacterium
GTGCTCCACATCCTCGCCGAGCACGAGTCGGCGCGCGTGGTGAACGTCGACAAGCTCACCTACGCCGGCAACCTCGAGAACCTCGCGTCGGTGCTCGACGACCCGCGCCACACGTTCATCCAGGCCGACATCTGCGACCGCGACGCCATGGCGAACGCGGTGGCCACCTACCAGCCCGACTTCATCGTGAACTTCGCGGCCGAGAGCCACGTCGACCGCTCGATCCTCGACCCGGGCGTGTTCTGCCGCACGAACGTCGAGGGCACGCAGACCCTGCTCGACGTCGCGCGCGACGCGTGGAAGCGCCCCGAGGGCGGCTTTGGCGACCACCGCTTCCTGCAGGTCTCGACCGACGAGGTCTACGGCTCGCTCCCCGAGGACGACCCCACCGCGTTCTTCTACGAGGACACCCCGCTCTCGCCGCGCAGCCCCTACTCCGCCTCGAAGGCCTCGGCCGACCTCTTCGTGCTCGCGTACTCATCGACGTACGGCCTGCCGGTCAACGTCACGCGCTGCTCGAACAACTACGGCCCCTTCCAGTTCCCCGAGAAGCTCATCCCGCTCATGATGATGCGCGCCATGGGTCACGAGAAGCTGCCGGTCTACGGCGACGGCCTCAACGTGCGCGACTGGCTCTACGTGGAGGATCACTGCCGCGCCATCGACCTCGTGCTCAACCGCGCACCCGCGGGCGAGGTCTACAACGTGGGCGGCCACAACGAGCGCACGAACATGCAGATTGTGAGCCAGATCATCGCCTACGTGCGCGACCACGTCGACGCCACCGTTGACGAGAGCCTCATCGAGCACGTGACCGACCGCCTCGGCCACGACCGCCGCTACGGCATCGACCCCACCAAGATCGGCCGCGACCTGGGCTGGAGGCCCGAGACCCCGTTCGAGGTGGGCATCGTGAAGACGCTCGACTGGTACCTCGCGCACCAGGAGTGGATGGAGCACGTGACCTCCGGCGCCTACCAGACCTACTTCGACCGGATGTACGGCTACCGGCTGTAACGCCGCGACTGGCGGGGCGCTTGCGTGCGGGCGCGCGAGCAAGAACGAGCGAGAACGAGCGCCCCGCTGGTCAGATGCGACTGGCGGGGCGCTTTGCGTGCGGGTGCCCCCGTGCCTCCTACCTCGGCACCGAGAGCTCGGGGCGCGCGGCGACCCACTCCTTCGTCATGCGGATGAAGGCGGCGGCGTCCTCGTTGGGCTCGCGGGAGTTCTTCCACACGCAGTAGAGGTCCCTCCCGCCGCCCGCCCCCTCGAGTTCGTAGACGTCGAAGTCGCTGTCACAGCCGTAGACGAACGAGTCGGGCAGGATCGTGACGCCCATCCCGCTCCGCACAAGCCGCGCCGCCAGCTCGGCCTCGCAGCTCTGGAAGACGATGTCGAGGTGGACCCCGGCGTCGTCCATGATCTTCCTGATGAGCTGGTCGAAGTACTGCCGCGTCGTGGGCATGATGAACGGTTGGCCGGCCACGGTGTCGAGGGTGACGAACCTCCTGCCGAGGCTGTCGGTCCGGTACGGGATGTCCCATCCTCGGGGTGCGACGAACATCTGCCGCTCGTGGCAGAGGGTCTCGCAGGTGTAGAGCGAGGCGTCGAGGTGCACGGGCGTCATGATCGCGAGGTCGGCCTCGGCGGTGGCGAGCATCCTCTCGACCGCCTCCGGGCTACCTGCGGTGTACGTCGACACGACGCATCCCCGACGGTCGCTGCAGAACCGCTCGATGACGTCGGGGAGCAGCGCCACGCAGCGGGGCGCCGAGACCGTCAGGCGCAGACGGCGCTTTCGGTTCTCGGCGACGGCGTACACCTCGCGCACCATGAGCTTCTCCGCGTCGACGGCCCCGCGGGCGTACTCGAGGTAGACCTCGCCCGGCGCGCTCGGCTTGAGCGGCACCGTCCCGCGCACGAAGAGCTGACACCCCAGGTGCGCCTCGAGCTGCTTCAGCCGATGCGAGAGCGCGGGCTGGGAGATGTGCATCGTCTCAGCCGCCTTGTTGATGGACCCGCACTCGGCGATGGCGATCATATAGCTGGGGTCGTCGTACATGGGTCATCTCTCTCGACTGTCGGTTGCGTCTGGTGTGCGTCCGGGGTTGCCCAAGGTCGTCCGCCTGTGTTTCAGACTCACTCTTGACTGAGTCCGCGAGTTTGCTGTCTAATAATATAAATCGATAAGATGCAATTGCAACTTATAAATTAGGTCGATAATAGCGATAGAAAAGCGGTATTAGGCAGACGCTGTGCGAACGACTATCCTTAGTCGAGAACAATCCTCGCAAACGTCTCCCGGAGCTGCCCAGATGAAAGAGTACGACCCGAACGAGTTCAAACCCACGCGCCGCCAGATCGAGGCGATCATCAGGGAGAACGCGCGCTTCTCCCCGGTCGTCGAGACCGTCTCGGTCGAGGACGCCCTCGGCCGGGTCGCGGCGCGCGACCTGTGCTCCCTGCGCGACCTGCCCAACACGGCGAACTGCCGCTGGGACGGTGTCGCCGTGCGGTTCGAGGACTTCGCCGGCTGGGAATCGGAGGGTCGCGGCGACACTTCGTCGTGGGAGCTCGGGCGCGAATACGTCTTTGGCAACACGGGCATCGCGCTCCCGGATGGGTTCGACACACTCATTCGCATCGAGGACGTCGACATCGACGGGGAGGGCCGTCTCACGGTGAAGCGCCCGCCGGCGTCCCGGGGCGAGTACACGTCGGCGCGGGGCTCGACCCTGCGCGAGGGCGACCCGCTCGTGAGGCGCGGGCAGGTGCTCGGGCCCTGCCATCTGGGCGTTCTCGCGATGGGCGGCCACACGCTCGTCGACGTCTACAGGAAGCCGGTCGTCGCCATCATCCCCAGCGGCAACGAGCTCGTGGGGCGCACCATGGCGCTCCCCAGGGGCAAGAACGTCGAGACGAACTCCCTCGTGCTCGCCAACAAGGTGCGCACGTGGGGCGCCGAGCCGCTCGTCTACGGCATCGTCCCCGACGACTACGAACTGCTGCTCGCCGCGCTGCGCGACGCCGCCGCGAAGGCGGATGTCGTCCTCTTCAACGCCGGCTCCTCCAAGGGGACCGACGACCACGCCGAGGAGGTCCTCAGGGCCGCGGGCCATCTCTTCTTCCACCGGACGTCGTACGGGCCGGGCAACCACACAGGCTTCTGCGTGGTGGACGGCACGCCCGTCCTCGCCCTCGTGGGGGTGCCGGGCGGCGCCGAGTTCAACGCCGACTGGTACGGCGAGGACCTCGTCCGCATGTACTACGGCATGGCCCCGCGCGTCCGGCGCCACGTGCGCGCCGTGCTCGACAACGGGTACCGGCTGCGCAACTTCACCCCGGTGCAGATGTACGTGAGGGCCATGGTCCGCCGCGACGAGGGCGGCGAGGGGTATCGCGCGCGCATCCTCGACGAGGGGGACGGGTTCGCCGCCGGGTACGCCGACGCGAATGCGTTCATCCTGATCGAGCCCGAATGGGGCGGCGTCTCCGCAGGTCAGACGGTCGACGCAGAGATCCGTCTCGAGCCGGACGGGTCGTGCGGAGGCTCGGTATGGTAGTGGAGGGGAAGATGGCCGAGGAGGGTCGCGCCGTCGCGCGCGCCAAGAGGACGCCCCAAGCGGAGGCGGACCGGCGCAGCAGGCGCATCCTCGCCCTGCTCGGCGTGCTCGTCGTCGCACTCGCGGTGTTCGCCCTCACGTCGGGCAGGTTTGCGGTCTCCGCGGGCGACGCGCTCAAGATCTGCCTCGCGCAGTTCGTCGACATCCCCCAGACCTGGTCGGACAAGGCCGAGACCATGGTGGCGACCGTCCGCGTCCCCCGCGTGCTCGGGGCGATCCTCGTGGGCGCAGCACTCTCGGTCTCGGGCGCCGCGTACCAGGGGATGTTCAAGAACCCCATCGTGTCGCCCGACATCCTCGGTGTGTCCTCGGGCGCGTGCGTGGGCGCCGCGACCGCGATCCTCCTTCACGTCGGCGGACTCGAGACGCAGCTGTTCGCCCTGCTGGGAGGCCTCGCCGCCGTGGCGATCACGGTGAGCGTCCCCAAGCTGTTCCGCAACCGCGGCAAGCTCATGCTTGTCCTTGCGGGCGTGCTCGTTTCGGGGTTCATGGGGTCGCTCCTCAGCTTCCTCAAGTACGTTGCCGACGCCGACTCCGAGCTGGCCGAGATCGTCTACTGGACGATGGGTAGCCTGGCGTCCGTCCGCGGCAAGGACATCGCGCTCATGGGCCCGGTCATCCTCGTCGCCATGGCGGTGCTGCTCGCGATGCGCTGGCGCGTGAACCTGCTCTCCCTGGGGGACAACGAGGCGCGCTCGCTCGGCGTGAACGTTCGCCGCACCCGCGCCGTCGTCATCGCGTGCTCCACGCTCCTCACCTCGACCGCCGTGTGCATCTGCGGCACGATCGGGTGGGTCGGGCTCATCGTCCCCCACGCGTGCCGGCTCATCGTGGGGCAGGACAACAAGAACCTCCTGCCTGCGTCGGTGCTCGTGGGCGCCGCGTTCATGCTGGTGGTCGACACGGTCTGCCGCACCCTCACGGTCAACGAGATCCCGCTGAGCATCTTCACCGGCCTCATCGGCGTGCCCCTGTTCGTCGTGCTGCTCGCGGCGCAGCGCACGCGGCTGGAAGGGTAGGCCGCCATGGGTGATGTCGCAATGGACGATACGCTGCTCGAGGCGCGCGGACTCTCGTTCGCCTACCGGGAGGGGAGGCCCGTCTTCACCGACGTCTCGTTCTCCCTCGCGGCGGGCGAGACTCTCACCGTGCTCGGCCCCAACGGCGCCGGGAAGTCGACGCTGCTCGACTGTCTCGGCGGGCTGCTCAGGCCGTCCGCGGGCGAGGTGCTCGTCGCGGGCGAGCCGCTGGCGGGCATGGGGGAGCGCAGGCTGTCGCAGATCCTCGGCTACGTGTCCCAGCTGCAGGAGGGCTCGCTCGCCTTCCCGGTGCGCGACTATCTCGTGCTGGGCAGGGCGCCGCACCTCGGGTCGCTGCGGACCCCCTCGGACGAGGACTACGAGGCGGTGGAGGAGGCGATCGCGCGGCTGGGGATCGAACGGCTCGCCGGCAAGGCGATGAGCCAGCTCTCCGGCGGCGAGCGCCAGCAGGTTCGCATCGCGCGCATCCTCGTGCAGCGTCCGCGCGTGGTGATGCTCGACGAGCCCACGAACCACCTCGACTACGGCAACCAGGTCAAGGTGCTCGAGACGATCGCCCGTCTGGCCGACGAGGAGGGGATGTCGGTGCTCCTCACCACGCACACGCCCGACCACGCGATCCTGCTCGGCGGGCAGGCGGCGATTCTCGACCGGACCGGTAGGCTCGAGGTGGGCCCGGCGTCGCGGATCGTCACGGAGGAGCGCCTGAGGGAGATCTACGACACCGACGTCTGCATGGTCGACGTCGACCGGCTCGGCAGGAAGGCATGCGTCGCGGGCAACCTGCGGCGCGGCCGGTCCGGCGCCGGCGGGGCGTCGGGCGGCGGAGCGTCGGGCGAGCGCGGGCGGGACCCCGGGCGCGGGTCCGGGGAGCGCGTCTAGCAGGTACCAATCGGGCGCGAGCCCGTGG
>CAYMHQ010000006.1:30963-34355 GCA_964390275.1 uncultured Coriobacteriaceae bacterium
CAGCTCCCTCAGCACCGTCTCCCGTCGCGGCTTCGTCGTCGCCGGCGGCCTCGCGTTCGGCGCGCTCCTCGCCGCCAAGCTCGGCGTTTCCTCGCAGGGCATCGCCGGCGAGGCCGCCGCGACCGCGTCCGAGGGCGCTTCCGCCGCGGCGCAGGAGGGCTACCCGCTCACGGTGACCGACCTCTCGGGCTACGAGGTGACCGTCGAGGCGGAGCCCCAGAGCGTCGGCGCCCTGCTCGGCAACTCCTACGAGCACATCTTTTTCCTCGGCGCGGCCGACCGCGTCTCGTGCCGCATGAAGCTCGGCACCAACGCGTGGATGAAGGTCGTCGACCCCGAGTTCGACAGCTATCCCACCGTCGAGTTCGAGGCGTCCTCGTGCCGCCAGCCCAACGTGGAGGAGCTCGTCAACCTCGACGTTGACGTCGTGTTCTACTGGGCCGACCTCGCCGAGCAGAAGGAGAACATGGAGGGCGCCGGCATCACCGTAGTCGAGAGCAATCCCTCGGGCGTTGAGTTCACGACCGTTGACGAGTGGCGAAAGGTCATGAAGGACGAGATGGACCTCTACGCGACCGTCCTCGGCGGCGACGCCCCCGCCAAGGCTCAGAAGTGGAACGAGTACGTGAACGAGAAGGTCGAGTTCGTCCTCGACCGCACCAAGGACCTCACCGACGACGAGCGCCCGCGCGTGTACTGCATCCGCAACCAGGAGGACGGTCTGCAGTGCTTCGCCAAGTCCTCGTACTTCAGCATGATGGCCGAGGCCGCCGGCGCGACGCTCGTGACCAAGGACGTCGACACGACCAAGAGCGGCTTCACGACCGTCACCATCGAGGACGTCGCGACCTGGGACCCCGAGTACGTCTTCATGGGCTGGCTCGACGACCCGGCGGTCATCTCCGAGAACGAGCAGTGGGCGAGCGTCGCCGCGGTCAAGGAGGGCAACGTCTTCACGCTCCCGTGCTCGCTCAACTCGACCGACTGGGCCTACTACGCCGAGTCGCCCCTCGAGCTGCTCTACGTCGCGAAGACCGTCCACCCCGACCTGTTCGACGACGTCGACATGCTGGCTGAGATCGAGACCTTCTACCAGGAGTTCTACGGCGTCGAGCTCACCGACGAGCAGGCCCAGGCGATGATCGACCGCAAGGACCCCGACGGCGTCTCCAACGACAACTTCTAATGGTCCTCTAGCGGCCTGTCGAGCGTATTGAATCTCGTGTTCTGATAAGCACCCCGTCAGTCGACGCGACTGGCGGGGCGCTTGCGTGCCCGCGCGCCCTCCCTCCTCCTCGGCTCTTTTTGCGCTGACGTCTCCGTGGCCGTGCCCGCCGTTCCCTGCTGTGCGATACTGTCTCGAAACATTCGGCCTGCGCGTCCCGTGTCCGCGCGCCGCCCGTCGCCCGTCGCCCCGTGTGGCGCGGTGTCTCGGACGGCGGCGCCCGGGACGCGCGGGGAGTCGGAAGGTAGCGCGCACAATGGGCAATTTCACGTTCACGCACCTCGACGTCGAGGGCGTCGTCCTGGTCGAGGCGCGCCGGTTCGGCGACGAGCGCGGATGGTTCGCCGAGACCTACAAGGAGCCGGAGTTCGTGGCGGGCGGCATCGAGACCCGCTTCGTCCAGGACAACGAGTCCTGCTCCACCAAGGGGGTCCTGCGCGGGCTCCACTTCCAGATTAACCACCCCCAGGCCAAGCTCGTCCGCTGCACGCGCGGCGCCGTGTTCGACGTGGGCGTCGACCTGCGGCCGGGCAGCGCCACGTTTGGCCAGTGGGCGGGCGAGGTCCTCTCCGAGGAGAACCGCCGGCAGCTCTTCATCCCGCGCGGCTTCGCCCACGGGTTCCTCGTGCTCTCCGACATCGCGGTCTTCTCGTACAAGTGCGACGACGTCTACCATCCCGACGACGAGGGCGGCATCGCCTGGAACGACCCCGACATCGCGATCGAGTGGCCCGAGGTCGACTGCGACCTGGTCCTCTCCGCGAAGGACAGGGCGGCGCACTCGTTCAAGGAGTACCTGGCGCGCATGAGGGAGGGCGAGTGACCCCATGACCAGCGAATCCAAGACCGGCGTCCCCAAGGGTAACCCCGTGCCCGGCGCGGCCCAGGCGTCCGTCGTCTCCGAGTCGCAGACCGGCTGCGTCCTCGTGACCGGCGGGGCGGGGTTCATCGGCAGCCACACCTGCGTCGAGCTGCTCAAGAGCGGGCGCGACGTCGTGGTGATCGATGACCTCTCCAACGCAAGCGAGGTCGCCCTCAAGCGGGTCGAGCGCATCACCGGGCGCAGGATCGCCGCGTTCTACCGCGGTGACGTGCGCGACGGGGCGCTGCTCGACCGCATCTTCGAGGAGCACGAGATCACGGGCGCCATCCACTTCGCGGCGTTCAAGGCGGTGGGCGAGTCGGTTCGCAAGCCCATCGAGTACTACCAGAACAACATCGGCGGCACGCTCGAGCTGGTCCGCGCCATGCGCGACCACGGCGTCTTCGACATCGTCTTCTCCTCGTCGAGCACCGTCTACGGCGAGCCCGACAAGGTCCCGGTGACCGAGGAGTCGCCGCTCAAGCCGCCCACCAACCCCTACGGGCGCACCAAGGCGATGAACGAGCAGATCCTCTCCGACCTGCACACCGCCGACCCGCGCTGGAACGTCATGCTCCTGCGCTACTTCAACCCCATCGGCGCGCACCACTCCGGGCTCATCGGCGAGGACCCCAAGGGCATCCCCAACAACCTCGTGCCCTACATCGCCAAGGTCGCCGTGGGCCAGCTGCCGGCGGTGCAGGTCTTCGGCGACGACTATCCCACGGTCGACGGGACCGGCGTGCGCGACTACATCCACGTGGTCGACCTCGCGCGCGGCCATGTCGCGGCGCTCAACTACATGCGAGGCAAGAACGACGTCCACGTGTTCAACCTCGGCACGGGCACGGGGTACAGCGTGCTGCAGGTCATCAAGGCGTTCAGCAAGGCGTGCGGCCGCGACCTGCCCTACGTCATCCGTCCGCGCCGTGACGGCGACATCGCGGCGAACTGGGCCGACTGCTCCAAAGCGTACGAGCTCATGGGGTGGAAGGCCCGTCACAGCCTCGACGAGATGTGCGCCGACTCGTGGCGCTGGCAGAGCATGAACCCCAACGGGTACGTGGGCGCGGAGGAGTAGGCCGGCCCGTCGTAGCAGGCAAAACGAGAAAGGTGGTCACGTGGCGGATTCGACCTGTCTTCGTCTGGACATCCCCTTCGGGGTCGACCCGGCGCTCGTCACCGGCCCGGGGGACGAGATCCTGCGCCTCATCGAGTCGCGGTTCTCGTCGAGCGTGGTGGTGCGCGGCAACAGCGTCGCCATCGAGGGCGACCCGGTCGAGGTGCAGGTGCTCTCCCGGCTGT
>CAYMHQ010000007.1:0-13470 GCA_964390275.1 uncultured Coriobacteriaceae bacterium
GCCCCGCGCCCCGTTTTGGTTTATCCTTGCCCCCTGTGGCAAGTCCTCCGCGGAAAGCCCTCCGCGCGGCACCGCCTCTGTCGCCCCGACCTCGAAAGGACAGCGCATGGCGAACGACGTCGAAACGCACGACGAGACCCCTCTGGACGCGCAGGCGCCGGATGTCATCCCGATCCCGGTGGCCGCCTCGACCGCGAGCCCTTCTGCCTCGGCGCACGCGGTGCAGGCCGAGAGCGGCGTCGACTGGCGCGCCCTGTGGATCGCCGACCGGGGGGATTACGGCGGCGCGGAGGACGTCGAGTTCTGGGACCGCCGGGCGCCCGTGTTCGCGGCGACCTGCCAGCGGACCCCCTACGCGGACGAGTACCTGACCAAGGCGGGCGTTCGACCTGGTGAGACGGCCATCGACATGGGCTGCGGCACCGGCACGCTGGCCCTCCCTCTCGCCGCCGAGGGCAACCGCGTCATCGCGTGCGACCTCTCGGGGCGCATGCTCGAGATCCTCGAGGAGCAGGCGGTGGCCGGCGGGGTCCGCGACCGCCTCGACATCCGACGCGTGTCGTGGCTGGCGGACTGGGACGACCTCCCCGTGGCCGACGTGTTCCTCGCCTCGCGTTCGCTCTACTCGTTCGACCTGTACGAGACGATCCTCAAGATTGAGCGCCACGCCCGCCGCCGCGTGTGCCTCACCGTCTCGACGCTCGAGTCGCCCTCCCACGACGCGCCCATGCTCGCCGCCATCGGCCGCGCGGGCACGCGGAAGGCCGAGCACGTCTACATCCTCAACCTGCTGATGCAGATGGGCCGCAAGCCTGAGCTTTCCTACATCATCTGCAACCGCCCGGTGCCCGGCAAGACGCTCGCCGACCTCCACGAGTCGTTCGAGCACGAGGACGGCCCCTTCACGCCCGAGGAGTCCGCGCTGCTCGAGGACTTCATCGCGCGCAACTACACCGAGACCGTCGACGCCGAGGGCATGCCGTGCCTCGAGCGCGCCTACGACCGCATCGTCCGCTGGGCGTTCATCGCCTGGGACCTGTAGCCATTGGTTGCATCTCTCGTTTTGAGTCTATTTTGGTTTGTATACTATATGTAGAATCATCCAAATCTGTTGCATATTATTGCAAAATATAATATTGGCTTTCTTAAATTCGAAGGCGCCTCGAATCCAAAATGCCTACGCAAAAGGGAAAGGAGCCTGAAATGACAAATAATCGAACCGATCTATCGTCAATCTCCTTATTCGTCTCGCTGCTTGCATGCATGTTTATCCTGGTCGCAGTTTTCGTCAGTCCCTCGCGTGCGGTTGCTGAAAACGAAAATGTTTCTTTGTCTAATCAAGCAGGAGTTGTGGAAGATCAGGTGGCCCCGACTTCGATGACGGAGCACGTCCTTTCTTATATCGCCGTATACACGTGTCCGGTCAACAGTGCAGATCACAACTGGGTTCATAGATCCTATCAGGATCTGGTGTTTCGAAACAGCTATAGACTGGTGAATGTCCACTGCAACGACGTGTCGTACCTGGGATGTACCCATGGCTATGGGTCGCTCTATACGTGCGAGTATTTCTATGTCACATGGTAAAACCGATTTCTTGAATGGGGCGTTCGTTTTCTGAACGCCTCATTCTTGAAGGTCCCGATGCCGTTCCGAGAGGGTGAGCGCCATGCTGTCCGCCCGGGATGTGAGGGTCGCGTTCGGCGACCGCACCGTGTTCGAAAACGTCTCGCTCGAACTCCGCCGCGGCGAGGTGAAGGGTCTTGCCGCGCCGAACGGCTTTGGGAAAACGACGCTGCTCAGGGCCATTGCGGGTGAACCATGCGGGTGGTCGTGCCGGCGGTCGGGGACCGTGGAGGCGGATGGTGTTCCCGCGCGCCGCGCTGCGCGGTTCCGAGGTCGGGTGCTCTTCGTCCCCGGCAACGCAGCCTCTCTTTATGCTGAGATGAACGCCAGAGACTACCTGACTGCCGCCCGGGTCCTCTGGCGTTCGCTGTCCGGTCTGTCAGACGAGGACCGTATCCTCGAATCTCGCATCTCCGTCGATGACGCCGTCGAGGCGTGCGGCCTGAGCGCCTTTTGCGCCAAGCCGGTGGCAAGGCTGTCGAAAGGGATGCGCCAGCAGGTCTCCTTCGCCGCGGCCTACATAAGCGGGACGCCGTATGTGCTGTTCGACGAGCCGTTCAACGCGCTTGACCCCACAAACCTCGCCCGTCTGTCCCGGGTTCTCGGGGCCATGGCCGAGTCCGGTCGCGGGGTTCTGCTCGCGTCCCACCTGTTCGATGAGATCGCCGGCTTGTGCGCATCCATCGCCTTCCTGCGGCCCGACGGTGTCGACGAGGTCGCGTTCGGCGGCGGCTCCCCGTCGTTCTCAGAACTCTTCGCGGCCCGCTACCAGGCGAAACAGGATATACATGCCGGGCGGGAGGCGCACGCAGGGTGGGATATGCGCACCGGGCGGGAGGCGCGTTAGAGGAGGGATGGCGGATGACCCCGAACATCGTTCGAGCGTTGGTGAAGCTCACGATTCGTGCGCGCTGGCTGGCTGTCGTGCTCGCCGTCATGGCGCTTCTATTGGCGCTGCCCTCGTTCCTCCCGCTCATGAACGGTTCCGAAGCCCTGCGCAACCTGTTGCTGTCACCCCTCTCGACATACGAGATAGAGCAGCTTGTGAGTGTGGACGCCCTGACCGACGAGGAGGCCGCGAGGATGCTCGAGGCCTCGATGGGGGAGCAGTCCCTGGGCTCTGAGGCTGTCCGGGTACTCGCGCAGAATCTAGCGGACGGCGGCTTTCCCACGTATCCGGACACCGCCAGCGAGCCGGGTCTAATGCGTGTCGCCTCCTTGGTCACCCACGCGCTGCCGCATTACGCGGTGCTCGCGCCCGTTCTCCTTGTGTCGGCGGCGTGCGCGGCACGATGGTCGCGCGGGTCGCTGCTCGCGCATGCGCCCGTGAGTGTGGCTGAGGGTGTGGCGGGGACGTTTCTGGCGGCGGTCCCGCTGTCCGTCGCCGCGCTCGTCGCGGTTGCGGCGCCCGGGTTTCTCCTCGCATCGCTGCGCAACGGGCTTGGGGACGCATCGTACCCGTGCGTGTTCGTGCGCAACGGCGCGATCGTCTCGGGCACCGTGGGGCAGGTGCTTGCCGACCATGCCTGCCTGCTGCTCTGCTCCGTCGTCTTTGTGGGCGCGACCTGCACGGCGGCTCTGTTCCAGACGCGTCGACCGGCGCTCGGAATCGGGGCCGCGGTGACGGTGACCCTGCTTCCTTCGGTCATGCAGGCGAGCGGCCTTGCCACCTCGCCCTCGATGCCGGGCGTCGCCTCGTTTCTGCCGACCACCTACCTCTTGATTCGTGAAATCGCTGGTGAGGCGACCTACGACGTGGGGAGCGCGCTGTGTCTTCCCTTGGGGGCGTCGGTACCGCTCGGCTGCGCGGTGCTGGTGGCGTGGGCGGGTGCGTTCCTCGTGCTGGCCGTCGCGGCGCCGGCTCTCGCTCGACGGCTGCACGCTGTCCGGCAGCTCGCCGGTCGTGAGGTGGCCGGGGAGGGAACCTCCGACGGTGGGAGAATCCCCGACGACGCGGGCCTGCGCGTCGGAGGGATGACCTTGCGCTACGGGAGGGCGGTCCCCGTCCTGAGTGGGGTCGAGCTGCGCCTGCTGCCCGGTGAGGTCGTCGGTTTTGTCGCGCCGAACGGTTCAGGCAAGACCACGCTGCTGCGGGCGCTCGATTCGACGCTGCCGGGTGCGCGGCGGACAGGGGAGGTGTCGGCGGACACGGTTCCCGCAGACGGCTCGACCGATTATCGCTCTCTCGTTCTATATTCGTCAGAAGACGAGCCGCTGCTCTATTCGGAGCTCTCCTGCGCCGAGCACCTCGAACTGGTTGAGGCGCTGTGGCCCGGGACCCGCGACGCGTCCGAGGCCCTTGCCCTCTTCGGCGCGGACGCGTTCTCCGGGCGGCGCGTGAGCCTGCTCTCCCAAGGGATGCGCCAGCTCGTGATGCTCTCGACGGTCTATACGACGGGTGTGCGCTATCTCATGATCGATGAGCCAACGAACTCGCTCGATCCCATCAACGTCGAACGCTGCGCCGACGCGCTGCGTGCGCTCGCCGCGCAGGGGGTGGGCGTGCTTATCTCATCCCATCTCCTCGCTGCCGTGGACCGCATGTGCGACAGGGTTCTCTATATCGTCGAGGGCAGCTTGGTCGACGCTTCCCGAGACCCTTCGCTCGCGGGACTCCGGGCCCGCGAGGTGTATCGGGCGTTGTACGGTGTCTAGAATGACGAGCTAGGAAGGGTGTGCCAAAAAGGACGTGCCAGAAAGCGCGTGCCAGAAACCGCGGCCATGGAGGGGGTCGGGATGCCGCTGAGATATGCCGGGGTGCTGGTGCGGGCGACCCTGAATAGTCCTCTTGTGTGGATTGCGACCGCCCTGACGGCAGTGGTCCTTTTCATGGGACTCGTCGTTTCTTTCTATGACGAAGGGAAAGGCCAGGGCATGCTCGGCCGTGCGACCTACGAGTGGGTCGTCGAGACGTGGGGAGGGACGGGCGGCACGCTAGAGGGTATGCCAGCCGATCTGGCGGAGCTGAACGAGCACGCGCTTGACGCGGCGCGGCGGGCCGTGGACGTTGGGACTCCCGAGGAGTTCTATGAAGCGGTGGCCGACTTCTCCCGGGTCCGGCTGGACATTGCGGTTGCGGGGTACTCGACCGAGTCGGTAGCCACCGCCCGCGCGAAGGCGGTCTTTGCCGAGCAGCTGGTCGAGGTGGGATACGACCGCTGGCCGCGCCTGACTTCGCGCGAGGCCCCGGCGCTGTTCTACGTCGGCTCGGTCTATCGGTACGTCCCCAGCTTCGTCCTGTACGCGGTCGTGCTCGCCGTGGGATTCGTCCTGGCGAGGCTCGGGCTGCGCGACAAGCTTCTCACGCGGGTCCCGCTGTCCCGCGCCTGCGCCATGGGCGTCGAAACCGTCGTGGCTGTGGGGCTCTCGGGCCTGCTCTTCGCAGCCGCCTTGACGCCGGTGTTCCTGTGGGCGGCGGTCGTCAACGGTGCGGGGACGCTGGACTACCCGGCGGTCTTCGTCCGAGGGAGCGAGATCGTGCACCTCACGCTCGCTGGGCTGCTCGCGCGCGCCGGAGGACTGTGGCTGGTCGCCTCCGCATCCGTCTTTGCAGTGTGCCAGCTTGTCTCGACCGCGTTCGACAAGGCCTCCCCGGGCGCCGTCGCCGCCGCGCTCTACGCGTCCGTCCCCTTCCTCCTCGCCTCCTCGACCAGTCAGTCCTATGGCGCCGTGACCTACGACGCCATGTCCGCCCTGCTCCCGACAACGTACCTGGACGTCTCCTCGATTGTAGGGTGGGCGACCAATCTGCCTTGGATCGAGGTGTCCGGCGTCGTTGGCACCGGGCTCGGCAGCGCCGCCGAGGGCGCTGTCGGGGGCGCGTACTCGGCGACCCTGCTGCTTGGGTTGGCCGTCCTCGTGACGTGTGCCGTGCTCTGCCTCGGCGTGACCGTGCTGATGAGATCACGCAGGTAGGGGACTCGGGGAAAGGGGCTTCTGCGCGAGCCGTCCCATCCAGCTCTCCCTAAACGAAAACCGGTGGACCCGGCGGCGCGCGATGCACCGTTGGGTCCACCGGTCATCAGACGGGGGAGTTCCGGCTGGTCTGGCTTGCAGGACCTATTTCCCCAGGTACTCGTTGACCTCTTCCGCGATGAGCATGCCGGAGGTCAGCGCGTAGCTCGAGCACGATCCGAGGAAGTTCGTGTACGGGTACGAGAGCTCGCCGCCTCCGTCGTGACCACCCACGTAGAGGCCCTTGATCGTGGGCCTCTGCACGTCGCCCACGAGCGGCCTGAACTTGCTGTCGACCTTGATGCCGTTGTAGGTGCCAAAGATGGGCGGGATGGCGTGCACGGCGTAGAACGGGCCTTCCGAGAGGGGCCTGATCAGGTTTGCCGGCTTGCCGAACACCGGGTCGACCCCGTTTTCGGTGACGACGAGGTAGTCTGCGATCGCCTGCTCGTACACGTCCTTCTCAAAGCCGATGAGCTCGCCGAGCTCCTCGAGCGTGTCCGCCTTGAACGCCTCGCCCGCCTCGAGCGCGCGCCCCATCTCGGCGTCGAAGTTCTCCCAGCCGCGCGGCAGCGACGCGGCGGTGGAGTGCATGACGGTGTTGATGTACTCCTCGTCGAAGAGGCCGAACAGGCCGTCGTTCACCAGCGTGTCGTAGTCGGCCTGCGTGAAGACGAAGTAGCAATGCCCCGCCCGCCTAAAGGCAGAACCGCCCTTCTGGAGCAGGCTCGTGATGAAGAGCTCCTCGTTGGTGAAGCGGCAGCCGTTGGGGTCGAGAGCCAAGAAGCCGCACTGGTTCACGTACTGCAGGCATCCGGCGTAGTAGTTGACCTTGCTGTTCGCGCAGAACTCGCCCACCTGGGGCGCGGTCTCCTCGCAGCGCACGCAGCCCAGGTTCATGAGCATGTCCATGCCGTCGCCCGTGTTGTTGTAGACGCCGAAGAGGTAGAAGTTCGGGCTGCCGAGGTATTCGCGCAGCTTGGCCGAGCTGCCGCCGAACCCGCCCGCGCACACCGCGACCGCCTTGGCGTGCACGGTGACATGCGCGCCCGTGTCCAGCGAGGTGCCCGTCACGCCGCAGACCGTGTCGCCGTCGGTGAGAATCTTGGTCGCCTGCACGCCGTAGAGCAGCTGGGCGCCGCCGGGGAGAATGTAGCTCTCGTAGAGGTGGGTGAACTTGGGCGTGCCGCTCATAAAGAGCGCCGTCAGGTTGTAGGGGTCGCCGGGCCAGGGCCCCTCGGCGAAGCCGGGGTCGCCGATCGCGGTCCAGCGCTCGTGGAGCCAGTCCATCATGCGTCCCGAGTTCTCCACCCACCTGCGGACGAGCGGCTCGTTGATGCGATAGTCGGTGTCCTCGAGCATCTGCTTGATGACGTCGTCCGCCGTGGTCTCGATGCCGGCCGCCTTGTGCAGCGAGCTGCCGACGGCGAAGGGGCCGGACGCCGCCCCGCCTGTCCCTGAGACGCGGTGCTCCTTCTCGAGGATGACGACCTTGAGGCCCTCCTCGACCGCTTTGAGCGCGCATGTCGTGCCCGCGGTGCCTGCGCCCACGATGACGAGGTCGCAGTCGTACTCTTCCTCGCCGCCGTCGTGAGGCGTCGCCTTGGCGAAACCGGCAAGGTTGGCGCCCGCCTGCTCCAAGGCCTTCATCGCGGCCGAACGGATTGCGCCCGAGGTGAGCGTCGAGCCGGAGCATGCGTCGACAAAGAGCGACTGCTGCTCGAGAATCGCCTTGGGGATCATCTCGACGGCGGGTTCGCAGAAGCCGGCGGTGTCCGAGGTCTCAAGCACGCGGACACCGAGGATGGAGGTCTCGTCCACGTCGACCTCGACGCGCGTGGGCTCGATGTGGGCGGCGGCGCCGAACCAGTCGTTGCCGTCCTCGCCCTCCTTCCACATGCCGTACGCCTCGCCTGTGTACGTCCCGGGCGTCATGACCTGGGGGACCGATGCGGCGTCGAAGGGTGTCTCCTCGAACGCGGACGGGTCGCCTCCGGCCTGCTCCACGCAGTCGGCGATCGCCGATTTGACCGCGTACGAGGTCAGGGTCGACCCAGCGACCGAGTCGACGGCGAGCGACTGCCCCTGGACGACGGCCAGGGGGATGACGGTCTTCGCGACGTCGGTGAGGTCGGCCGTCTCGGTGTCGGAGACGACGCGGGCCGAGGCGATGGCGCCGCCGGCGATCTCGACCTCGACCGTCACCGCGCCGTTGCGCCCCTCGGCGCTTGCGGTGTAGATGCCGTCGGCGAGGGCCGCGGTCTCGGACGCGGCGGGCGCGGCCGACGCGGCCTCCCCCGTGTTGTCCGCCGCCAGGGCGGCGACGGGCATGCATGCGGCGGAGGCGGCGAGCGCCATGCCGCCGCACAGCAGGTTCTTCCTGGTAATCGTGATGTTCATCGATGAATCCTCCAACAAGTCTACGTGTATGTCGGCAGTTCTTTCAGGCCGTCTACGCCCAGGGCGTCTCAGCGGCGGCGTTGCGTCCGCCGATACGGCCCCAGACCATGTTCTCGGCGTTGTTGCCGCCCGTGATGCCGTAGGTGTGGCCCGCGGTGTTGCCAAAGCTGCCACCCGCGTAGAGCCTGGGGATGACGTTCCCGCTCACGTCGAGGACCTGGCCCTTGCCGTTCTTCTGCGGGCCGCCGAGGGTGGAGCAGCCGCCCACGTATTCGGGCCAGGCGTAGAAGGGCGGCGTGGAGAGGGGAACCAGCGTCTCGGGGTCGCGTCCGAACTTGACGTCCTCGCCGGCCTCGCAGGCCGCGTTATAGTCCGCCACGGTCTGGGCGAGGATTGCTGCGTCCATGTTGGGGGAGGTCTCGGCGATCAGCGCCGCCAGCTCCTCGATGGTGTCCGCCTTGCGCAGCCAGCCCTTCTCGATCTCGGCCTGGTTGTCCTCGCTCCAGCCCTCCCAGCCGCCGAGCTCCTCGGGCATCTCGGGCCACATGAGACCCCAGTTGTCCTCGTTGCGGTAGTCGCCGATGCGCCCGCCGTCCACGCAGGTCTGGTCGACGATGACCCACAGGGGCGCGCAGTCGTAGTCGCAGATATCGGCATTGAAGTGCAGGAATTCATGCCAGCCGTTGTGCGGAGCGTTTGCGGCGTCGCAGTTTTCGTCGACGAACCTCTTGCCCTGCTGGGTTACCCAGATGTAGGCGTTCGTCGTGGGCGTCATCCACAGCGCGGAGGGATGCTCGGGGTCGTCGAACTGGGCGGTCTTGCCGCCGATCATGTTACCCATGTGCCAGAGCTGCGCGCCGACCTTCTGCACCATGCCGATGCCGTCGCCGGTGTTGAACTTCCATCCGTAGAAGCCGCGGGCGCGCTCGACGGGTAGGTACTTGTCCTTGAGCTCCTCGTTGAACTCGAAGCCTCCCATGGTCAGGACGACGCCCTTGCGCGCCTTGACCGCCTTGCGGGTTTCGTCGCTGCCGACGAGGGTGTAGCAGCCGAGAATCTCCTTGGTCTCGGGATTCTGGATGAGCTCCTCGTCATGGCAGTCGAACACGACCTCGATTCCCAGATTCTTGCGGGCGTCGTCGAGTACCTGGAAGGCCTGCATGCCTTTTCCCTCGACCATCGCGACGCCCATCGCCTCGGAACCCGGCAGGAACGGGTACTCGCACGAGCTCGTGCCGCCCGAGGCAAGGCTGCCCTGGAGCTGGATCCAGGGGAGATTCCAGTGGTCGGCGTACTCCCCGTTGCGCACGCACTCGTCCGCCCAGGCGCGGATGGACTCGTCGTCGGTCTGCCCCATGCAGAACGCCTTCACGTACTCGAACGCGCCGTCGGCGCTGACGGGGAGCGCGAACTCGCCGAGGTTCATCGACGAGTTGCCGCCGCCGCGCACCGGCGACTTCTCGAGGACGAGTACCTCGGAGGCGCCCTCCTCCGGGTCGGCGGCGGTGAGGGCCGCCCACTGGCCCGCGCCTCCGTAGCCGATGACGAGCACGTCGCACTCGTAGTCCCACGCTTCAGGGAGCCAGGCGGCGGTTTGCGTCGTGTCCTCGTTCGCCTCGCTCGCATTCGCCGCTCCGACGATGGCCAGGCCGGCCGCGCCGGCTGCCCCGGTTGCGCCTGCGGCGATGAGGTCGCGGCGGGAGATGGCTGCGTTGTCGTTCATAGCATCCTCCTCGAAAGTAGTAGCTCCTTGCGGCGGCATGCTGCGCGTCGCGTTTCGAGGGGAATCCTATGTCGCGCACGAGGGCCGGCGCGTCTTCCCGACAGGTGCGAGTCGGCCCTAACGCTGCCTTCGGCCTACACCCCAGAGGTAGAGACGAGCGGGTAGAGGCGAGTCTTCTAGGTGCTGACGAGACTGATTGCCCAGCTACTCGCGCTGGTCGTCCCGCGCAGAGCCGTGGACGAGGTCGAGGAGCTCCTGCTGGCTGTGAACGCCGAGCTTTTGATAGACGTGGACGACGTGGGTGTGGGCCGTCCCTTCGGCGATGCCAATCTCGCGCGATATGACCGCCGACGTCCGGCCTTGGGCGAGCAGGGCGAGCACCTCGCGCTCTCTGTTGGTGAGCCCGGCGCGCCCGGCAAGGGTCTCAAGCGTCTTGTCGACCGGCGGCGTCCCCGGCTCCTCCGCCGCGGGGTCTGCCCCGTTGTCTGCGAGCTGCCCGCTGACCTGCCGGCGCGGCGGGAGCACGAGCATGATGCCGATCACAAGGACGAACACGGCGAGAAGGATCGACGGGGTGTTTTGGCCGAGGCTCTCGGTCCCCGTTGCGTTCAGGGCCTTGAGCAGACCGGTCGCCAGCGCCATGCCGCCAAGCGACGTCACCGCGTACAGGCTGCCCGTTCTGACGAGGGGGCAGCCGTCCTCACACGCGACCCGTGTCAGGACTATCCAGGTGCATGCGTCAAAGACCGAGTACCCCATGCTCACGCAGACGATGGCCACGGGGGTGAACTCGGTGGGAATGACGGAGAGAATGAGCAGTCCCAGTACCATGACGGGGACGACCACGCGGTACAGCGCGGTCACGTCGAGTGAATCGAGCTTAAGCAGGGCGACGAGGAGCGCCGCGCAAACGAGGATGTTCGCGAGAAGTCGGCCGACGGAAAGCCAGCCTTGCCACGGGAGGCTTATGAGCGTCTCGCTCACCAGGAGGTTGAACGTGGTCGTGATGAGGAGGTTCGCGACGATGAGCTTCGAGGCGAACGAGTTTCGCCTTGCGAATTGTCCCGCGCGTCGGCCGTTGTCGGTGGATTCCGCTTCTGCCTCTGGTCTGCGTCCGGGATGCTGGGCTTGCTCGGCATGTCCTCCGTAGAGGAGCAGGGGCACCAGGATGAGGGGCGCCAGGGCAAAAAGCGTGTAGGACCACTCGATGGGGAGCAGGTGGAAGGGCACAGTGGTGACGGCAGAGGCGAGCGTCACGAACGCCACCGCCGGAGCGACGCTCTTTGCGCCGAATTCTACAAAGCGCACGAAGACGAGGACTTCGGCATAGCCGCAGTAGATGCCGAGAAGGGATATCCCTGCCACCGCAACTGCCTTAGATTCCGTCGCGAAGCCTATCAGGAACACTATCGCCGCCACGGCGCCTAGCGCCAACGGGGCGTACGCGACAGGTTTTCTCTCGAGGCTGCCTTTTGCCAGACGGCATTCGAGACGATTTGCAAACGGGAGCGCCGCGGCGGCGGTGAGCGCAGTCATTCCCAGGAAAATGAGGCTGCCCAGCGTATCGCCGGCAAAAGGACCCGATTCCGCGACGGCCATTCCCAAGACGACCCAGCAGTTGAGCACGATGCCGCCGAGGAGCAGGGGAGTGTTCCTCCCCGCCTTGCAGGAAGCGTCATCGCAGGAAGAATTGTCGACGGTGCGAGGCAAGCCCACTCCTCCTCGAGGTGTATCCGGCGTTTCCTGTTCGATGGGCAAGTTTACACCAACCAGGTGTACAGGCGACATTCCTTCGATGCTCGCTACACCTCCGGGAGAGATTCGTCCGCCGTCCCTTGCGGCTATCTTCGAGTGCGGACGGGGGCGCAAGGGAGGCACGACCGGTCGGCATGCGCGTCGCCGCGGCGGCGCCCCGTGTGCATCAACCCGGTGCTTACTGCATGACGGAGAACGGACGAAACGAAAGGAAGCCGGTCATTATGAAGAAAGCTGTGGAAGGCATGTCTCGCAGGTCCTTTGTTGCGGCGGGCGTTGCGGCTACCGCGGTCGCGGGCGCGGGCGTTGCGATGGCATCTCAGGAGGAGGGTGCCTCCGCCGCCCCCTCGAACGCAGAGGCGCCTGGTGACGGCGGAACCTGCGACCTTGTGGTTGTGGGCGGCGGCGCGGCGGGCACGACCGCGGCGTATGTTGCTGCCGAGTCCGGGCTCAACGTTGTCCTGCTCGAGGTGTCCGACGCCCTGGGCGGCATGGGCGCCATGTCGGGAGGGCTTCTGGGATGCGACTCGCATCTTCAGAAAGAAGCCGGGTACGACGTGTCGGTCAGCGCGCTCTACCAGGCGTGGAAGGAATACAACCACTCGTTCTGCTACGGCCCGCTCGTGAGGGAGATCTTCTCCACCTCGGCCGACGCGATCCTGTGGCTCACCGAGCACGGCGTCGAGCTGAACGTGCTCGAGCAGTCCAACCAGGCGGCCCATGCCTCCGACCCGCTCAAGTGGCAGTGCTATCACATGTATCGCGACTACGATGGCGTCACGGCGTTCGACACGCTCACGGCAGGTCTCGTCGAGACGGGCTGCGAGATTCGCTACGGCGCGCGCATGACCGAGCTCACGGTCACTGACGGTGCGGTCACGGGCGTCGTCTACGAAGACGCGGACGGGAATCGCATGCAGATCGATGCGAAGAGGGTCGTTCTCGCCACTGGCGGTTTCTGCGGGAACGACGAGATGATGCACGAAGTGTTCGGCACCTCCCACATCCACGGTTACGCGGTGAACGACCTCGGCGAGGGCACGATGGCCGCCTGGGCTGCGGGCGCGCGGAAGTGGAACACGAATTCGGCGCTCATGCACGCCGGTCTGCCCAACGCCGACGGGGAGACGATTATCAACATCGCCGTGTCCGGCCTGCTCGAGGTCGACGCCACCGGTCAGCGCTTCTGCGACGAGACGGTCACGAGCAGCACGTGCCTGTGGGCCAACGCCAACTATTCCGTGGGCGGCAACCCCTACATCCTTCTGGACCAGAAGACCGTCGACGCGTTCGCCGCAAACGAGGTCACCCTGGCCCCGCTCAACACCGACACCATCCCGCCCGTTGAGGACACGTCGATGATCCAGTCCGACCTCGACGCCGATGTCGAGCTGGGGACCGTTCTCAAGGCGGACACGCTCGAAGGTCTCGCCGAGCTTGCGGGCTTCGACCCCGCGACGCTGGCGGCCACCGTCGCGCGCTACAACGAGCTCGTCGACGGCGGGGAGGATCTGGATTACGGCAAGGACCCCGCGTACCTCGCATACAAGGTCGAGGAAGGCCCCTTCTATGCGCTCGAGTGCTGCGTCGCGGTTCTGAGCACGACCGGCGGTCTTTTCGTCGACCCCCACATGAGGGCGCTCACCACCGAGATGGCGGCGGTCCCCAACCTGTACTGTGTGGGCTCCATGGCGTCGGGCGCCTATTACGGCAGCCTGCCCGGCTATCCCGATTACGAGGGCGCCGCGCTCAGCTTCGCCTACACGTCGGGCTACATCGCCGGCAAAGAGGCCGCTGAAGAGCTGGCGTAGGGGGATCGAAACGAAATCCGAATTCGTCTGGTTGGTAAGCGTCTTGTCGGTAAGTCGACGATAGGAAGTGCCTGTCAGGCGTGTATGTCAGGCGTCCGGAAGGCGATAGGCAGCGGGGCCGCCTCGATCGTGCGATGAGGCGGCCCCGCGTTTGCATTCTGGATGTTGCGTCCTGCAGCCTTAGTGGCAGGTGTGGCCCCG
>CAYMHQ010000007.1:13480-16025 GCA_964390275.1 uncultured Coriobacteriaceae bacterium
CGCGCCGACGACATAGTCGAGAACGCTGATGCGCGTCTCCGTATGCTGGTCCGCCGTCTTGCTCGTCGTCTCGTCCGTCATCTCCGCACCCCCTCGCTATCGACGCCCCGCCGCTACCTCTCCGCGCCGCCCCCGTAGCACACGAACATGCGCAGCGCCTCGCCGAACAGCTGGCCCGCGCCGCATTCCACGAGCTGGCGGACGGCCTCGGGGTCCGAGACCACGCTGCCAGCCAGGCACTCGACGCCCTCGTCGAACATGAGGCGGGCGGGGACGACGCTCGGGCCCACGAGGATGGTGTGCGTGCGCCCGCTCATGCGCGCGAGCTCGAGGAGGCGCGTCTCGGTCTTGTTGGTGAGCGTCACGCCGGTCATGAACAGGTAGTCCTGCTCGGGGATGACGTACTCGCAGGCGGGGTCCGGCGTGTCGAGCTCGTCCGTGCAGTTGCGCTCGAGCACGGTGAGGATGCCGCCGCGCTCCCGGGCGACGCGCTCGACGTGGGGGAAGTGGCCCACCACGCAGACCCGCTTGCCCTCCATGCGGGGGCCGTAGAACGCGAACGCGTCGGCCGCGCGCTCGTGCCCCTCGGGCTGGTCGCCCTCGTCGTCGTAGACCGTGCCGAGCGGGTCGAGCAGCTCGCGGCGCGAGTACCAGGCGTTGAGCGCGGCGACACCCAGGGTCGCGTCCGTGAAGTTCCACGACTTGCTGAGCTCGGCCAGCTCGCGCAGCGGCGTCCCCGCAGGTGTCCCGCGGCGTTTGGCCCGCGCACCTCCCGAGCACGTCATGGCGACGCCCATGCCGCACTCAGCCTCGACGTAGGTCCAGTTGACCCCCAGGCACGCGCGCTTCACCAGGACGTCCTCGGGGATTCCCGCGACAAGGTCGTCGTAGAGATGCCAGCGGTTCGCCCTGACGCCGTTCGCGCATATGCCGGTCATGATGCTCTCCTCCATGGTGGTGCCTCTCCTCTTCCCCTTTGGCGCCGCCCCAACGACGGCGTCCGTTTGCCTTTTGAGCTTGCCGTGGCGGGCCTTGTGCTATCTACCTGCTATGACAGTCGCTGCCACGCCGCCGCGCTGCCACGCTGCTAGTCGTCTGTGTCGGGCGAATCGGCGTCGTCATCGTCGTCGGGCAGGTCCGGTCCCATGGCGAGGTAGCGTGTCGTGGGGCCCGAGCCAAAGATCCTGATCGAACCCTCGCGCACCATGGCGGCCAGGAGGTTCGCCGACGCGCTCCGGCCGAGGTCGAGGATCTCCTCGACGTCGAGGCGCGTGATGTACCCGTGCGAGTCGATGAAGTTCAGGACGGTCTCGCGGTTCGAGATACGCCGTGCCTTCCTCCGCCCGACGGACTCGATGGTCGTGACGTGCAGAAGGATGCCTCCCACCAGCCGTGCCAGGTCGAAGCTGAACTCGGCCCTGGGGGGGTCGTCCCTGAAGACGAGGCGCGGCCGCGGGATCCCCGCCTTGTCGCATGCGCTCTCGATCATGGCGATGCCGCCCGCGCTCCGCTTGCCGACCCCGATGAGGTTGAACATGGTCGCGAGCGTGGGGTTGTAGGGGTGCGAGACGCGCGAGCCCGTGCTGGTGACGCCCGTGCAGCGCGCGCAGGGGTTCGCGTCCGAGCCGGTCTGGGCCGCCGCGTCCGCGCGCGAGGAGGAGCGTACGCCGGAGCGGTCGGGGCGAACCGGATTGACAAAGGTCAGCCATCGGTTCTCCCGCACGACGCACACGGGGCATTCGCCCTCGTAGTCCGCGTTCACGAGCGCGTTCACGAGCGCCTCGCGCACGCTCGCCTGCATCGGGGTCAGGCACCGGCCGGTCTCGTCCTCGTCCGCCACGAGGTTCTCGGGGGCCAGCCCGGGTCCGAGGACGATCTCCTCGGACACCTTGGACCAGAAGTCGAAGACGTTGCCGCTCCACGTCCCGGAGTTCGATACGAAGCGGTCCTGGTGATAGGAGTCGAACTCGAGGCGATAGTCGAGGAGATAGGTCGGGAAGCAGGCGGTGATGGCGTGCCCCTCCCCGAGCATGAGCAGGCCGGCCCGCGTCGGGTGCAGCTCGCCGTCGACGGGGGACACGCCCGCGGCGCCGACGCGCACGAGGAACTCTCCCTCGGTGAGCTCCGCCCAGGGATGGTCGGGCGACACGAGGGTGAACTCCGCCCGGTAGCGAGCGACGGTCCCTCGGTCGAGGACGTCGCAGGAAAGCTCCTCGAGAGGGGTCCGGTCGCCCAGGTCGCGTCGCGCCCCGGCGTGCGGAAATGCGCAATCGATGAAGTCGAGCGTCCATTCTGCCATCTTGAGACCTCCGGAGTCGTCGAGCGCGAAACGTCCGATGCTCACTATAGCGCCCGGTCAAGCGATGTGTCCCGGCAATTCGTGTCTCCATTGCATACATATATGGACGCAATGATAGTCCAAATTATAGATGGACAGATTTGAAACATGGTAGTAGGATGTGGTCCGTGTCAGACGAACCCGTGCGGGCAACGCCGTAATCCTTCTCTATCTGGAAAGCGGTGATGCTTTGTATGGACAGCTTGC
>CAYMHQ010000007.1:16125-21505 GCA_964390275.1 uncultured Coriobacteriaceae bacterium
GAAGAGGAACGTCCTGAACGCGCGGTTGGTTCGCCCACATCGGGAGGGGACGAGGAGGTGGATGTCGAAGCGGCAGAAGCCGAACTGCCCCCGAACGAAAAAGAACGCTAACCTGGACAGAGGTTAGCGTTCAACAGGGCGTTGCCCGCGCGGTGATGTGATTGCTGGACGGGCTTCGTCTGACACTCAGTATATCAGACGCTTCTAAGCAGAGCAAGATGTTTTATATAGATGTACGATGAATGAAGCACAAACGATAGTACGAATGGAAGATGGAGGATCGCATGGATAACATCGTGTCCTACGCGCAGACCAGGCTCGAGACGTTCGACGAGCGGCCGTTCTGCGCCGTCGACAGCCTGATACTCTCGTGGCTCGTCTACTTCAGGCTTCCCGCGAGCCTCGCCGAGGCCCGGACGTGGGAGGGCATGCGCCTCGCGGACATCTTCCGCGCCGAGTGCTTCGAGGAGATGTTCGACGGCGTCTGGGACCCGGAGAGCTCGAAGGCCCTGCTCACCGCGGTCGTGGCGAGCCCGCGGTTCCGGGACGCGCGCATCTGCGGCTTCACCGAGCAGCTCGACGCCCAGGCGGAGAAGCAGTTCGCGGCGGCGACGTTCCGCCTGACCCCCGGCCTCACGCACGTGTCGTTCCGCGGCACCGACTCCACGGTTGTCGGCTGGAAGGAGGACTTCAACCTGGCGTTCAAGTGCCCCGTCGCGTCCCAGCAGGCGGCCGCCGAGTACGTTCGCGCCGTCGCGGGTCAGACGGAGGGCGCCATCGTCGTGGGAGGGCATTCGAAGGGCGGCAACCTCGCGGTGTACGCCGCCTCGAAATGCGGCCCCGACGTGCAGGGACGCATCGAGCGCGCCTACTCGCACGACGGCCCCGGGTTCCGTGCGGAGCAGCTCGAGAGCGAGGACTTCCGCGCCGTCGAGCCGCGCGTGGAGAAGATCATCCCCCAGTCGTCGGTCGTCGGCCTCCTGCTCGAGCAGCACGAGCGCTATCGCATCGTCACGAGCTCGCAGAGGAGCGTCCTGCAGCACGACCCGTTCTCGTGGGAGGTCGAGGGCGTCGACTTCAAGCCGTTCGGCCAGCTGACCTTCGACGCGCGCTACCTGGACAAGACGCTGAGCGGGTGGATCGACGGACTCTCGGACGCCGAGCGCGAGCGGCTCACCGACGCGCTGTTCGACATCCTCTCGACCAACGACATCCATAAGATGGGCGAAATTACCGAGGACTGGCAGAAGAACATCCCCGCCATCGCCCGCACGCTCGCCGCGATGGACCCCGACACGCGCGCCTTCCTGGTGAAACTGCTGCGCCAGCTGGGGAACCTCGCCGTCGCGAGCGTCCCGGCCGTCATCAGGGACGACATCGACCAGACGACAAAGGAGTTCGGCGAGCGGGCCATGGGGCGCCTCGGCGAGATGACCGACGGGATGGCCGAGCGGGCGAGTGGAATGGTGAACGACCTGCTCAGCCGCTCGGGCGGAGGCGCTACCTCCTAGCGGCGCGCAGGATGTCCTCGCGCGAGGTGACGCCGAGCTTGCGGTAGATGTTGTGGATGTGGGTGCGCACGGTGTTCGGCGAGATGAGGAGCTCGTCGCTGATGTAGACACCGTTGTGGCCGTGGGCGAGGTAGCCCAGGACCTCGCGCTCGCGGGCGGTGAGGGCGTACTCGCGGGCGAGCGCGTCGCAGCGCGCCTCGATCCCGGCGTCGGTGAGCAGCTCGTCCGCCGTGGGGGAGTTGCCTGCGGTTGCGTGGCCTGCCGCCGCGCCCGCGGCGTCCCCGGGGCGCCTTCCCGAGCGGGGCCGGTCGAGCTCGGCGCCGAGCAGGGTGTCGCGGTCGGCGCGGAGGCCGCGCCACAGGGCGTAGATCACCATGCCGGCCGCGTACAGGCCGCTCGAGACGACGATGATGGCGCGCGTGTCCGAGTCGTCGAGGCTGAACCTTGTCGCTGCGACCATCGTGGCCACGCTCACCGCGCAGAACAGCATGCAGGCGATGGAGACCACGAGGTCGGAGGAGAACTCGGCGGCGTGCGCCATGCCCACGAGCATGGTTATGGTGAGCAGCGCGGCGGCCGTGTAGAGCATGATAACGAGGATCATCTCGAACTGCGAGCCGCCAAAGAGGGCCTCGCTCATGTAGTTGAGGGCGAGCACGGCCACAGATAGCAGGGGGATGAGACCGCGGTACACCGTGCGCAGCAGCGGCACCGAGGCGGGAAGGAGCATGCAGGCGAGCAGGAGCGCCGCCACGGCGACCTGAATGAGCACGTACTGCGAGTAGGTCTCGAAGAAGTACTTGCCGCGCATCGCCATGAGCATGGCGAAGAGCGCGAGGCCGATGCCGGGGACGACGGTGACCTCGAGGAACGCCCGCACGCGGGTGGCGAGGGACGCCACGGGGGAGGCGCCGTCGGCGGGGGTCTGCGCCGCGGGGGCCTGCGCCGCGGGGGAGCCAGCCTTGCCGGTGTCGGCCCTGCCGGCGGCCTCGCCCCGGCAGTCGCCCAGGGCGAACGGCAGCGCGCACGCCGCGACGGTGCACGCCATGAAGAACGCGACCGCCCCGGGCTCGGGCAGGGCGAGCTGGACGCAGCCGAAGAGCACGGCGAGCACGGAGGAAGCCGCGACGACGCCCGTGGCCTGCCGCAGGTTGTAGCGGGAGAGCACACGGCCCCAGGAGAGGAACACGCCTATGCAGCCCACGCCCATGCATCCGCCCACGAGCCAGAAGATCGCCGCGTCCCAGGCGCCGCCGAGGGCCATCGCGCAGAACATCGCGTTGCCGGCGACGAGGGCGACCGAGAAGACGACGCGCACGGGCAGGGAGCGCACGAGCCACCCGGTGCCGAACGCGACGGCGAGCGCCACGAGCAGGGATGCCACGGCGCAGACGCGCAGGGCGGTTCCCATCACCGGGATGAACCCGGGGAGGGTGTCGAACCTCTGGAACGGCATGGCGGAGGCGGAGTAGACGAGGAACGCCGTGAGCAGGCAGGCGAACCCCAGGGCGGCCAGCACGTCGAAGGCCGAGAGGGGCAGGGCCGCGGCTCGCCGGGTCCCGGGCGCCCGCACGGCGTCCACGGAGGCTGCCTTCTCGCTCGAAGAACCGACGCCGTCGCTCATTCCAAAGTTCGCCCCCTGATCTTGCCCTGATTCCGCCAGGACCGCGCCCCGACCTTGCCCCGACCTCGGACTGATTTTGCTGCGACACTTGACAAAGCCCGTGACCTGCCAGTTTACCAGTCTCAACGCGTTCTAAACGCCAGCTCAACGTTTTATCCGATTTTGTTTCGCGGGCGTAGCACGTATGGTAGTCGTCGAAAGAGGGCGCTGACCGGCTCTCCGGCCGTCTCCGCGGCCGCGGGGCACGGTCATCCCGCACAGCGCCCTTTTGCAAAGAGCCGTCCAAACGAAAGGATGTTCTCATGAGCAAGACTATGTCCCGTCGCTCCTTTCTGACCTCCGCCGCCACCGCGAGCGCGAGCCTGGCCGCCGCGTCGGCCTTCGCCTCCACCGCCCTCGCGGCCCCCGGCCCCGGCGGCCCCGGCGGCCCCGGTGGCGCCGCGACGGTCACCTACGCCTCCGCTGAGGTCACCGACGACGGCCGCGTGAGGGGCTACTGCGGCTCCGGCGACTGGCTGGGCACCAAGCCCGAGATCGCCGCCGACCAGATCACCGCCACCTATGACGTCGACGTCGTCGTCCTCGGCGGCGGCCACGCCGGCCTGATGGCCACCCTGGGCGCCGTCGACGAGGGCTGCACCGTCGCCACCGTCGAGCAGCAGGCCTGGGACGCGTTCGTCGACCTCGAGGGTTCCGGCGCCAACAAGGGCGGCTGGTACGGCGAGGACATCGGCCACGTCAACTCGCAGTTCCTCATCGACCGCGGCTTCGGCCCGTTCAACACCGGCGAGATCGCCAGCGAGTTCTGCAAGCGCGCCGGCGGCCGCGTGAACCCCGACATCGTCAAGGCGTTCGTCCAGAACTCCGGCCCCATGTTCGACCGCTACAAGGAGGTCTACGACTCCTACGAGGAGGAGCGCAAGGCCAACGACTCCGCCGTGTTCCTCAGCGGCACCCAGGTCATGATCGACGGCGAGGCTGTGCCGGACGAGGGCGAGTTCGACATGTCCAACATGTTCGAGTACCCGCTGTGCAACACCCAGGCCGCATGGTCGGGCGCCGGCGTGACCTACCCCATCGAGTGCGGCGGCTACAAGACCTGGCCGTGCAACGCCCAGTTCTACGGCTATCAGGGCAACAACATCGAGTTCGTCCACAAGTACATCGTGAAGTACACGCAGGAGCACGGCGCGACCTGGTACTACGAGCACACCGGCGTCGAGCTCGTCCAGAACGAGGCGGGCGACGTGACCGGCCTGATCGCCACCGACGCCGACGGCAACTACGTGCAGTTCAACGCCGCCAAGGGTGTCATCCTCGCCTCCGGCGACTACATCGGCGACCCCAAGATGTGCTGGGCGCTGCTGAACGAGGGCATGGAGTGGGCCGAGCGCGCCGGCGCGACCGCCGACGACTGGACCTCTGCCGGCTCGCGCTCCGGCGCCGGCCACAAGATGGGCGTCTGGGCGGGCGGCATGATCGAGCCCACGCCCCGCGGCTGGATGGGCCTCGGCGGCGGCGCGAGCGGCCCTTGGGGCACCTGCCCGCTCTACATGTGCAACTCCGAGGGCAAGCGCTTCTGCAACGAGGGCGCAATCCCCCAGCTGACCCCCGTCTGCCTGCGCCAGCCCGCCGGCAAGTGCGCCTGGGTCTCCGACGCCAACTGGAAGCAGACCGTGGGCGCCGCCCCGCTCGACCACGGCGCGCCTAACTTCGGCATGGACGACTACATGGACGTCCTCGAGAAGTCGATGAACGAGGTCGAGGTCGGCAACGCCGAGGGCAGCTTCGTCATCGGCGCCAACCTCGCCGAGCGCAAGATGATGGGCGGCACCGTCTACGCCGCCGAGACCCTCGACGAGCTCGCCGACATGATCGGCTACGAGGGCGACGCCAAGCAGAACTTCCTCGACAGCATCGCCCACTACAACGAGCTGTGCTACTCCGAGGACGGCGACACCGACTACGGCAAGGACAAGGCCTACATGGTGCCGATCGACACGCCTCCGTTCTACGCGGGCACCGGCAACCTGTCCCACAGCTCCAACCCCATGATGGTCACCATGTCCGGCCTGGTCACCGACGGCACCCAGAACGTCATGAAGACCGACTGGACGCCCATCAAGGGCCTCTACGCCGCCGGCAACTGCCTCGGCGGGCGCTACGGCTTTGGCTACTCCACGCCGTTCGCCGGCAACTCCGTCGGCATGGCCATGACCCACGGCTGGGTCGCCGGCCACACCGT
>CAYMHQ010000007.1:21605-24983 GCA_964390275.1 uncultured Coriobacteriaceae bacterium
CCGGCAACTCCGTCGGCATGGCCATGACCCACGGCTGGGTCGCCGGCCACACCGTCGGCAAGCTCTAAGGTTTCCGCTCCAAAGCTTCTGCTCCAAGCCCCGGGGTCTAACTCGGGGCTCCAGGCACCACGCTCCGGGCACTGAGTTCGGGTAAGATGGAGGGCCCCGCTTGCAGGGATGCGGGCGGGGCCCTTTTTAGACTGCCGGGGCCGGGAACATGCCCCGCCTGGGACCACGCCTGGGCCGGGAACGCGCCGGTGCCGGGAACCGCAAATCGTCTGATTGGAAGCGCATCATGGCCGATAGCTGCGAGAACGCCGAGAAGCTCGTCGTCAACGTCACCTTCCCCTTCACGCTGGCGACGCCCAAGTACGGTCCGAGCCGCCCCTTTGTGGGAGACCACGCCGCCAAGGCCGCCTACGTCGACGCGCTCGAGGCGGAGCTCGCGTCCCTCGATGACGACGTGAAGGCTCGCGAGGTGAGCGCCGTCCACCTCTGCGGGGGCGCGTCCATCATGAGCGCCGACAAGGTGAACCACCTCGTCCGCGCGATCAAGAAGACGTTCCCGCTCGCCCATGGCGCGCAGATCTCGATCGACGTGGAGCCCCTCACCGTGTGCACCCCCAGCCTCACCGACTGGACCGGCTGCGGCGTCACCCGCGTGAACCTCGCGATGCTCTCGGCCGACGACGACGAGCTCAAGGCCCTCGGCGCCTCGCACGACCGTGAGAAGCTGCAGAACGCGCTGCTCTTCCTCGAGAAGTTCCACATGACCAACGTGAGCCTCGAGGAGCTGTACGGCCTGCCCGGCCAGAGCGTCGCCAGCTGGGAGAAGTCCCTGCTCACCGCCGCCGCGCTCGAGGCTCCGCACATTCGCGTGCGGCCGCTGGTTGACGTGCGCGAGGGGTCCGATGCGCCTGCCGCGGACGCTGTTCTCGCCGCCGAGGTCGCCAAGCTGCCGAGCCGCGAGGAGCGGGCCGCCTATTACGAGCGCGCCTGCACGGTGCTCGCGGGCAAGGGCTACACGCAGTACGCGCCCGGCGACTTCGTGAAGGGCGACGCGCCCCACGCCCGCGACGTCTGCGGTGAGCTGGTGCGCGGCGGCGCCGACGTGCTCGGCCTGGGCGCCGGCGCGAAGACCCGCATGGACGGCTTCATGTACGAGAACGCCCTCGACTTCGACCTCTACGTGGAGAAATCGGCGGACTTCGAGGCCATCGTGCGCAACCCCCTGCGCGAGGACGAGGCCGCCCGCGCCGCCCGGGTTGCCCCCGCGTTCGAGACGCTTGGGCTGGAGGAGCGGCTTGCCCGGCTCGAGGAGCTGGGGAAGGCGTACGCGAGGTAGTTCCCCCTCAGCCCGTTCCCGAGGTTAGCCGGTGTCCGCTTCTGTTTCCGGGCAAGTCGAGCGCTACAATGTGGAGCGCGCGTGCGTATGGGTGTATGCGCTCGCGGCCGTGTTTGATTGCGGACTTGATTGTGTACATCTCGGGCGGCTCGGAAGGGGGAGTTGGTTTGACGGCGCGGAAGCTGGTGCCGGAATGGGCGACTTCTCTCGGGTGCCGGGCGGTGGGCACGCTCGTGGGGTTCGCGTCGTTTCTGACCGTGATGGACTACCTGCTTTGGGGCAGGGCATTTCTTCCCGAGCTCGGCAACAGGCTTTTCGAGACCGCCGACATCCTTCTCTGGTACAGTGTCCCCGCCCTTTTGGTGATTGCCCTGACTCTTGCGGCGCCTCTGATGGCGAGGACTCTTTCGAAGGGGCGCGGCGGGTCAGAGCGGATGCGTGCGGACTTCCTGTCGGTCCTTGGCACGTCTTGCCTGCTTATTGCCTTGGTGTTGCTCGGGTGCATGTTTGTCGTGAATCTGGGAATGATCCCTCTGCTCGTGGCGGCTGGTTTGCTGGCGGGCGCTGGCATGGGAATGACGCTCCTTGCGTGGCAGCTCCTGTTCGCTTCGATGGAGGTGAGGACGCTGACCTGTTCGGTTCTGGGGTCGTGCGTTCTGTTTCCTCTGGTTTCCATGGGATGCATGCTCCTGCCTCAGCTGGCGGAATGCGGCGCAACCTGTGCGCTGCTTCTTGTTTCGTGCGTTCTGCGGTGGCGTGCTGCCGGGGTGCGCGCAGATGAGGGCCTCGGCGGGGGAGCGGGATTCGATGATTTACACGCCCTTTCTTCCGAATGGGGGCCTACGGCGCTGTGCTTGGGGTCGCTTGGGTTTGTGACCGGGATTTCGCGGACGCTCACCCTCTCGGTCGCTCAGAGTAGCTCGGGACTCGTCCTTGAATCTCTTGCCTGCACGTTTGCGGTCGCGCTGCTTTTGGTTGTGGTCTGGGCGATTCGCGGGGCGCTGCTGTCTCCCACTACGTTCTATCAGATCGCGTTCCCAATTGTTGCTACCGGGTTCGTGGCGTTCTCCATCGTCCAGAGCGACTTCACCTCATCGTTTGCGGGGTTGTCGTACTTCTTCTTCGAGCTCGCGCTAATTGTCGCCATTGTCCAGACCGTCCAGACCGTTCAGGCTGGCGGACCTATGGATGGCGAACGGAGGGGGAGGCAGGCCGAGGCATCGGTGGGCATGGCGAGCGCGGCGGCGTACGGGTTCGTAACGGGTGCGGCGTATCTCTTGCTCGGGTTGGGGACGGTTGTGGGGATCGTTCTGCGCCGCTGGGTGGCAGGTGGGTCGTTTCCACTTTTCTTTGTTGTCGTGATCGTATGCCTCTATGCGCTCTCGATTCCGCTGGTTCTTCAGGCGCTCCGCCGCCCGGCGAAGGCTCCGCAGGTCAACGAAGACCGTGAGCCGGACACCGGTTTGAGCGACGTGTACAATGCCCTCGACCGCCACGTCGAGGTCCTTTCAACCCGCTACGGGCTTACAAAACGCGAACGCGAGGTGCTGGCGTTCATCCTGCTCGGGCATGATTCGCCGTCCATCGCCGAGCGGCTGGCACTCTCCGACAACACGGTTCGGTCGCACAAGAAAAGCCTGTATCGCAAACTCGGTATACATTCGAAGCAGGAGTTGCTTGAGCTTATCGGGTCGAATCGCGACTCGACAACAGAGCTCTGACCTCGGGTTTTACAAAAGCTCACACTTGCAGGGTCAATGACATCCGGCGTCGCATCGGCAATCATTAGAGGGACGTCCCAAGGGGACGCCACACGTCCGCGCAGGTGTCGCGGGCGGGACCTATCGTGCGACAGGAAAGGGGAACCTGCACATGAGCACCAACGCACACGACTTTGCCGGCACCACCACCAGGACGAGCGGGAACACCGTGACGAGGCGCGGCTTCCTCGCGGGGAGCGCGGGCGCTGCGGTCGCCGGCGCCGCCGCGAGCGCGGGGCTGGCCGGGCTCGCGACCGCCTCCGCCAGCGAGGC
>CAYMHQ010000007.1:25083-32943 GCA_964390275.1 uncultured Coriobacteriaceae bacterium
GAGAGCTGGCGCGGGGTGGGCACCGACGTCTCCGAGGTCTTCAAGCCCTGGAAGCTCGGCCCGCTCGACCTCGACTGCCGCATCGTGAAGTCCGCGGCGGGCTCGGCCACGTTCCTCAACGGGTTCACCCAGGAGCTCATCGACTACTACGTGAACTTCGCCAAGGGCGGCGTGCAGATGATCTGGGTCGAGAACTTCGCGCAGCACCTCACCGGTCGCGGCGGCGAGTCGCCCGTGTGGCTGCTCGACCTCGACCTGTCCCCGCTGGTAGAGGGGTGCAAACAGTACGGCGCGCACCTCGGCTTCCAGACGTATCTCATGTTCGCCGACCACAACGGCATGAGCGTCGAGGAGCTCCAGTCGATCCAGGACGACATCGTCAACGCGGCGGTCTTCCTCAAGGAGCAGGGGTTCGAGGCGCTCGAGATCAACGCGGCCGGCGCGAACCTGGGCGCCATGTACTTCTCGCGCGCCAACAACGAGCGCGAGGACCAGTACGGCCCGCAGAGCTTCGAGAACCGCACGCGCTGGGTCTGCGAGGTCATCCAGAAGGTGAAGGAGGCCTGCGGCGAGGACTTTATCGTGCAGGTCCTCATGAACGGCATCGAGGAGAACGACGAGAACACCGGCGACAGCGCGTCGGTCATGAGCCTTTCCGAGGGCATCGAGGTCGCCAAGTGCCTCGAGGCCGCCGGCGCCGACTCGCTCCACATCCGCCTGGGCGCGCTGCACCAGCATGTGTGCCAGTTCGCGGGCGACCTGTACTTCGTGGAGCAGGGCCTCGAGGGAAGCACCAGCTACGGTACCCAGTTCGACTTCTCGAGCCACTGGCAGGGCAAGGTCGACGGCAGCCACTCGGGCGCCGGTCTCACGCTCGACGTCGCGGCGGCGTACAAGCAGGCCGTGAGTATCCCTGTGGGCACCGTCACCTACCTCGACCCCGCCATGGGACCGGACTTCTTCAACTCGGCGCTTGCTGAGGGCAAAGTCGACTTCTTCCTCATGACGCGCCCGCTCACCGTCGACACCGAGTACGTCAACAAGCTGCGCGAAGGCCGCCTCGACGAGATCGCCCCGTGCACCCGCTGCGTCCACTGCCACATCATGGGCAACGTCGCCAACGCGACCTACGGGTACTGCCGCGTGAACGCCCTGACCCAGCGCGTCTTCCGCGAGGGTGGTCCCGCGAGCTACGAGCTGCCGATGGCCGAGACGCCCAAGCGGGTCATGGTCGCGGGCGGCGGCCCCGCCGGCATGGAGGCGGCCCGCATCGCGGCGATGCGCGGGCACGACGTCACCCTGTACGAGAAGAAGGGCATGCTCGGCGGCCTGCTCGACTTCGCGGCGACGGTCAAGGGTCCGCACGAGAACCTCGTCCAGCTCAAGAACTACCTCATCCGCCAGCTCGAGCTGACCGGCGTGAACGTGGTGCTTGAGACCCAGGTGACCCCCGAGCTCATCGCCGCCGAGGCCCCCGACGCGCTCATCGTGGCGGTCGGCGGCGACAAGGTGGCGTGCGGCCTCGCCGGGACCCCGGGCGTGACCATCACCGACATCGACGGGTTCATGTTCGTCGAGCTCGGCAAGAACGTGACGGTCCTGGGGTCGAGCGCCCGCGCCGTCGACTGCGCCGCGTGGCTGCAGAACCACGGCCACCGGGTGACCATGATCACCAGCCATCCCGCCGACGACGTGGCGATGGGCCAGTCCAACCACGAGAAGGAGTTCATCCTGCCGCTCCTCTACAGCCGCGGCATGCGCGTGTGGAGCGAGGTCTACATCGCGGACATCGGCGACGGCAAGATCTCCGTCAAGAACACCGACGGCGTGGTGACCGAGTTCGACTGCGACGCGCTCGTCGACTGCGACGACCTCATCCCGTGCCCCGACGCCATCACCACGGCCGACGTGCCCGAGCTCTACGTGGTCGGCGACGCGAAGGAGCCGTTCAACATCGCGCTCGCCATCCGCGGCGGCAACGACGCCGGTCGCGCGGTGTAGGGGAGGGCGGCCGGCGAGGTGGTGCGGCGAGCTGCCGAGCTGGTGAGGCGAGTTGGCGAGATGGGCTGCCGGCCGGCCGGAAAGAGCTGACGGAGCGCTGAGATGCGGAAACGCAACGCGCCCGCCCTTGCGAACGTGCGAGGGCGGGCGCGAGTGGTTCTGGGGCGAAGGCCGGCTGTGGCCAAAAACCGCTTCCTGCATACCTTTTGAAAATCGTTGGACAAAATCTGCCTTCTGCATGCTCTTTTATCTGCATAGAGAAAAAAGCGTTTTGCAAAGCCGCAGGTAGATGCGTTGCACACTCGCTCCCTTCGATAGTGCGGTTGCCAAACTGACATGCAAATGCCGGTTTTTGTCCATCGATTTTGAAAGTGCATGCAAATCGCCGATTTTGTCCACCCGGTCCGCCTGCCCATCCCCCGGGCCGTCCCGGCCGCGCCACGCTGTTCGCCGCGCCGCCCCCTTTGCCGCACCCCCAAACGAAAACCCCGCACGCCTTCCCCTCGCGAACGAGAGGTCGACGTGCGGGGCTGTTCTTCGCGCGTTGCGCGCGCTTCCTACCTGCTGCTTCCTTCCTGCTGCTCCCCGCGGGTCTGTCCTTCCCGCGCGCCCTACCGCCCTACTCCCAGGACTCCTGCGCGGCGGCCTGCTGACCGGCGATGCGGCCGTAGACCACGCAGTCGGTGATGGCGCAGCTGCCCAGACGGACGGCGCCGTGGGTGCCGCCGGTGACCTCGCCGGCCGCGAACAGGCCGGGGATCGGGTTGAAGTCCTGGTCGATGACCTGCGTGTCGATGTTGGTGTGCAGGCCGCCCATGGTGTGGTGAACCTTGGGCCACAGGCGCGCCACGTAGAACGGGGCGGTCTCGGTGGGGGTGGCGCCGTTCTGAATCATCGTGCCGAACTCGGGGTCCTCGCCGGCCTCGACGTAGCCGTTCCACTTGGCGATCTCGTCGAGGAACTCGTCCTTGGGCATGTCGAACGCGTCGGCGATCTCCTCGAGCGTGTCGTACTTGGTGATGACGCCGTTCTCGAGGCCGCCGGTGAGGATGCGCTCGACAACCTGGCGCTGGACGGTGGGCTCGTCGCCCAGGATGATGGTGTAGTGGCCGAGCTCGAGCATCTTGTCGGCGCGCTCCTTGCGGTCGCCGGTCTCCTTCACAAAGCGGCGGCCGGTGGCGGGGTCGATCATGAGGCCGTAGCCCACGAGGCGCTCGCAGAACTGCGGGCAGAAGCCAAAGCCGACCTCGTCGGGGCTGCACCACGGGCCGAGCTGGATCCAGTCGAGGTGCACGTCCATGGCCTTGTGCTTGAGGACCTCGCGCAGGGCCTCGCCGGTCGCGCCTTCCTGGTTGGTGCTGCCGTACTCCTCGGTGAGGCGGGGCTCATGGACGGTGCGCATCTGGACGTCCTGCGAGAAGCCGCCGGTGGCCACCACGACGCCCTTGCGCGCCTTGATGTAGCGGACCTCGCCGCTCTCCTCGTCGCCGAACGTGTAGCCCTCGCGGACCTCGGCGCCGATGATGCGGCCCTCGGCGTCCTCGATGAGGTGGACGAGCTTGGTGTTGAGCATGGGCTCGACCCCCAGGACGTTCTCGAGATAGGCGTCCTGAGCACTGGTGATGTCGTAGCCGGTCGCGTTGGAGGTCGTGTTGGTGCGTGCGACCGAGTGCCCGCCGTGGAAGTTGAGCTTGGTGAACTCGACGCCGATGCTCTCGAGCCACTCGACGGCAGCCGCGGAGTTCTCGACGAGCTTGCGCACCTTCTCGACGTGGTTGTAGTACTTGCCGGTGACGAGCATGTCGTTCACCATGAGGTCGACGCTGTCCTCGACGCCGGCCTCCTTCTGCAGGGGCGTGCCCACGGCCGCCATGTCGCCGCCGTTGAGGGAGGAGTTGCCGCCCCACATGCCCATCTTCTCGATGAGGATGACGTCGCTGCCGGCCTCCTTGGCCTCGATGGCAGCCGCCATGCCCGCGAAGCCGGCGCCGATCACGAGGACGTCGGTCTCGTAGTCCCAGGCGATGCCCTCGGCCTCGGACGCCATGGCGGTCGCGGTCCCGGCGATCCCGGCGGCCGCGACGGCGCCGCAGGTGCCCGCCGCCTTGAGGAAGTCCCTGCGTCCGACGCTGAGCGTGCTGCTGGCGGCGCTGGCGCTGCTGGTGGTGCTGACGGTTGCGTTCATCGACATGATGCGACTCCTTTGCTCGATTCCCGAGCGACCGGTTCCGCGCCCCTTTGAATGCCCGGGACCCGATCGCTCGACTGGTTGGGATGTGCTCATTTGTTCGGCCGATGGCTGCATCATAGGGGCCGGACGGGTCGTTTGAAAAGCAAGCCTCCATTGAATCGCCGCAACGAGTTTTTGTTTCAACCAAAACGAGAACGCCTGCAATCAACGCGTGAACCCCGTGCCGCCCCGCCACCGCGCGCCGGCGAGTATAATCACAGAATCATCAAATATCGCGTTTGATGTACCATTAGGGGATGGTGACGGACGTGATTGATTTCGATTTTCATCAGCTGGAATACTTCGTCTGCGCGGCGAGGACGGGGAGCTACTCCCAGGCGGCGCGCGAGCTGTTCGTGACGCCGCAGGCGGTCTCGCGTGGCGTCCAGCTCATGGAGGCCCGGCTCGGCATGAAGCTGTTCGAGCGCACGTCGAACGGCATCGTCCCCACCGATTTTGGGACGGCATGCCTCGAACCGGCGCGCGAGGCGCTCGACACGCTCCAGCGGCTGCAGGACATGGCGACGAATTTCCGGCAGAACACCGTCGCGACCCTCGTGCTGGGAGTCCACTCGCTGTGCTTCCGCGAGAACGGTGGCAGCATCGACCGCAACGACCTGCTCGCGTTCCAGAAGGACCACGGCGCGCTCTCCCTTTCGATCATCGAGATGCCGGGCGACACCATCATCCGGTCGCTCCAGGAGGACTCCATCGACATCGGCATCAGTGTCCCGCCGCGCGACTGCTCGGAGCGGTTCGAGCGTGTCTTCCTCAAGGACTTTGTCATCTCGGCGGTCACATCGAAGCAGTTCGGAGGCCATTTCGCCCCCGCCGACGACCACGTCACGATCGAGGAGCTCACGCGCGGCGAGCTTGTTCTGTTCACCGACGAGTCCGACTACAACGACTTCCTTGTGAACCGCGCTCGCCAGGCGAACCTCGCCCTGCCTGTCTCGTCGCTGTGGATCAGCCCGCACGGCGACATGCACTTCATCTCCGGCACTCGGCTTTACGCGATTCGTCCTCAGCAGCATGCGATGCGCACGATTCACGACCCCGACCTGCGCATCCTCCCCATCCGCGACGAGCAGGGCGCGGAGATTCACATGCCGCTCGAGATTCTCATGAAGAAGGGGCGCATCGCCGCCGCCGTGGAGGAGGACGTCCTGGCGTTCATCCGGAGCTGCTACCGGTAGGGGGAGTGTGCGGCTCGGCGTGCGGGGGTGCGGCGTGCAGGCCAGCCGGCCGCCCGCGCCGCCACGGGGGCGCCATTTCGGGTCTTTTGGGATTATTGACCATAAAGTGGGGTATGTGAGTTAGATTTTTGATAAGACGCTCGTAGTGAATACGATAATTGATGAATTCGACTGCTTCCTACTTCACCGTTCCCGCGTTTTCCCAGGTAGACGGACTGACGCTGTCGGAACCTTCGATGCGGCAGTCGGATGCGGCGTTGCAAACACTCACGAATGGGCGAGATTCTACAGATGGTATATCAAATGGCTAACTCACATACCCCCGAAAGTGGTCAATAATCCGGAAAGACCCAAAACGGATTCGCCGCCTTTCGCCTGTCGACGCAATTTGTATGCATTTCAGACTGACTTTTATGCATTCCGCGTCGCTCTCGCGTTACATCACCGAGACAGCCGGCTTGGCGTGCGGTATGCGCGGGGAACGGACGGTTAGGGCTTGGGGTACACTGACGCTTCACGGTTGTCGCGGTCGGTTGCCGCAGTCGCGCGTAAGGAGTCAGCCCCATGGTGTTCGACCAGGATTCCTATGAGAACGAGGTGTTCTCCAACGCGACGGTCGAGGGGCGGCTCTCGGGCGTCGCGTTCACGCTGTGCGCCTTCAAGGACATGACGTTCCCGGCGCCGCCGAGGCAGAGGGCGAACGCCAAGACGAAGGCGCAGTCCAAGCAGGAGCGCCAGCCGCGGCTGGACTTTGGGGATGCCGAGAGTTCCGGGGCGATGCTGCCCGAGTCGGCATCCGAGCCGGGCCCCGGGGTGCCTGCCGAGAAGCCCGCTACAGCGCGCAACTGCACCTTTACGCGATGCGCCTTCATCGGGACGTCGTTCAAGGACGCCGTGTTCGAGCGGTGCGCGTTCGACTCGTGCTTCTTCAAGCAGGCCGACCTCATGCGCGCGACGTTCCGCGACTGCCGACTCATCGGCGCGCAGATCGTGGGCGCGCGCGTGACCGGGATGACCGTCGAGGGCGGCGACTGGTCGTACGCCAACCTCGCGAACCTCAAGTTCTCCCGCCAGAAGCTGACGAAGGTCTGCCTGCACGAGGCGTCCCTCGCCGGCGCCGTGTTCAAGGAGTGCGACCTCTCCGGCTGCGACCTCACACGTGCGACGGTCCAGGGCGCGCGGTTCGAGGCGTGCGACCTGCGCGGCTCGCGCATCGACGGCGTCGCAGTCGAGCAGGCGAGCTGGAAGGATTCGAAGATCGACCTCGCCCAGTGCATCGTCATCGCGCAGGAGGTCACGGGCGCGGTGTTCGACGAGGCGGGGGAGTAGGGGAGGAATCCGCAACAAACGACACGGCCCCCGCCGCGAGTCATCGCGCCGGGGGCCGTTGCTATCTTGCCCGGTCGGGCTGCCTTGCCTGTTCGGACTGCCTTTCCTGGAGGAGCCGCCCTTCCTGTTGCCCTCCTCGCCCGTTGGTCTCCACTTCGCATGCGCGAGCACGCCGGTCATGGTGCCGGGCATGCGAAGGAAACGCCGCAGGTGACGGCTGCCAACGGACGATTGCCCAGGTAGATAGGTCTATCATTGCCAGACGGCGGTGCTGGCAGGCGTCTGCGACCGCCATGTGCCAGTTGCCCCGGGGATGGGATTCGACCATCGGTCGGGGTGCTTTTTGGTTGGTGTCCCAGCCGAGTTCCCTCAGCCGAGTTTCGGCCAAGCTTTGCTATTGCATTGCCGGCGGCTCGTCCCGGGCGTGGGGTTTCGCAATCGTTCGGCGCGAGACGCGTTCCAAACGATTACGTTGTTGTGCGACGCGGATATACTAACGGCGAGCCGCGCGCCGATGAACAACGGTATCGGGGTCAACGGACACGCCCGTACAAGGGCAACCCGATGAGAGATGGTGAGATGTATGCCGCTGTTGAAAGAAGAAAGGCCGCGTACTGCTGAGGACTACTGGAACCTGCCTGATGGCGTGCGGGCCGAACTGATTGACGGCAGACTTTACGATATGACATCACCGAGCCGGATTCATCAGGGAATTGTGATGGGCATTGCGCATGCGATGTTCGGCTATGTCGAGACGCATGGTGGTGCGGGCCACGTCTACCTGGCGCCTCTTGCCGTGAACCTCTTCGGCGACGAATCGACCTTCGTCGAACCTGATGTCTTGGTCGTGTGCGACGAATCGAAGCTGTCCGACCGCGGTTGCGAGGGCGCCCCCGACCTTGTGGTGGAGGTCGTTTTGCCTTCGAGCAGGCGGACGGACTACTTCACGAAAGCCGGCCTTTACGAGCGAGCTGGCGTACGCGAGTACTGGATCGTCGACCCTGCAGCGCGGCAGACGAATGTGTACACCTACGGTTCCGAGAGCCGGCTGCTCGCGACCTATTCGTTTGACGAACCCGTGCCTGTGGGCATTTGGGGTGACCT
>CAYMHQ010000008.1:0-14279 GCA_964390275.1 uncultured Coriobacteriaceae bacterium
CGCCGCCGCGAGACACGAGCCCGTCGAGGTCTTCCCCGTGCTCGTGTCTCGCGGCGGCGGCGACGAGGGACCTTCTCTCTCGCTTCAGCAGGGAGTCCGTCCAGAGCTCGGCACGACCCGGATCGCTCGACGCGGGGTCGTCGCTCACCATCCGCGAGCCCTCGACCGACCAGAAGGTCGCGCGCATCATCCAGACGTACGGCAACGCGGGCCTCGAGCTCTACGAGACGCTCCCCAAGCACATGCGCCCGGGCGGCGAGACCGTGCGCCCCGTCGAGCCCGTCGAGGTCTTCCCCGTGCTCGTGTCGCGCGGCGGCGGCGACGAGGGGCCCGACGGACGCGCGTGGGGCCTCAAGCTCAGGCTCTCCTCGGCCGGAGCCGAGTTCGCGATCAGGAACATCGAGGACCTCGTGCGCGCATGGGGGAGCCAGGCGACCGTCTCGTACAGCCGCGAGCTCGTGTTCACGCACACCCGCGAGGCCTTCACCGACCGGGCGAACACCGTGCTCGAGGTGGTCTCGCACATCCTGCGCGCGCAGAACGCGGTCCGCATCAGCACGGCCTCCGCGCCCGGGCCTGCCTTCGCCTCGGGCAAGAAGCTCCTCTTCGTCTCCGACGGCGACGCGGCCGACCTGCTCGACGCGATGGTGGGCTCCTACGTGGGCTACCAGGCGCGCCAGACCTCGCCCACCCTCAAGGAGAAGATCCGCAAGATTCCCGTGCGCGAGGGCGACCCCGCGTTCCTCGTGCGCGTCGAGCCCGGCGAGCGCGGCGGGTACGACATGACGCTGCCCGACCCTGCCGACTGCGTGCTCACGGCCGACCGCATGTACATGCTGCTCGAGGACGGCGCGTGGAAGTGCGGCGACGCGTACGCGGCCTGTCTGGGGCCCTGTTGCCGCGCGCTCCTGCCTGCGCCGCACCCCTTCCACATCCAGGCGAAGGACGCCCCGAGCCTCTGCGGAACGCTGCTCCCCGCGATCAAGAGGTTCGTCGACGTCCGGCTGCCCGAGGACCTCGCGGTCGAGGAGCCCAAGCCGGCGAGCATCGCGTTCCGCATCGGATTCTCCAAGAACGGCGTCTCCTGCATCGCGACCGCCTCGTACGGCGCGTTCTCCACAGGGCTGGGCGACGCGGTGGTCGCCGGCCAGCCTATCCGCGACCTCGCGCGCGAGCGGGCGGCCAAGAGGCTCGTCGAGACCTACTTCCCCCACGGCACCGCGACGCGCTACTTCGAGGCCGACGACCTCGAGGCGCTTGACCGGCTCCTCAGCGAGGGGCTCCGCGCGCTCGCGGAGGTCGGCGAGGTCCAGGTGAGCGAGGACATCAGGCACATCACCATCCGGCAGTCGCCGCGCCTCAACGTGAAGGCTACCGTGCGCGGCAGCCTCATCGACCTCGAGCTCGCGTCGGGGGACCTCTCCCCGCGCGACCTCGCGACCTACCTCGCCTCCTTCGAGCGTCACGACCGCTTCGTGCGCCTCTCCGACGGGGACGTGCTCCGCGTGGAGGGCGAGGGCGCCCAGGCCCTGCTCGACCTCGCCGCGAGCGCGGGCATCGGCCTCAAGTCGCTCACAGCCTCGCTCACGAAAGGGCACCTCACCCTGCCCAAGACGCACGCGCTCTTCCTCAAGTCGCTGCTCGACGGGGCCGAGGGGGTCGACCTCGAGACGTCCGGCGAGTTCGACCAGGTCATCGAGGCGTTCGACCGGCTCGGCGACGCGTCGTTCCCCGTGCCCTCGTCGCTCGTGGCCGTGCTGCGCCCCTACCAGAAGGAGGGCTTCACCTGGCTGCGCACGCTCGCCGGGCTCGGGTTCGGCGGCATCCTCGCCGACGAGATGGGCCTCGGCAAGACGCTCCAGGTCATCGCCTTCCTGCTCTCGTGCGACGAGGAGGGGGTCGACGCGCCCTCGCTCATCGTGTGCCCCGCGTCGCTCGTCTACAACTGGAAGTCCGAGATCGAGAAGTTCGCGCCCCGGCTGCACGTCGTGACCGCGGCGGGCAACCAGGAGGAGCGGCGCGCCGTCATCGACAAGGTGGGGCCGCGCGACATCGTGGTCACCTCGTACGAGCTGCTCAAGCGCGACATCGAGCTCTACAAGGGCATGAAGTTCCACTGCCAGGTGCTCGACGAGGCGCAGTACATCAAGAACCACACCACGCAGGCGGCGCGCTGCGCGAAGGCCGTCGACTCCGAGATCAGGTTCGCGCTCACGGGCACGCCGGTCGAGAACCGGCTCGGCGAGCTGTGGAGCATCTTCGACTACCTCATGCCCTCGATGCTCAAGGGGTATGACACGTTCCGCCGCACGTTCGAGGCCCCCATCGCGGCGGGCGACGAGGAGGCGCTCGAGAAGCTGCGGACGATCGTGAAGCCGTTCATCCTGCGCCGCATGAAGTCGGACGTGCTCACCGACCTGCCGGAGAAGTGCGAGAACGTGGTGTACGCGCTCATGGAGGGCGAGCAGGAGCGCCTCTACCGCGCGACCGCCACGAGGCTCGCGATGAGCATCGCGCGCAAGCTGCCCGAGGACTTCGCCTCGCAGCGCATCGCCGTGCTCGCCGAGCTCACGCGCCTGCGGCAGATCTGCTGCGACCCGCGCCTCGTGTACAAGAACTACGAGGGTCCCTCGGCCAAGCTCGAGACCTGCGCGGAGCTCGTCTCGAACGCGATCGACGGCGGCCACAAGGTGCTGCTGTTCTCCCAGTTCACGAGCATGCTGCAGCTCATCTCCGACCGCATGGGCGAGATGGGGGTCGCGCACCACACCCTCACCGGCTCGACCTCCAAGGAGGACCGCGCGAGCCTCGTCTCGTCGTTCCAGAACGACGACGTGCCGCTCTTCCTCATCTCGCTCAAGGCGGGCGGCGTGGGCCTCAACCTCACGGCGGCCGACATCGTGATCCACTACGACCCGTGGTGGAACCTCGCGGTGCAGAACCAGGCGACCGACCGCGCGCACCGCATCGGCCAGACCAAGGACGTCACGGTGATGCGCGTCATCGCGAAGAACACGATCGAGGAGAAGATCGTCGCCCTCCAGGAGAGCAAGCGCGCGCTCGCCGACAACGTGATTGGCCTCGACGCTGCCTCGTCAAACCTCACCCGCGAGGACATCCTGGCGCTCCTCGAGCCGTAAGGAACGGCGAGAAGGAGCGGCGAGATGCCGCCGTTGGGGCACCGCGAAGGAGGACGGAACCAAAAAGGGCGCGGACCGTGCCGCAAGGCAAGTCCGCGCCCTTTTCGCTAGCGCATCCAGGAGCGCATCCGGCAGCGTGGTCCCCGTGCGACGCGCGCCCCTCCGCTCCCCTACATCAGGGCGCGGGCCGCGAAGTAGGCGATCACCACGACGCCGAGGACGATGCGGTACCAGCCGAAGGGCTGGAAGTCGTTCGTCTTGATGAACCTGAGCAGGAACTTGATCGCGAAGACCGACGTGGCGAACGCGACCACCATGCCCACGGCGAGGATGGCGAGCTCGTACGAGGTGAACGCGCCGCCCTGCAGGAGGTACTTGGCGAGTCTGAGGGCGCTCGCGCCGAACATGACCGGGATCGCCATGAAGAACGAGAACTCGGCCGCGAGCGTGCGCGAGGTGCCGAGCAGGAGGCCGCCGATGATGGTCGACCCGCTGCGCGAGGTGCCGGGGACGAGCGAGAGCACCTGGAAGCAGCCGATGCCGAGCGCCCGGCCGTAGCTCAGCTCGGACATGTCCTGGAGTCCCTCGTCGTCGGGGCTCGAGGCGGCGAAGTGGGCGCCCCGGGAGACGGCGGACGAGGCCCTGCGGGCGCGCCACCGCTCGATGACGATGAACGCGACGCCGTACACGATGAGCGCGGCGGCGACGACCCAGGCGTTGCTCAGGTGCTCCTCCATGAAGTCGTCGAGGGGGATGCCCACCACGGCCGCGGGGATGACGCCCACGACGATCTTGCCCCAGGTCGACCACGTCTGGCGGCGCTCGACGGGCGTCTTCCTGCGCGACCAGGGGTTCAGCTTGGTGAAGAAGACGAGGCACGCGGCGAGGATCGCGCCGAGCTGCACGACCACGAGGAACATGTTCCAGAACTCCTCGGTCACGTCAAGCTTCACGAACTCGTCCACGAGGATCATGTGCCCGGTCGAGGAGACCGGGAGCCATTCGGTGACGCCCTCGACCAGCCCGATGAACGCCGTCTTGAGAAGCTCGATCACAAACTCGATGTCCACAGCGACCTCCCGTCGCACGTCCCCGCGCCCTGCGGCGCGCCCTCCCCCGAGGGCACCCGCCGATTATGACAGAACGCATGGTGGCCAACCCGCGCCGCGCCGGCGCCGCACCGACCCGCACTCAAAAAAGCAGAGTGAAAAATCGCCGGGGTGACACGGGCGGAAACAATCACTGGGCTACAATATGGGCGTACACGAAACGCTCCAACGTCTGTCGGGGCGGCGCGGCGCGCGCCGACGCTCCCCGAAGGAAAGGACGGTTACCATGACCGCTGCTCTGGAAACCTACGGCAAGGTGTTCGTCGCCCTCGACGGCAGCGAGATGCAGTCGCACGTGCTCGAGCGCGCGAGCGAGATCGCCGCGACCAACGGCGCCGAGCTCTACATCGGCCACGTCATCGACTCCACCCCGATGCAGGCCGCGGGCACCTATCCCGCGACGCTCATCCCGAGCCTCGAGAAGGCGTGGAAGGACTCGATCGAGGCCGACGTCGAGAAGGCCCGCACGATGCCCGGCATCAAGGGCGTGACCGTCGAGGCGAAGGCCGGCCGCATCCGCGAGACCCTGCTCGACGAGTTCGTGACCCCGCTCGCTCCCGACCTCGTCGTCTGCGGCGCGCGCGGCCTCAGCAACATCAAGTACGCGATCCTCGGCTCCATCTCGACGTTCCTGCTCAGGAACTGCGAGTGCGACGTCCTCATCATCAAGTAGCCCAGGATTCGCATCCGAAAAAAGCCAAGCTCCCCAGCTGTGAAAGCGAAAGGGCCGGCGCGCGTCGAACGAGACGCCGCCGGCCCTTTCGCGTCTGAGACCTCCCGCGAGCCCCCGCGGTATCTCGGGCCCTCTCGGGCCCTCTCAGAGACTACCTCCCCCGGGAGAGCCGCTTGAGGAGGGCGTCCCGCTCGCGCCAGTCGGGCAGATGGCGCGTCATGAGGGCCTTGAAGGCGTCGCCGTGGCCGTGCTCGAAGAAGTGGCAGAGCTCGTGCACCACGATGAGCTCAAGGCATTCGGGCGGGTAGTGCGCGAGCGAGAGGGCGAAGGTGACCCGTCGGTCGGAGGCCTTGCAGCTCCCCCATCGCGTGCTCATGTCGCGGAAGCGGACGTCGATCATGGGACCGGCGATCCCCATCGAGCACTGGCGGTCCAGAACCAGAGGCAGCGTCGCGCGGGAGAGCTCGCGGAAGAGCACGGGGGCGAGGAGACGCTCGGCGTCATCGGCCATGCCGGTCTCAAAGAGGAGGGCGCCCCGCTCCGTGAGCCGCGCGAGGTCGACCGGCTCGCCCCAGAGCAGCACGCGCCCGTCGGCCCCGATGTGCCCGCGGCGGGCGGAGGCGGGGGCCGAGTTCGCGAGCTCCGCGGCGCGGCGGTCGATCCACTCGGACTCCGAGAGCACGAACCTCACGATCTCGGACAGGGGCGTCGACGCCGGGGCGCTCACGCGCACAGGACCTGCGGGGTCGTCGAAGCGCATGTAGAGGCGGCGGATGCGCTTGCGCGTGACCTCGACGGTGTAGGGGCCAGCCTTGACCGTCTCGACGCCGAGCACCGCCCCGTGCCCCCTGCCGGACGCCGGGGCCTTGCGCCCGCCCGCCTGCCTCGCCGCCATACGCGCCCTCCCCCGCTCGAGATTCCCCTCTGAACCGCCCTCCGTGCCCGCCCGCAGCCGCGCCTACGTCACGAGCAGCATCATAAGGACGATCATCCCCATGCCCACGAGGTCGACCGGGGCGAACGAGGTCCCGAGCCACACGCCCGAGAGCAGGCACGCGGTGAGCGGCTCGGCGCACCCGAGCAGGCCCGCGAGCATGCTGCCGCAGAGCTTCACGCCGTTCAGGAAGCAGAGGTAGCTGAGCACGGTGCCCACGATGACGATCGCCGCCACGAGCAGCAGGCCGCGCGCGTCGAGCGAGGCGGGGATGTTCCACGGCTGGAACACCAGGGTGCTCGAGACACCGCCGAACACCATCGCGAGGCCGGTCACCACGACGCTGCCGTACTCGACGAGGAGCGAGCCGGGCAGCAGGGTGTAGAGCGCGCACGAGACGGCGCAGGCGAGCCCCCAGCCGAGCGCCTCGGGCGTCATGGCGAGCTGCGTGAACGAGCCGTGCGTGGCCACGAGGAACGTCCCCACGATCGCGAGGGCGATGCCGAGGGTCTCCTTCTTGGTGGGCCGGCGCTTCAGGCGCACGCAGACCACCGCGAGGATGATGAGCAGGTTGAGCGACTGGAGCACCGTCGCCGTGCCGGCGTCGCTCGCCTGGATCGCGAAGAGGTAGCACACCTGGCAGAGCGTGACGCCGAACACCGCGAACACGAACACCTTGAACATCGAGCGCGGGTTCGTGACGCAGGCGACGAGCCGTTTGCGGTCGATGGCGAGCGAGAGCACCATGAAGATGACGCCGGCGAGCGACGAGCGCGTGCAGACGACGAGCCGCGGGTCGAACCCGTAGTCGGAGAACAGGAGCTGGGCGCACGTGCCGGAGAAGCCCCAGCACACGCCGCCGATGATCGTGAGGACGATCCCCAGGCCCAGCTTGTTCCCCGTCACGAGGCTCGAGGGACGGGGCGAGACTGCCTTCATCTACTTCGCCTCGGCCCAGGTCTTGCCGGTCGCGCACGAGACCGTGAGCGGGACGCGCAGCTCGACGACGCCCTGCATCTCCCCGCGCACCATGGCGGAGAGACGCTCAACCTCGTCGAGGGGGCAGTCGAAGACGAGCTCGTCGTGCACCTGGACGATCATGCGCGCGCGGAACCCTCCCTCGACGAGGCGACGGTGGACCCTCGTCATCGCAAGCTTGATGATGTCGGCGGCCGAGCCCTGCATGGGGTGGTTCATCGCCGTGCGCTCGGCGAACTGCTTGACGTTGGGCACGCGCGAGAAGATGTCGGGCACGTGGCGCTTGCGGCCGAACATCGTCGCGACCCAGCCGTGCTCGCGGGCGAAGGCGACCTGCTCGTCGAGGTAGGAGCGCACGCGCGGGTAGGTGCGGTAGTAGCGGTCGATCATCTCCTGCGCCTCGGCGGCCGAGATCTTGAGCGACTGCGAGAGACCCCACGCCGTCTGCCCGTACACGATGCCGAAGTTGACCGCCTTGGCGCGGCTGCGCTGCTCGGGGGTCACCTCGCCGCGCGGGATGCCGAACACGCGCGCCGCGGTGGACGCGTGGAAGTCCTCCCCCTCCGTGAACGCCTCGACGAGGCCGGGGTCCTCGGAGAGATGCGCGAGGAGGCGCAGCTCGATCTGGGAGTAGTCGCACGAGAGCAGGACCGACGACTCGTCGGCCGGCACGAACGCGGTGCGCACCATGCGCCCGAGCTCGCTGCGCACGGGGATGTTCTGGAGGTTGGGGTCCGAGGAGCTGAGGCGCCCCGTGGCCGTGACCGTCTGGTTGTACGTGGTGTGCACGCGCCCGTCGCCGCGGATCTGGAGGGGAAGCGTGTCGAGGTAGGTCGACTTGATCTTGACGCGCTCGCGGTACTCGAGGACGTCTGCCACCACGGGCTGGGTGCGGGCGAGGCTCTCGAGCATCTTGGCGTTGGTCGAGTAGAAGCCCGTCTTGGTCTTCTTGAGCGGGCGGCCCGTCTCAGGGTCGCGCGTGGGGAGGCCGAGCGTGTCGAAGAGGACGCCCGAGAGCTGGGCCGGCGAGTCGATGACGAACTCCCCGCCCGCGGCCTCGAAGACGCGCGCCTTGATGGCCGCGATCTGCCCCTCGAGCTCGGCGGAGAGCTCGGAGAGACGGGGGACGCTCACCTTCATGCCGTTGCGCTCGAGCGCGACGAGGCAGGGGACGAGCGGCATCTCGATGGCGTCCATGCAGTCCGCGGAGCCGTCGTCCGCGAGCATGGCGGCGAGGGCGAGGCGCAGGGCGCACGCGCTCACGGCCGCCATGGCGCCGCGGCGCGCGGCCGAGGCGGGCGTGGGGACGGCGGGGGCGGCGTTGCGGGCGCGACGGCCGGTCGCGGCGGCAGGCTCGTCGTACTCGAGGGCGGGGAGCTCCCAGGGCAGGTAGGCCCTCACGAGCGCGTCGGGGGCGTAGTCGGAGCGGTTGGAGTCGAGCAGGTACGCCGCGACCGCGACGTCGAACAGGTCTGCGGGGTCGAGACGGTCGACGTCGAGGGCCGCAGGCTCGGAGGAGTCGACCGGCGCGAGCTCGCGCAGGACGTCCTTTACGGAGAACGCGGCGAACCTCCCGCCCGCGGCGAGGGCGAGGGCGCGCGAGGCGTCGTCGCCGTCGAAGCGCAGCACGACCGCCGGCTCGGCGGCGCCGTGGCCGGAGGGGACGGGGTTCCCGTCGAAGCTCACGCCTGTGAGGAGGTTCCCCCTGCCGGGGGGGGCGTCCGCGGGAGCCGTGAGGTCCCCGCCGGCGTCGCGGGCGGCCTCGGCGTCGACGTCGAGCCCCCAGCCCGCGCCGAGCGCGACCCAGAGCGTCCGCGAGGTCCCGAAGAGCGAGCCCTCGGCGCAGCCGTCGTCGAGGTAGATCCCGAGCCAGCGACGCGCCTCGACGGCCTCCCCCAGCAGGTCGAACGCGGCGTCCCCGGCGACGGGCTCGGCGGGGACGTTCGGCAGAAGGCTCCCCTGCGACCCCTCGCCCGCACCCTCGCTCCCCTCGCCGGCGTCCCCGGCGGCCTCCGCGGCCGCATGGGCGCCCACGGCGAGCACGCGGCGCTTGAGCGAGGTGAACCCGAGCTCGTCGAACGCCCTCTCGACCGTCGCCGGGTCGAAGTCGGGCCACGAGGCGACCGACGGGTCGAACGTGACGGGGGCGTCGCGGCGAATCTGGGCCACGCGGCGGGAGACGAGCGCGTCCTCCACATGGTCGCGGATGTTCTGGCCCATCTTGCCCTTGATGTCGTCGGCGTTCGCGAGGACCCCGTCGAGGCTGCCGTACTCCACGATGAGCGCGGCCGCCTTCTTGGGCCCGATGCCGGGGACGCCGGGGATGTTGTCGCTCGTGTCGCCCTTGAGGCCGTAGAAGTCGGGGATCTGCGCGGGCTTCACGCCCTCGTAGAGCTCGACCACCTCGGCGGGCCCGTAGACCACCACGTCGCTGATGCCCTTCTTGGTGGCGACGATGCGCACGTGGTCGGTCGCGAGCTGGTAGGAGTCGCGGTCGCCGGTCACGAGCAGCATCTCGCACCCCATGGCCTCGCCCTGGGCCGCCATGGTGCCGAGGATGTCGTCGCCCTCCCAGCCCTCGACGGCGAAGACGGGCACGCTCATCGCCTCGAGGAGCTCGCGCATCATGGGGAACTGCTCGGAGAGGAGCGGGTCGCGCGGCGGGCGCTGGGCCTTGTACTGAGGGAGCATGTCCATGCGCACCTGGGGCTTCCCCTTGTCGAACGCGACGACCACGCCGTCGGGGTGGAAGTCCTCCATGAGCTTAAGGAGCATGCTCACGAAGCCGAAGATGGCGTTCGTGGGGCGCCCGTCGGGCGCGTTCATGGTGGGCGGGATGGCGTGGAACGCGCGGTGCATGAGCGAGTTCCCGTCGATCACCGCATAGGTCCCGCCGGCCGCGCCGGCGCCCTCGCCCGCTGTCTCGTCCGTCACAACTTCCGCTGCCATTCCCGGCTCCTCTCGCGCAGGTGGACAAACAGTCGAATCCGGTCGCCGGGCCGCGGGTCGCGCCACACCTCCGCTACACCTGTACAGCGAGCGGCGGCGCACCCTCCGGGCCGGCGGTAACAGGGTAGCGCAACGGGCGGGCGAAAACCGGCGATGCGCGGTGTTTGTATGATGGAGACCGCGAAAAGCAAACGAAACAATAGCTCGGTACAGTTACTACTTATTGATTCGCATGAAGCCCCGGACCTGCGCGAACGCCGCCGGTCCGCCGATGCGTCGTCGGCACGAGGAGAGGAATCGAGACCACCGTATGCCACACAACCCCAGCACTTACTTCGGCACCAAGGTTTTCAGCCAGAAGGTCATGCAGGAGAAGCTCCCCAAGGTGACCTACAAGGCGATGATGAGGACCATCGAGGAGGGCGAGCCGCTCGACATCGACGTCGCGAACGTGGTGGCGCATGCGATGAAGGAGTGGGCCATCGAGCAGGGGGCGACCCACTACACCCACTGGTTCCAGCCGCTCACGGGCATCACGAGCGAGAAGCACGACTCGTTCCTCAACCCCGACGGCGACGGCACCGCGATCATGACGTTCTCGGGCAAGGAGCTCGTGCAGGGCGAGCCCGACGCGTCGAGCTTCCCCTCGGGCGGCCTGCGCTCGACGTTCGAGGCGCGCGGCTACACGGCGTGGGACCCCACGAGCCCCGCGTTCATCAAGGACGACGTGCTCTGCATCCCCACGGCGTTCATCAGCTACAACGGCGAGTCCCTCGACAAGAAGACCCCGCTCCTGCGCTCCATGGCGGCCGTCTCCGACCAGGCCAAGCGCGTGCTCGCGCTCTTCGGCAAGGACGTGGCGCGCGTCGTGGCGAACGTGGGCGCCGAGCAGGAATACTTCCTCATCCGCGAGGAGGACTACGAGAAGCGCCCCGACCTCATCCTCACCGGCCGCACGCTCTTCGGCGCCGCGCCCTCCAAGGGCCAGCAGCTCCAGGAGCACTACTTCGGCGCGATCCGCCCCACGGTGAGCCGCTTCATGAAGGAGCTCGACGAGGAGCTCTGGAAGCTCGCCATCCCCGCAAAGACCAAGCACAACGAGGTCGCCCCGTGCCAGCACGAGCTCGCGCCGGTGTACGAGGAGGCCAACGTCGCCATCGACCACAACCTCGTGACGATGGAGCTCATGAAGACGATCGCCTCGCACCACGGCCTCGTGTGCCTCGAGCACGAGAAGCCGTTCGAGGGCATCAACGGCAGCGGCAAGCACGACAACTGGTCGCTCTCGGCCGGCGGCATGAACCTGCTCGACCCCGGCGACACGCCCGAGCAGAACCTCCAGTTCCTCGTCTTCCTCGCGTGCGTGATCGCCGCCGTCGACGAGTACCAGGACCTCCTGCGCGTGAGCGTCGCCTCCGCGGGCAACGACCACCGTCTCGGCGCCAACGAGGCGCCGCCCGCCATCATCTCGATCTTCCTGGGCGACCAGCTCTCGGGCGTGGTGGGCGCGATCGTGAACGGCGGCTCCTACGAGTCGCACGACAAGGAGCGCATGAGCCTCGGCGTGCCCGTGCTCCCCTGCCTCTCCAAGGACAACACCGACCGCAACCGCACGAGCCCCTTCGCCTTCACGGGCAACAAGTTCGAGTTCCGCGCCGCCGGCTCGCGCCAGAACCTCGCCGACCCCACGATGGTGCTCAACACCGCCGTCGCCAAGGAGCTCAAGGGCTTCGCCGACGAGCTCGAGGGCTCGCAGGACTTCACGAACGACGCCATGGAGTTCGTGCGCAGGACGCTCACCGACCACCAGCGCATCATCTTCAACGGCGACGGCTACAGCGACGCGTGGAAAGAGGAGGCCCACCGCCGCGGCCTCACCGACAACATGACGCTCCCCGACGCTGCGCCCGCGCTGCTCGAGGAGAAGAACCTCGCCCTGCTCGAGGACTTCGGCGTCATGAGCCGCGTGGAGACCCGCAGCCACTACGAGATCAAGCTCGAGCAGTACTCGAACCTCATCAGCATCGAGGCCCTCACGATGCTCGACATCGCGAACGAGAAGATCGTGCCCGCGGTGAACTCCTACGCGGCCGACGTCGCCTCGACGCTCGCGCTCAAGCAGGACCTCGCGGTCGCGTGCCGCTCGGACGTGAAGCTGCTCAAGCGCCTCGCCGACGGGGTCGACGCGATCGGCGAGGCCATCGAGGAGCTCAAGGCCGCCAACGACGCCGCGCTCGCGACGCAGGACCTCTTCGAGCGCGCCTGCATCTGCCGCGACCGCGTGCTCCCCGCGATGCGCGCGCTGCGCGACGGCGCCGACGCGATGGAGCTCATCTGCTCGAGCGAGTACTGGCCGATGCCGACGTACAACAAGATCCTGTTCTACGTGTAGCGGGCGACCCGCGGACGGCGTGCGAGCGCAGCCGGTGAGGGGCGACTCGGACGCATCAGACGCACGAAAAGGGCGGGGCTTCCCATTCCGGGAGGCCCCGCCCTTCGTTTTGCGGGAGGATTACAAGGGCGAACGAAGAGGGTGGCCCACCGGTCGAACGGCAGATTGGCCACGCCCTCCGCTTCGCTACCCCTCGAGCGTCTCTGAGAGCTCGAGCCACTCCTCCTCGAGGGCCTCGAGCGCCGCGTTCGCCTCGTCGACCTGCTTCTGGAGCTTCCCGAGCTCGACGAAGTCGGTGGCACCGGCGGCGTTCATCTTCGCGGTCACCTCGGCGATGCGCTTGCGCTGCGTCTCGATCTTGCGCTCGACGCTCGAGAGCTGCTTGCGGAGCTGGTACTCCTCGCTGCGCGAGAGCCCCGACTTCTCGGCGCCCGTCTGGCCGGCCCCCTCGGACGACGCGGACGGCCCCGCCGCGCCGGCGCCCGCCGCCGAGCCCGCGCCGCCCGCCTTGGGGGCACCCGCCTGACGCGAGGCCGCGGCGCGCCCCTCCTCGCGGGCCGCGAGGATGCGGAGGAACTCGTCGACACCGCCCGGGACGTGCGTGACCTTGCCGTCGAGCACCATGAACTGCTGGTCGGTGACGCGCTCCATGAGGTAGCGGTCGTGGCTCACGAGCAGGAGGGTGCCGGGCCACGAGTCGAGCAGGTCCTCGAGCACGGCGAGCATGTCGGTGTCCATGTCGTTGCCCGGCTCGTCGAGGATGAGGACGTTCGGCTCGCTCAGCAGCACGAGCATGAGCTGGAGGCGGCGCTGCTGGCCGCCCGAGAGGTCCTCGACGCGCGTGAGGAGCTGCCCCGGCTCGAACCCGAGCCGCTCGAGGAGCTGGGAGGGCGTGCACTCCTTGCCGTCGATCACGAAGCGCTGCTTCACCGAGCCGAGCACCTCGCGCACCGTCTCGCCCGTGTGCGCGTGCAGCTCGTCGAGCTGCTGGGAGAGGACCGCGAACTTGACCGTCTGGCCGATCTTCACCGAGCCCTTGGTGGGCTTGATGCTGCCGTCGATGACGCCGAGGAGCGTGCTCTTGCCGGCACCGTTCGCGCCCATGATGCCGTAGCGGTCGCCCGGCCCGATGATCCAGTCGACCCCGTCGAGCACCTTGGCGTCCCCGTAGGTCTGGGTGACGTTCTTGAGCTCGACGACGATCTTGCCGAGCCTGCTCACGGCGAGCCGATGGAGCTCGATCTCGTTGCGCATCGGCGGAACGTCGGCGATGAGGTCGCGCGCCGCCTCGACGCGGAACTTCGGCTTCGTGCCGCGCGCCTGGGGGCCGCGGGCGAGCCAGGCGAGCTCCTTGCGCAGGATGTTCTGGCGACGCTCCTCCATCGCGCGGGCCTGACGGTCGCGCTCGAGACGCTGCTGGATGTAGGCCGAGTAGCCGCCCTCAAAGGGGGTGATGGTGCCGTCATGCACCTCCCACATCGAGAGGCAGACCTCGTCGAGGAACCAGCGGTCGTGCGTGATGACGAGGAGGCCGCCCTCGCCCTTCGCCCAGCGGTTCTTGAGGTGGTCGGCGAGCCAGGCGATGCCCTTCATGTCGAGATGGTTCGTGGGCTCGTCGAGGGCGAGGACGTCCCAGTCGCCGATGAGCAGGCGCGCAAGGTCGACCCTGCGGCGCTGGCCGCCGCTCAGCGTCTTGACCTGGGCGTACCAGTCGATCCCGTCGAGCAGCGCGCCCACCACGGAGCGCACGCGAGGGTCGCCCGCCCATTCGTGCTCCGCGAGGTCGCCGACGACGTTCTCGCCCACCGTCGCCTCGCCGTCGAGCGAGTCGCGCTGCCCGAGGAACCCGATGCGCACGCCGCGGCGCATCGTGACCCTGCCGGAGTCGGGCTCCTGGAGACCGAGTGCGACATTGAGCAGGGTCGTCTTGCCGCTCCCGTTCTTGCCGACGATACCGATCCGGTCGCCCTCGGACACGCCGAGGCTCACGTCGCGCAGCACATGGTAGGTGGGATATTCAAGGTTCAGGTTCTCGCAGCTTACAAGCACTCCCATGCGGGGACGCCCCTCTCGGTAGAACAGGACGGAAACGACGGACAGATGA